>JAEUKC010000382.1:0-62270 GCA_016794445.1 Myxococcales bacterium
GACCTCGACGTGGGTGAGGAACTTCCCGAGGCCGCCAGCGACCGCCGTGTCGACCGCTTCGCGCGAGACGGAGTCCTTGGGCTGCGCCTCGATCGGCGGCGCCGAGGACTCCTTGAGCGCGAGCCGCGAGGGGGCCGCGGGCTCCTTGGTACCGGCGCACGCGACGAACGCGAGCGCCGTGCCGAGCGCGAGGGCACGAGCAGGACCGACGGCCATGGGGGTGGTCTAACGGGCGGGGGGGGCTCCGGCAAACTTCTCGGCCCGCCGGGCACAAAACGCCGAAGCGGCCCGAGGTGGGCCGCTCCAGCACGTCTCGCTTTCACTGCTGGCTGTTGCGGCCGCCCATGGAGGCGGCCGCTGTTCACTGCGCTCGCCTGCGGCTCGCTCCGCTCACTTCTTGGCGGCGGGCTTCTTGGCGGCCGGCTTCTTGGCGGCCGGCTTCTCTTCGGCGGCCTTGGCGGGCGCCTTCTTGGCGGCGGCCTTGGCGGGGGCGACCTCGGCTTTTTCGGCCTTCTTCTCGGCCGGCTTGGCCTCGGCCTTCGCCTTGCCGTTGCGGCGCGAGTACGACTGGTGCGCGTCGAGGAGGCGCGGGACGGGCCAGCCCTCGATGCTCGTGCGGAAACCGGTGTCCTTGGTCTTGCCAGCGGCCTCGATGACGGCGTCGATCAGCTTGGCGCGGGTGCCCCACTTGGTCTCGACGGTGGTGAAGGTGTCGAGCAGGCGGAGGAGCTTGGCGTTCGAGACGTGGGCCAGGCCCTTGCTCTCGTTGAGGCGGGGGACCCAGAGGGCGTCGCCGACGAACTTCTGCACGGCCTCGACGAGCTTCTTCTTGTCGCCGAACTTCTCTTTGACGATCTGGGAGGGGGTCTTGGCCATGGGCTTGCTCTTCCGGGTGTACGCGGGTCGACCCGCGTGTGGGTCACGGCCGCCGAGGGGAGATTCCCTCGGGCGGGGGGGGGAGCGGTTAGCGCCCGACGAGGGGGGGGTCAACGCAGGAGAGGGAGAATGATTCCTGGGAGAAGGTGAATAGGCCCCACCCTCCCCCGGTCGAAGGTAGGCTCACGTCCGGCTCACCTTGCGAGGAACCATGCGCAACCTTCTTGCCGTCCTTCCGCTCCTGGCCCTGACCGCTTGCACCGTGCGGGTCGTCGATCACACGAACAGCCCCCGGCCCGCCCCGGCGCCGGCCGCGGCGCCCCCGCCTGTTGCCCCCGCGCCCGGACCAGCCGTGGCCCCCGCGCCGGCGCCGGCGCCTGCGCCTGGCCCTGGCCCGGTGGTCGGAGCCCCGGTCTCGGCCGGCGTAGACCAGTTCCCGGTCAACCAGCCGGTGGTCACCGAGTATGCCCCGCCGCCCACGCCGCCGCAGCCCACCAACAACTCGGTGGCCTCGGGTCAGCCGCCCCACCTCCACCCGGGCGCGCCCGCCGCGTACTGGATCTGGCGTGACAGCAACGGTTGGTGGCACGTGCGCACCACCACCAAGAAGTACCTCCACCGCTTCCACGGCACCGTGAAGTCGGTGGGCGGCAACATCGCCATGGTCAAGGGCACCCGCCTCGAGATGAACGATCGCCTCAAGACCAACGGCAAGGCGCTGTGGTTCGCGTTCGACACCCAGGGCCACCTCGACGGCTTCGACTTCACCACGAGCGACAACCAGTGCGTGACCTTCAACCTCAGCACCTCGGCCGGCAAGGCCATCTACGTGGGTGCGGGCGAGGTCCAGCCGAGCACGGGCTACTTCACCGTCTGCCCCTGATTCTCCAGGCCGACGTGACGGGGGCTGCCAGCGATGGCGGCCCTCTCGCTTTTGTTGGCTGTAGCGGCCGCCCATGGAGGCGGCCGCTGTTCACTGCGCTCGCCTCCGGCTCGCTCCGCTCACTTGTCTCAGGCGGTCGTGGCGCGCACGAAGACGTGACCCGGGGAGAGCCAGCCGCGCTCCACGTCGAGGGGGCGTCCGTCGTCGTCGCGCGCGAGCGCGGCGATCAGCGCCAGCTCTTGCTCGGTGAACATGCGGCGGAGCGACACGAACGAGTCGTGGACGATGGGCATGCCCAGGCGCCCGATGAACGCGGAGAGCAGCGTGATGGTGACCCCCGCGACGGCGTTGCGCTCGCCGTCCACGAGCACGGCCCCGCTGCGCGCCGCCGAGGCCCCCGCGCCCAGCATCCGCGCGACGAAGCCCGGTGGGAAGTGGTGGATCGACTGCGTGCAGGTGACGACGTCGATCGCGCCGCCGATCTTCGCGGGCAGCGAGGCGAGATCGAGCGCGTCGTGCGGCACGAACGCGAGCGCGCTCTCGGGGAGGAACAGCCGGCGCGCGTGGGCCTCGCCGATCCCCAGGTACTCGGGCACGAGGTCGGTGGCCACGACGCGGCAGCGCCCCTCGCGCGCCCCGAACCGCAGGGCCATCGCCACGGCGAACATCGCGTGGCCGCTGCACAGATCCACGAGGGTCGGGCACTCGACCCCCGACCGTCGCGCGTGCTCGACCAGCGGCTCGATGGCCGCGAAGAACGCCTCGTACGCGCCGATGGTCTCGTTCAGTCGATCGAGGCGATCGAGCGCGCGCACGCGCACGTGGCGCGGGAGGCGTGGGTCGTCGATCCACTCGGGGTCGTTCGCGTACCAGGCGCGGTCGAAGGCGTGGGCGGCGCGCTCGATCGGTCCCTCGACGACCTGGGCCTCGGCGTCCCCGCGCAGGTCGGCGACCGCGGCGCCGACGGTCGCGTCGTACTCGCTCACCGAGCCGCCCGCGAGAGCGTCGATCCGGGGCGACCAGCGCGCGATCGCGTCGGGCAGCGCACGCTCGCGGAGGGCGGCGCGCTGGGCGCGCAGCGGAGGGCCCGCGACGATGCGCAGGATCGGTCGGACCGCTCGGACCGTCAGCGGGTCGAGGACGGGGTCGAGCACGTCGGCCAGCGGCAGCAGCGGATCGAGGTACGGCATGCCGACAGCGTCGCGCGTCCACGGGCGGCGGTGGCGGGATTTCTCGACCGTGCCCAAAAGACAAAGCCCCCGTTCCGTGGGGAACGAGGGCGATGTGACCGAGCGGCGCTGTTCAGGGCTTGTCGAAGAAGGCCCCGAGACGGGTGCCGAGGCGGGGAACCCAGGCCCAGCCGAACACGAGGAAAGTGATGATCCCTACGAAGATCCACTCCCCTCGCGTCAGGCCGAGCAGGTTCATTCGTCCTCGCCCTCGTCGGCCTTCTTGGGCTCGGCCTTCTTGGGCTCGTCCTTCTTGGCGGCGGGCTTCTCGTCCGCCTCGTCGTCGTCGTCGGTCTTCTTCGCGGCCTTCTTGTCGTCGACCTTCTTGTCGTCGGCCTTCTTGTCGTCAGCCTTCTTGTCGTCGGCCTTCTTGTCGGCGACCTTCTTGTCGTCGGGCTTCTTGTCGTCGGCCTTCTTGTCGGCGACCTTCTTGGCATCGACCTTCTCGCCAGCGGCCTTCTCGTCGGCCGCGGGCTCGTCGGACTCTTCGTCCTCGTCGTCGCCCTCGTCCTTCTTCCACTCCTCGCCGCGGGCCATCGCCGCTTCCATCTCGACGAGCTCGGGGACGCCCGCGCCGAGGTCGGCCGCGACCGCCGGATCGGCGACCGCGATGTCGAGCCCGCGACGGTAGTAGACGGCGGCCATGGCGCCCGTGAGGAGCGCGATCCACTGCGAGGTGGAGAGCTGCACCATGTCGACGGCGGCGAACTTGTTGGCGGGGCGCAGCACCAAGAACACCGCGAGCGGGATCAGGATGGCGACCGACTTGGCGATGACGCGGAAGCGCTCGGAGACCATGTTCGAGAGGCCGAACACGAACGCGAGGGCCAGCACCATGAGGCACACCGGGTAGATGATGTGCGGCTCGAAGTGCGGGCCGTAGGTGCCACGCTCCGCGTCGTCACGCACCATCTCGAGCATGAAGCGCAGCACGCCGTACCCGAAGGTGAAGAGCAGGAAGATCTCGCCGCGGAAGAACGGCTCGCCCTCCTTCTCGCGGGCCTTCATGTGCTTGCGCGCCCAGAACAGGAGCCCGAGCAGGAACAGGCCGGTGAGCGACTCGTAGAGCTGGGTCGGGTGGACCGGCAGCGAGTGGTGCAGCTCGCGCACCTGCGGGAACGAGTGCATGTGCTGCTCCCACGCCGGCGAGCCCTTGAGGATCTGCGGCTTGTTGGCCGGATCGGCGAGGAGCTGGTGGAGCGACTGCTCGTCGAGGTACTTGCCGGCGCGCTGGTCGTAGTACCACTCGGGGAACGTGCCGAGCTTCTCGAGCAGCTTGGGCGCGCCCTCCTTGAGGGGCTTGCCGAAGTCGCAGCCGTACATGTAGCAGCCGAGCCGCGTGAACAAGAGGCCGCTCGCCAGCGAGGGCACCGCCGCGTCGGCCCAGGCCATCAGGCGGACCTTCTTGCTCGCGCAGTAGTACCAGCTGCCGAGGAACCCGCCGAGGAACCCGCCGTAGGCGACGAGGCCGCCCGAGCGGATGGCGAACCAGTCCTTCCACGACTCGAACGAGTCGAGGTTGGTGACGATGAACAGCACGCGCGCACCGAGGATCGCCATGATCGCGGTGAACACGTAGTTGTTGGCCATCGTCTCGCGCGGCAGGCCGTCGTCCTTGGCGATGGTGAGCGAGATGTACCAGCCCACGACCAGCGACAGCCCGAGCATCACGCCGTAGGCGTAGATCGGGAACGTGGAGAGCTCGTAGCGCTCCATCTTGTACTGGAAGGGGATCTTCATCACCTTGGTGGCGAGGAAGCCCACGAGCAGGCCGGCCACGCCGGTGATCGCCCAGTGGTACTTCTTGACCGCCTCGATCATGGAGGGCGCCAGGAGTCCCAGCACGAGACCCACGATCATGTAGATCACGGCCCGCGAGTCGGCGAACGCAGGATACGGGACCTTCCAGTGAGGAAGGGGGATCTTGAAGAGGATGGGGTGCATGGCCTCGGGCGCGGGACCGTAGTTGGCTCGGCGTCTGCCTGCTAGTGTCCATCCGCGCGCATGCGAAACCCGCGGCTTTCTCGGCTGATTCCTGTGTTGTGTGTCCTCGCCGCCTGCAAGGCCGAGCCGGACGAGGTGCTCCCCGGGGCGCCCAAGCCGGTCGCGCCCAAGAAGGCCGGGCAACCTGCCCCCCCCTGCAACGCGGGCACCGACCCGTTGCTCACGGAGGCCTTCACCGACAACTTCGACCGCACGGAGCTCGGCGCCGACTGGCTCTCCACGTCGTACGGCGCGTACGCGATCCGCGGCGGCCGGGTGTGCACCCAGAAGCCGCGCAACCACCCGCTGTGGCTCAAGAAGCGGCTGCCGGCCAACGCGCGCGTGGAGTTCGACGCCACGCCGCTCTCGCCCGACGGCGACGTGAAGGTGGAGCTGTTCGGCGACGGCTGCGCGTTCGACGTCGACGGCAAGAACTACATGGCCACGGCCTACGTCGCGGTGCTCGGCGCCCACAAGAACGCGGAGCACTGGCTCGCGCGCATGGACGAGCACGGCCCCGAGGCCAAGCAGACCCCGCTGCTCGCCGGCACCGGCTCCATCGCCAACGGCAAGCTCGTCCCGAACCAGACCTACCACTTCGAGCTCGCGCGCACCGACGGGCGCACCGTGAGCTTCAAGGTCGACGGCACGCTCGTGCACGAGATGGTCGACGACAAGCCCCTCTCGGGCAACGGCCACGACCACTTCGCGTTCAACGGGTGGGACGCGGCGGTGTGCTTCGACAAGGTGACGGTCACGCCGCTGTAGGCCCCGTGTTCCGAGTCGCGGTACGTTGCCTCCATGGCCGAGGGCGACGCGCCGAAGAAGCCCAAGCGCGAGACGATCGACGTCGAGATCGAGGGCCGCACCCTCACGCTCTCCAACCAGTCCAAGGTGCTCTACCCCGAGGCGGGGTTCACCAAGGGCCAGGTGGTCGACTACTACCGCCGCATCGCGCCCGTGCTCCTGCCGCACCTGCGCGACCGTCCGCTCACGCTCAAGCGGTACCCGAACGGCGTGGGCGCGATGTACTTCTTCGAGAAGAACGCCACCAAGTCGCGGCCCGAGTGGGTGCGCACGGTGCCGATCTGGGGCCACGGGCGCGGCGCCGACCTGCACTACCTGCTGTGCGACGACACGGCGACGCTGGTGTTCGCGGCCAACCTCGCGGCCCTCGAGCTGCACCCGTCGCTCTCGTGCGCGCGGTCGCTCGAGACGCCGACCATGGTGGTGTTCGACCTCGATCCCGGACCGCCCGCCGACCTCGTCACCTGCTGCAAGGCGGCGCTGGTGTTCCGCGCCCTCTTCGAGACGATGGGCCTGCAATCCGTCGCCAAGACCTCGGGCAACAAGGGCATGCAGCTCTACGTGCCGCTCAACACGCCCACCACCTACGACGACACCAAGGGCTTCGCGCGCGCCATCGCCGAGGACTTCTCGGAGAAGCACCCCGATCTGTTCGTCTCCGAGATGAAGAAGAGCGTGCGCGACGGGAAGATCTTCGTCGACTGGAGCCAGAACGACTTCAACAAGACGACCATCGGCGTCTACAGCCTGCGCGCGCGGGAGCGGCCCACGGTGTCGACGCCGATCTCGTGGGCCGAGATCGAGCGCGCGGCGGAGAGCGGCGACGCGCGCGCGCTGGTGTTCGAGCCAGACCAGGTGCTCGCCCGCGTCGAGGCGCACGGCGATCTGTTCGCGCCGGCGGTCGAGCTGCAGCAGGTCCTGCCCGACAGCCCGCGCGCCACGACGAAGAAGCGCGCGCCCCGCGCCCGCAAGCCGAAGGAGTGACCGATGCTGCTCGTCGAGGACCCGCCCGTCGATCTCCCCACGCCGACGGGGCCCATGCGGACGTACCTCTACCGACCCGTCGCGGTCGGCGCGCGAGGCCCGGAACGCTTCCCGGGCGTCGTGCTGTTCTCCGAGATCTTCCAGCGCACCCCGCCGATCCACCGGATGGCGCAGCTCCTCGTCGGGCACGGGTTCCTGGTCGCGGTACCGGAGATCTTCCACGACCTCGAGGCGGCGCCGGGCGTGGTGCTCGCCTACGACGCGGCCGGGGCGGAGCGGGGCAACGCGCACAAGGTCGGCAAGACGGTGGCCGCCTACGACGCCGACGCGCGCGCCGCGCTCGATCACCTCGCGGCGTCGCCCCACTGCACTGGTCGGCTCGGGGCGATGGGCGTGTGCATCGGCGGCCACCTGGCGTTCCGCGCGGCGCTGCAGCCGGACGTCGCCGCGACCGCGTGCTTCTACGCGACCGACCTGCACAAGGGCACGCTCGGGCGGGGCGGCGACGACTCGCTCGCGCGCGCGGGCGAGATCCGCGGGGAGCTGCTCATGGTGTGGGGCCGACAGGACCCGCACGTGCCCGACGAGGGTCGCGCGCAGATCCAGCGGCGCCTCGTCGAGGTGGGCTGCACGTTCGAGTGGCACGAGTGGAACGCGCAGCACGCGTTCCTGCGCGACGAGGGACCGCGCTACGACCCCGCGCTCGCGCACACCTCGTACGGACTCGTCGTCGATCTGTTCCGTCGGCGGCTGACGGCCTAGAGGACCGCGCGGCTGGTCTTGCGGAGCTGCGCGCGGAGGCAGTCCTCGGCGGGCTTGTCGTCGCGGATACGCACGAACACCGGCTGGTAGAGCTGCTCGTCGTCCGTCGCGTAGAGGTAGCGCACCTCGATCACCGGCCTCTCCCCCTCGCCGAGGCGCGCGTCGAGCGCGCGGCGGGACTCGTTGGTGGTGCCGGCGAACACCTTGCCGACCTCGAACAGCGCGGCGTCGTCGTACACCGCCATCTGGTACGCGTTGCCCGCGTTGGACAGCACGACCACGTCGGCCGACTTCACGAACTTGAACTTGCGCTGCGTGCTGCGCCGACCGGACTCGTACGGGGCCTTCCGTTGCTTGAACACCACGCCCTCGGCGTGCGACGCGCGGAGCTGCTCGGCGAGCGCCTTCTTGGCCTTGGGGCCGACGGCGATCGGCAGCACGCGCGTCTCCCCGTCGAGGCCTGGCGCGAGCTCCTCGTCGAGCAGCCGGAAGCGGGCCTCGTAGCCGAGCGACCGCACGTCGCGCGCGCCGATCGCGAGCACGTCGAACAGCCAGTACGCGGCGCCGATCACCTCGCCGTCGACGATGGTGCCGTCGGGCAGGTACGAGAGCCCCTCGAGCACCGCGGCCGGGACGCTCGTGGCTTGACCGTCGCGGTTGGTGGCGATCGACGGCGACCCGATGGTGACGAGCACCCGCACCCCGTCGAGCTTCTGCTGCGCGAGCACCGCGTCGTCGTCCAGGAAGCGCGCGAGCTCCGACTCGTCGAGCGGCTCGAGCAGCTGCGCGGCGGGGCCGACCTTGGGGCGCCGGCCCTGCACGCGGCTCCCCGACCCCTCGCCCTCCTTCGGCGCGACGGCCGCGGGCTTCACCTCCTCGGTGATCGGCTGGTAGCCCTTGCTGGTCTTCTCGGCGACGAGGCGGTCGTAGGTCTTCTCTGCCTGCGCGAGCGGCACGCGCACGGCCTTGTTGCCGGAGTTGAGCGTCGAGCCGCGGCGACCCCACCGTACCTGCACGGTGTAGGCGCCGCCGTCCTCGACGATCGCCGCGGTGTACACCTTGTCGGAGGTGCCTTCCTGGAAGAACAGCTCGATGCTCGAGTGGGTGGCCATCGGTCCTCGCTTCACGAGTGGTGCTGTGGTCGCCCTGGCGCCGGGGGTGGCTCCTGCCCGGTCTTCGCCTTCGGGATCGTGGAGGCGTTGCCGTCGCGGAACGCCTCGTAGTGCGGCGAGCAGATCTCCACGCCCTCGGCGAAGAACGTGTCCTGGATGCTCTGGTTGAGCGCCGCCGACACGAGGTGCAGCTCGCGCGGTCGGTCGCAGTAGGCGCGCACCTCGTAGGAGACGTAGAAGTCGTCGAGCGAGGTCTGCAGCACGTAGGGCGAGGGCGTCGCGAGCAGGTCGGGCGTGCGCTCCGCGGCGGTGACCAGCAGCCGGTGCACGGTGCGCCAGGGCGCGTCGTAGCCGATGGTGACCTTGGCCGAGATCTGCACGCCCCCCTCCGCTGCGAAGCTCGAGTAGTTCACCACGCTCGCCCCCATCACCACCGCGTTGGGGACGATGACCTCCTCGTCCTTGGTGGTGCGGAGGCGCGTGTTGAACGGACCTAGGTCGACCACGTCGCCGACGACGTCACCGATCTTCACGCGGTCGCCGGGCTTGTAGGACCGCGAGTAGGTGAGCACGAGACCGGCGAGCGCGTTGCCGACCACGCTCGACGAGCCGAGCGAGATGAGCACGCCGAACACCACAGCGACCCCCTGGAACGCCCGCGACTCGCTGCCTGGCAGGTACGGGTGACCCATGACGAGGGCGACGATCCAGATGCCAAAGGTGACGATGCGCTTGGTCGGGCTGGCGAGATCGGCGTGCAGCCACGAGAGCTTCATCCGGCCCTCGGACACGGCGTCCGCGAACTGCCCGACCACCCGGGTGACGAACCAGGCGACTACGAGGATCACGCCGAGCGAGACCAGGTTGGGCACGAACGCGAGGAGGCTCGCCCCGAGCGCCGCGACGGCTCCGATCACTGGACGGACGAAGTAGTCGACGACCCGGCTCGCTTGCCCGACCAGCGCGCCGACGACCACCACCCACACGTAGAGCACCGCGACGGAGGTGATCGCTCGCAACGCAACGAGCAGCGAGTGGTTCAACTGGACCAGGACCTCGACGCTCAGCACCTCGACGGTGCGATAGCCGAGGCCCCGACCGCGCTTGCGCAGCCACCCGTCGAGGCGGGTGCGCAGGGACTCCGACCAGGCCCCGACGCGGCCGAGGAGCCGCAGGACCACGAGCGATAGGACGAGGATACCGAGAGACCGCAGCGCCCAGGTCCCGATCAGTCGCAACGACTCCCGCTTGAGCTCGACGAGCGCCACGCCGCCGAGGATACCTCAGGTCGTGCGGTCGACGGCGCTCGACGCGAGGAGCCGCCCGAAGGCCTCGTCGTCGAGCAGCGTGAGCCGGTCGCCCTCGTAGCTGCAGAGGAAGACGTCCCCCTCGGCCTCGTCGAAGAGCACCGGCCGCACGACGACCCGGTGCGCCTGCAGCAGCGCGCCGATCGCCTTGTCGTCTCGCAAGCGCCGGCACTGCGCGACCACGGTTGCTCGGCTCTCTTCCCGGGTTGGTTCGGCGCGAGCGCGACACCCGGTGTGCCCGCAGACGAGGATGCTGCGCACCCCCTGTTGCCGGACGGCGTACTCGATCGTGGCGCGGATCGCCGGGTCGTCCGGGTTCTCGACGCCGCCGAACGTCTGCAACACGGCGGCGGGATCGAGGGCGGCGACGAGGCGTCCCGCCGGGCCGCACTCCGCACAGAGGACGAACAACACCGGTGCGCGTGCGTCCATCTCGACTCCCTCCACCGAGCTACGGCGATACTCCCGGAGAGCGGCCTGCCACCGCATGGCTCAGTCCTCCCCCTGGGCGCGCGAGTAGCCGAGCTGTCCGTCGAACTCCTGGAGCTTCTCCACGTGCATCCAGCGGTGCGCGGCCGCGACCCGCCGCAGGAGGTCGAACAGCGTCGCGTCGTCGAGGTCACCGTCGCCGTCCCGGAGCACGAAGCGGCAGCGCCACTGGTCGACGCAGTCGGTCATGGCGCCCGTGTCCGCGTACACCTTGGTGCCGCGGTTGGAGATCATCTTGAGGCGCAGCGGGGTCGCCTCGGCGATCTGGTCGAGGCTGCGGCCGAGGTCGCCAGGGGAGAGCGGCGACTCGAGGAACAGGTCTGCGCCCGCGGTCCGACGGCGCTCCGGGCGCACGAACACCGGGTCGGAGGAGAACTCGCGCATCAAGAGTGGACGGTAGTCGCGGACCTGGAACTGCTCGGACTTGCGACCCAGGTTCGCGATGACGCGCTCGGTGAAGGTGGTCGTCGAGACGCTGCCCTCGGGGCGCACGTCGCGGGTGTACACGCCCTGCTCCAAGGTCAGGAGCAGCGCGTGCTCGACGCTCGCAGCGGCGGCGAACTCGTCGAGGTGACGCAGCAGCATCACGCCGGAGAGGAGGACGGCCGTCGGGTTGATGACGTTCTTGCCCGCGTACTTGGGGGCGCTGCCGTGCACCGCCTCGAAGATGGCGACCTCGTTGCCGAGGTTGGCACCGGGCGCGAAGCCGAGCCCTCCGATGAGCCCCGACGCGAGGTCGGAGAGGATGTCGCCGTTCATGTTCGAGGTGACGATGACGTCGAACTGCGAAGGGGTGCGCACGAGCTGGTGGGCGCAGTTGTCGATGATGATGTGGCTCGCCTCGAGCTCGGGGTACTCGGGCGCGATCTCCTCGAACGTCTTCTTGAGCAGGCCCTCGGTGAACTTCATGATGTTCGCCTTGGTGGCGCAGTGGACGCGCTTGCGCCCCTCGGCGCGGGCGAGCTCGAAGGCGACCCTCACGATCTTCTCGCACCCCTTGCGCGACATGATCTTGAGGCACTGGGCGACCCCGGGGGTCTGCATGTGCTCGATGCCGGCGTAGAGGTCCTCGACGTTCTCGCGCACGATGACGAGATCGACCCCCGCGCCCGAGTAGCGGGTCTTCACGTTGGGCATCTCGCGCACGTGGCGCACGTTGGCGAAGGTCTCGAAGAGCTTGCGCAGCGTGACGTTGGCGCTCTTCTCGCCGAAGCCGACGGGCGTCTCGAGGGGACCCTTGAGGGCGACGCGGGTGTCCTTGATGGACGCGATGGTCTCCTTGGGGACGCCGCTCGCGAGACCTCGCTTGAAGACCTCTGCGCCGGCCTCGTGCGCCTCCCACGCGATGCGGACCCCGGTGGCGTCGAGGATCGCCCGCGTGGCGGCCACTACCTCAGGCCCGATGCCGTCGCCGGCGATCACCGTGACCCGCTTCTTCCCCTCTGCGTCGAGCTGGTAGCGCATGGACACACCTCGGCCTTTGCAGGGCAGAGGCCCCGCTGATAGAGTATCTACGAAACACGACACACGAAATGAGTGTCGTGCTTCGTGTATCGTAAGTCTCGACCTCCTGCAAGGTCATCCATGGCTGCGCGCAAGACGCCTGCTCCCCCCGCCGAAAAGCCCGCTTGGACATTCCTGACCAACCACGCGCACGTGCTCCTCTGCATCGCCCGTGACCCCCAGGCGCGCTTTCGCGACCTGGCCGATCAGGTGGGGATCACCGAGCGCGCGGCGCAGCGCATCGTGGCCGAGCTGGAGGAGGCGGGGTACCTGACCCACGAGCGGGAGGGGCGACGCAACACCTACCGCGTCCGCGCGCACCTGCCCCTGCGCCACCCCGTGGAGCGCAAGAGCAAGGTCGCGGCGCTGCTCGCCCTCGTCTCCGACGAGTAGCGCTCATTCGACGAGCGGCAGGTGGAGCTCGAAGGTGCTGCCGCGCCCCTCGAGGCTCGTCACCTCGAGGAAGCCGTTGTGATCCTCGACGATGCCCCGGGCCACGGCGAGGCCGAGGCCAGTGCCGCGGCCATGCGGCTTGGTGGTGAAGAACGGCTCGAAGATCTGCGCGACCAGGTCAGGGGTCATGCCGGACCCTTGATCGAGCACGGCGAGGCTCGCCATCAACATCGCCGGACCGCCTCGGGGGGGAACGACGAGGCCCTGCGCCACCCGGAGGATGATGACGCCCCCCTCCGGCATGGCGTGCACCGCGTTGACCACCAGGTTGGTCGCGACCTGGACGAGCTGACCGCGATCCGCGAGCACCTGGGGATCGGCGTCGCCCTGCACGACCAGCTGGGTGCGGTTCTTCTTGGCGAGCCCCGCCAGGAGATCCTGCACCTCGACGGCCACCTCGGAGAGGCGGATGGGGGCGCGCGGCGTGGTTTCTCGCCGGGCCAGCCCGAGCAGCTGTCGAACGATGGCGCTCATCTTCTCCACCTGCCGACCGATGGTGAGCCCAGCGTCTCGCACCTCGGACGGCACGAGGTCCGCGCCGGTCAACGACTGGGCTCGGATGAGGACCACGTTGAGCGGGGTGCCGAGCTCGTGGGCGATGCTGGACGCGATGGTGCCGACCGTACCGAGCCGGTCGAGGTGCCGCATGCGCTCCAGCGTCTCGAGTCGCGCAGCCTCCTCCCGCTCCACTCGCTCGCGCGCCTCGGCCAGCCGATCGCACATCACGTTGAGGGCGCGCTTGAGGTCGCCGAGCTCGTCCTTGCGATCGGATCGCAGGCGCTGCGAGAGGTCGCCCGCCCCGATGCGCTGCGCCTGTCGTGCCACCCGGGCGAGGGGCGACCCGATCAGGACGCCACCGAGGGCGACGGCGAGGGCGACGCCGACGACCGCCAAGGAGAGCGTGGTGAACAGCTCCGCGCGCAGCTCCTCTTTCATCACGGTCCGGGCGTCCGGCAGCGCGCGAGACAGGGTGAGGACGCCCTCCTCGTCGGCCACCCGCATGGGCAACGAGAGCGAGATGCGCCGGCCTCGCGCGACGTCCTCGATGACCACCGGGGGACGCAGGTCCTTCGAGGCGGACCACGCGAGGTCGACCTCTCCGGTGTGGGCGGCGCGAAGGAACTCCATGGCGGCTGCACGACCCTGGCTTGCCCAGACGCTACGGAGGCCCTCCCGCAGTCCCGTGGCGAGACCCCGGAGATCGGCCTCGGCGCTCGCATCGACCCGGGCGACGGCACGGCGCGCCGAGAACCAGGACGAGAAGAACAGACAGACGGTCGCGGCCAGGAAGAAGGCCAGCGCGAACTTCGCCACGAGCTTCATGTTTGTTCCATGCGCGTGAGGTCGCGCCCGACTCCCTCAGAACTCGAAGGTGATCTAGCAGAGGCCCGAGGGCGGCCCCGCGCGCTGCCCGTTGGGGAACTTGTAGCCGGCGATGACGATGAGCCCGTGGGCCGCGTTCCACTAGACGCCGGTGACGAGCGCGGCGATGACCGACTGCCCGTGCGCCCTGCGGACGGGCACGACGGACGCGATCGAAGGGAGGATCACGGCTCCTCGGAGCGACGGGAGAGGTCGGCGAGGGCCGAGCCGTCGACGTCATCGATGAGGTCGACGCCGACGATCGACTCCGTGAAGGCGTCTCTCGACATGCGCAGCGTGGGAGTGTCGTCGTCGAGGGGTCCGGCTTCGAGGATCGTGACGTCGGGTGCTCTCATGAAGGTCCTCCGCGATCGCCTCCAGCAGGAGCCATGCCGACCCGCGACGCGCGTGCCCAGGCGAGGAAGGGGCTGCCGACGCTGTTGCGAATCGCGACAACGCGACATCTTGACGCGCGGTAGGGCTCGATTCGCTTCGCGGAAGGCGGCTGGCCGATCGGCACGGCAACTGCTTGGGAGGGGCCGCATGTCCGCCCACTCCACTCCTCTCGATCCTCCGCTCCGGGTCCTCCTCGCCGAGGACGACCTCGACCTGCGCGCGACGCTACGGTCGGTCCTCGAACAACACGGCTACGAAGTGCTCTCGACCAGCAGCGGCAGCGAGACCATCGCCGTGCTGTCGGGCGTGTCGCGAGGTGCGTTCCCGCGGCCGGACGTCATCCTCAGCGACGTGAACATGCCCGGCTTGACGGGGCTCGAGATCCTGCGCGCGGTGCGCTTCGCCGAGTGGCCGACCCCGATGGTCCTCATGACTGCCTTCCCGGACGCCCGGACGTACACGCGCGCCGAGATGCTGGGCGCCTTCGCCCTCCTCGAGAAGCCCCTGGGCGTCGCCCGTATGCTCGACGTCTTGCAGAGCGCCGTCGCGTCCCGCGACCGGCCCACGAGCATCCGGCCGCGCGCTGCGATACCATCGGGCTGAAGCAGAGGCATGGGCCACCAGATCCTCGTCGTCGACGACGACCGCGACCTCCGCGCCGAGCTCGCGCGGGGCCTCGGGCGTGAAGGCTTCGTCGTGGAGACGGCCGACCGGGCCGAAGCGGCGCTCGCGGCGCTCGAGAGGAGCCACTTCGACGCCGTGGTGACCGACGTGCGCATGGGTGGCATGGACGGCATCGCCCTGTGCCGTCGCATCCTGGACAGCCACCCGACCCTGCCGGTCATCGTGGTCACGGGGTTTGCGAGCATCGAGACCGCGGTCGCGACCTTGCGCGCCGGCGCCGCAGACTTCCTGACCAAGCCCTACGATCTCACGCAGCTCCGCCTGTCCCTCGATCGCTCGATCCGGCTGCGCGACCTCGAGAAGGAGGTGCGACGCCTCCGGGCCTCCCTTCCCGTCTCGATCGACGAGATGCTCGGAGAGAGCGCCTGCATGCGCGACCTCTCGGTGCTCGTCGGGCGGGTCGCCCCGACCGACGCCACCATCCTGATCACCGGCGAGAGCGGCGTCGGCAAGGAGCTGGTCGCGCGGGCCATCCACCAGCGGAGTCCGCGCGCCGACCGGCCCTTCGTGGCCATCAACTGCGCCGCGCTCCCCGAGGGGCTGCTCGAGAGCGAGCTGTTCGGCCACGAGCGTGGCGCGTTCACCGATGCGCGGGCCCGGCGCGAAGGGTTGTTCGTGGCAGCTTCGTCGGGCACCCTCTTCCTGGACGAGCTCGGCGAGATGCCGCTCGCGATGCAGGCGAAGCTCCTGCGTGCGCTCGAGGGGCGGACCGTACGGCCCGTCGGCGGCACGAGCGAGGTGCCGTTCGACGTGCGCATCGTCGCCGCCACCAACCGTGACCTCGAGTCGGCGGTGGCCGAGGGGCGCTTCCGAGAAGACCTGTTCTTCCGCATCGCCGTGGTCCACGTCGAGGTTCCGCCGCTTCGCAGTCGGGGCGCTGACGCGCTCGTCCTGGCCCGGTTCTTCCTCGATCGCTTCGCCTCTCGCACCAAGAAGTCGGTGGTCGGCTTCACCGCCCGCGCCGCCGAGAAGCTCCTCGACTACCCGTGGCCGGGAAACGTGCGCGAGCTCCAGAACTGCGTCGAGCGCGCCGTGGCGCTCACGCTGACCGACCACATCCTCGTCGAGGACCTGCCTCCGCGGGTCCGCGAACACCGATCCGACTCGTTCTCGCTCGGGGGCGACCTCGACCCCACCGAGCTCGTGACGCTGGAGGAGGTCGAGCGCCGGTACCTGCTGCGGGTGCTGGAGGCCGTCCGGTGGAACAAGACCGAGGCCACCCGCATCCTGGGCCTCGATCGGTCGACGCTCTACCGGAAGATCGAGCGCTACGGACTCGCGCCGCGCGTCGAGGACTGAATTGGTGCCCGCCGGAGACGCAGCCCGTCCCGTCGAGGCAAGATCACCCGCATTGACCTTGCATCATCGCGGGATCAGCACCCAGCGATCGCGCGACTCGTCGCGGCCTTCGACCCGCACCCTGAGCTCGTCGCCGAGGGCGAGCGCGCGCTTGCCGTCCTTGAGCAGCGCGGCGCCGGCGTGGCCGACCACGAGGAACCCGCCGAGCCCCTTGCCGACGTCGCCCATGTAGAGCTTCACGTCGATGGTGGGCGCGTCGAGCAAGACGTGCACCTTGCCCGGCGCGACCCCGACGACCGTGCCCACGTGCAGCGGGCGATCCTCGAGGCGCTTCTTCAGATCTTCCCCGAAGATCTGGTCGAGCACCATGCGGTTGGCGGCGTCGTTCAGGCGGCGCTGCACGTCGCGCGCGCGGTTGGCCGAGTCGACCACCCGCGTGCGGAGCGCGACGTCGATGCTGCCCTTGCCGGTGAGCTTCTCGATGGCCTCCTTGTGCACGAACACGCCGACGATCTCCCGCATGGGCGCCGAGAAGCGCGCGTAGGGTTCGACGCCGACCCCGTGGTGCAGGCCGGGCTCGGTGGAGTACGACGAGCGCACGTTCACGAGGATGGCCTGTCGCTGGATGGCGGCGGCGATGCGCGCGTGCGGACCCTCGGTGGGCAGCTGCGCGAGGTAGTCCGAGAGCCCTTGCGGGCCGGCCGCCTTCCACAGGAACGAGGGAGGCAGCGCGTGCAGCTCGACCACGGCGGCGATCATGGCCTCGAGGCCGGCGACGCGGTCCGGGTCGGGCGCCGGGTGCACGCGGTAGATGGGCTGGATCTCCGGCCTCTTGGCGTCACGGAGGAACGTGCCGCCTTCGGAGTTGCAGAGGAGCGAGAGCTGCTCGTTCCAGCGCTCGACCTCGTGGCGGAGGCCCTCGAGGACGATGAAGCTCAGGCCCTCGCCGCCGATCTTCAGCTCGAGCTCGGTGCGGCGGTAGCGGACCACCTGGCGGAGGGCCGCGTCCGTCTCGCGGAGGCGCCCGATCACCGGCAGGAGGCGCAGGCTCTCGGCGTAGGGCTCGCGGTCGTAGGCGCCGTCGCCGTCGAGGAACGCCTGCACGGCGGGGAACGAGAGCTTGCCGCGGCTCCGCACGCGCGCGCGCACGAGCTCGGTCTTCGTGACGACGCCCGCCGCGTCGAGCGAGATGACGAACACGAGGGACCGCCGGTCGACGCCCTCGTTGAGCGAGACGAGGCCCTCCGAGAGCGCGCGCGGCAGCATGGGGAACGACTGCCCGGGCAGGTAGTAGCTCGCGCCGCGGGCGAGGCACTCCTCGAAGAGAGCGCTCGCGGGCCGCACGTAGTACGCGGCGTCGGCGATCGCGTAGCGGAAGCAGTAGCCCGCGCCCTCGCGCGACAGGTGGAGCGCCTGGTCGAGGTCGCGCGAGGTGGGCCCGTCGACGGTGACGAACGGCAGGGCGGTGAGGTCGACGAGCGTCGGGTCGTCGATGCCTGGCGCGGCGAGCAGCTGCTCGGTCTCGCGCACGACGGCCGCGGGGAACTCGAGGGGAACGCCGTTGCGCGCAGCAGCGGCGCGGAGGCGCGCGCGCACGGTGCCGTCGGTGCGCTCCTCGGCCACCTCGAGCGGCGCGGCGAGCTCGTGGCCCCGGAGGCGCGCCGCGACCACGAAGCCGACCCCGTGGGCGGCGACGAGGGCGGGCAGCGCCTTGCGGGCGGCCTCGCCCTCGGGCTTTCCGCGCAGGATCGCGGGCAGCGCTCCTGGGCCGGTCGCCGCGAGGAGCGCGCGCGCGAGTTCGTCAGGGGCGACGGCGAAGTGGCGGGTGATCTCGGACACCGGCCACTTCTAGCGCGGCGGGGTGCCGCGTCGCCAGCGTGGGCGGCGCCCCTGGCGGAGGTCCTCGCGCGCGGCCTCGATGTCCTCGCGCGGAAACCACACCACGATCACGTTGACGGCGAGGATGAAGTTGAAGAGCGCGTAGTCCAGGTACATCCACCTGGGGAAGGCGCGGGCGACGATGACGAGCGCGAACCCGGCGATGGCGGTGGGCGCGAACTTGGGCTCGAGCCAGAGCGCTACCATCCCGATCCCGGTCGCCCACAGCGACGGGAACGTGGCGTGGATCTCGCGCACCGAGAGCCCGCCCAGCATGCCCCCGACCTCGAGCGCGATCTGGCTCACGAGGACGAACACGACCGTGGCGCCGAGCCGGCGGTTGACCAGCGTCTTGCCCATCGACTCACGCGCCCAGATGCCGAGGCCAATCGCGATGAGGAGGAACGCCACGGTCACCACGAGCGTCCGACCGTAGGTGCCCGTCTCGTGGTGGAAGTGCAGCCACGTCGGTCCCCCGACCCACATCGAGCCCATGATCGCCATGAGGAACACCCGGGTGCGACGCCCGACGGTCGCGTCGTGATCCTGGTGGAGCTGCTCGAGCTTCTTGCGCTCCGCCTCCACCTTCACCGTGGCCTCGGCGATGCGCGCGGCGAGCTCGCCCGGTTTCTCGGGGCACTCGGCGAGCAGGTGTGCGGCGGCGTGCGGCTCGCCGATCGAGAGCTCGTACTCGGCCATCTCGACCAGCACCCCGACGAGCCCGGCGCGCGCGGCCGTGTTGTCCTCCCACGCGGCGAGCGCGGCCCGGTAGCCGAAGCGGCACTCGCCGAGCAGATCGTACAGGTCCTCGGTGGAGGCGCCGCCCGCGCGGGCCTCGCGGAGGTGCGCGCGGCTCTCGTCGGCGGTGCGGGTGAGCTGCCGCGAGTTCCGGTGGCGCAGGAACGCCTCGACGTCCTCGCGGAACGACTCGGCGCCGTCGTGGCGATCCTCGGGCTCCCGCGCCATCGCCTGGCGACACACGGCGGCGATCTCCGCGGGCACGTCCTTCGGCAGGCCGATGTCGGAGACGATCACGCTCGCGAGGATGGCCTGCAGGTTCGGCCCGTCGTGCGGGACCTTGCCGGTGAGGATCTCGTAGAGGATCGCGCCGAGGAGGTAGACGTCGCTGCGCGGGCCGATCTTGTCGGCGGCGCCGCCGAGCATCTCGGGGGCCATGTAGCAGGGCGTGCCCGCCATCTCGTTCGCGTCGCGCGCCTGGGGTAGCCGCTCGTCGCTCGGCTCGGTGGTGACGGCGATGCCCCAGTCGAGCACGTAGACCTCGCCGAACTGGCCGAGCATGACGTTCTCGGGTTTGAGGTCGCGGTGCACGATCCCGCGGCTGTGGGCGAAGGCCACCGCATTGCACACCGTGACGAGCGTGCGCAGGTTCCACTCGAGCGGATCGGTCGCGGAGAAGCGCGCCTCGATCGCCGCCGCGTCGTGCATCACCTCGCCCCAGCTCACGCCCTCGATGCGCTTGAGGACGATGAGCGGTCCGCCGCGGTCGTCCATGCCGACGTCGTAGACGGGGACGATGTTCGGGTGCTCGAGCCCGCCGGTGACCCACGCCTCGCGCAGGAGCTCGAGGGTGGCGGTGCGCCCCCTCGCCTCGTCCTTGAGGCTCTTGACCGCGACCTTGCGCCCGAGCGCGACCTGCGTCGCGAGGCGCACGACCCCCATGCCGCCCTCGCCGATCGTGCGCTCGACCTCGAGGCCCTGCCGCGCGTGACGGCGCAGCTCGTCGCCGAGCACCTCGAAGCCGTGCAGCGCGGCGCGGCTCTGGTCGTCGGAGTCGGGGCGCGGTGGCTCGATCGTCGAGCGGGGATTCGCGACCATCGTCTCCGCGTACGGAGCCAGCGTGGCGAGGCGCATCTGGATCGTGTCGTCGATCGGGTCGCGCTCGTCGGCCATCCGGGCAGCATCCTAGCGCGCTTCGGCGCCTACTTGGCGGGGACGCCGTCGAGCGCGACGACGAAGCGCCGCGGCTCCTCGCGATGGAGCGCCTCGACCACGACCGCGTAGCCACCCACCACGAGCTCCTTCTTGCCGCGCCCCGCGACGTCGAGCGTGGCGTTGGCGGTCTTGGTGTCGCGCGTGCCCTCGAGGGTCGCGAGGGCCTCGGCCGGGATGGTGAACGCGCCGCTCGCGCTCTCGGCCTCGCACTCGATGTCCGTGCTCTTGCGCAGCTCGGCGTCGCCCTGGGAGAGGTGCAGCCACACGGTGCCGACCCCGGGCTTCCACGTGAGCGGCAGCCCGGCCTTCCAGTCGACGGGGATCGGGTCCTTCTTGGCGACGTAGTCGGCCGGGCCCGTGAGCTCGACGCGACTCGGGAACACGAGCGACGCCGCGAAGCCGGCGACGTCCGCGCCAGCCGCGGTCACGTCGACGGTGTCGCCGGGGGCCCACCGCGGGCCCGACGAGCTGAAGCCGGCGTATGCGCGCTTGCCGTCGGAGGTCATGGTGAGCGGCGGGTTCTTGCCGCCCTTGACGTCGATCGACCCGGCGCTCGTGGTCGCCTCGCTCGCGACGCACGTGTTGGCGACGGTCGCTGCGCGGACGCACTCCTTCACCGTGCAGGCACCGATCTTCGTCGTCGTGCACAGCGGTGCGCGGCTCGACACCGTGGACTCGACGAAGCGCGCGGTGAGGCGGCTCTGCGCGATGGGCTCGACGTCCACCGCCAGCGTGACCCGCCCTTCGCGCAGCTTCTTGCAGTCCGCCGCGGCCGACGGCGCGGGCTCCTCTGCGGACGTACACGAGGCGAGGGCGAGGAGGAGCAGCGAGCGAGCGCGCATCGCCTCATCGTGCCCCGACCGCGGCCTCCCGACCAGGCCTCAGAGGGGCTGTGTCGGCCGCCCATGGAGGCGGCCGATGCTTCGCCTCGCTCACGCTCGGCTCAGCTCGAGAAGCGCGGGCGACGGTGGAGCACGTGCACGTCGATCACCGCGGCGAGCCGCGCGACCACCTCGCGGAGCACCGCGATGCGACGGCCGAGATACACCCGCGCGTCGGCCTCGGCGCCGACCGCGTCGATCCCGAACGCGCGCGCGAGGAACACCGCGCGGTCGAGGTAGACGCGCTGCGAGCACACGATGGCCGCCTGCACGCCGAACACCTCGTGGGCGCGCGCCATCGTGTCGAGGGTGCGGAATCCGGCGTGATCGAGGCGGATCACGTGGGAAGGAACCCCCGCCGCGAGGAGCCAGCGCTGCATGGCGCCGGTCTCGTCGTAGGACCGCGCGCCGTGGTCGCCCGAGACGAGGATCTCGTGGGCCTTGCCCGCGCGGAGCAGGTCGCGCGCGCACGCGAGCCGGTCCTCGAGGATCGAGGACGGGGTGCCGTCGGGGAGCACGCCGGCACCCGGGACGATGACGACGGTGCGGGCCGGCACCTCGGCGACCGAGTAGGTGCGCCCTGCCACGTCGCGGCGCACGACCGCGCAGCTCGCGAAGCACGCCGCCGCGAAGACCAGGGTGAGCCCCCCCAGGGCGAAAGCGAGGCGACGGCGACGCAAGGCCCGCCGAGAACGCCGAAGGGGCTGTGGGTCTTCCTCGCTCAATGGAAGATGCCCGCGGTGATGCCCCAGCCGAAGTACTGGCGGGCCCCGTCGACCATACCGCCGATGCGGAAGCCGGTGCCCTCGTCGAACAGCCCGAACACGTCCCAGGTGAGCACGCGCACGTCGAAGCCGAAGGTCCCGTGCAGCCGAGGGCCCTGGTTGACGTCGAAGCGCGTCGGCTCGAGGTAGGTCCCGAGCCGCAGCTGCAGGTAGTGCCCGAGCGGCTCGCCCTCGAGCCCGAGGCGCGGCGTGTAGGTCGTGCGGCGCCCCGACCGATCGACGATCTGCGCGAGGAACGACTCGACGCCGACCGCGTCGTCGACGGGCCCGCTGATCTTGACGGCCGCGACCACGAGCAAGCGCTCGCGCGGCAACGATTCGTAGCGCGCCTTGAGCATGCGGCGCACGACCTCGGCGCGCTTCCACCGCTTCTTGTTGGTCGGGTCGCCGTGCTCCGCCGCCTGCTGACCGACGGTGGCCGCGTTCACCTCGGCGTCGGAGACCTGGCGCGGGTCGACCCACGGCGGGTTGATGGGGCGACCGAGCTGCCACGCGCCCCCGAGCTCGACCTCCCACGGCAGGCTCACGCGCTCGGGCAGGTACTTCCCGGCGAGGAACAGGTCGCCGTTCGCGTCCGGCTTGGCCGTGGAGTTGGGGTCGACCCCACCCGAGACAGGGCTCCTTGCGGTGACACCGAACCGGAACGGCCACGCGTGCGGCGCGAGCACCGCGCCGATCTCGCCCGCGACACCGAGCATCGAGAGCAGCGACGTCGTGGCCGAAGCCTCGGTGGTGGTGAGGTCGAGGCCCGCGAACCGGAAGCCGATCCCGACCACCAGCTGCGCGTCGAAGAAGTTGCGCGCGAGCGAGGCGTGCGCGCGGAGCAGCCGCACCGAGAGGGGCTTGCCCGGTGCCGCCTCCTGCTCGAGGTCGTAGTTGCGCGCGTCGACGTTGGCGCCGAAGCCCCACTGCCCGATCTGTACGAGCCCGCCGACCGTGAAGAAGACGAACTTCTGGTAGGTGAACCCCGTCGTGCCGTTGTTGTCGAAGTCGGTCGCGGCGAGGGCGCTCGGGAACGTGAAGCCGAGCGAGACGTCGTAGTCGAAGTGCGAATACGAGTACGGCGCGCGCACCGCGGGCGCCGCGGGGTTCACGACGAGGCCCTCCACACCGTCGGCGAGCGGCACATACGCGCCGGCGAGCGCGGTCACCCGGCTCGACGAGAGCACCGGCCCGTCGAACATGTCGACGTTGTACCGGGAGGTGGTGATCTTGCTGCCCTGTGGGTCGGGGCTCGCCGCGGCCTGCCCACTGAAGAGGCAGCCGGCGAGCAGGATCGAGCCGCGGAGGCGCATCGTCGGGGCGATGGTACCCTCCACGGTCATGAGAGCAACCGCACTCGCGCTCGGCCTCGCCCTGGCGGCAGGGTGCACCCATGCGAACGACCCGCCGGTGAAGTCGGTCGCCATCGCCACGCCGCGCGAGCTCGTCGCGATCGCGGACGATTTCCCTGCCGCGCTGGCCAAGGCCAAGGCCGAGGGCAAGCCGCTGTTCGTCGACGTGTGGGCGCCCTGGTGCCACACGTGCCTGAGCCTGCGGGCCTACGTGCTCTCGGATCCCGGGTTCGTGAACCGCTTCGGCGACAAGTTCGTGTTCGCGACCATCGACACCGAGAAGGAACAGAACCAGGCCTTCGTCGCGAGTCACCCCGTCGAGGCGTGGCCCACGCTGCTGGTCGTCGATCCACGGAGCGACGCCGTGGTCTTGCGGTGGCTCGGCGCGGCCACCCTCGAGGAGCTCTCCGTGCTGCTCGACGACGCCGCGGCCGTCTACGCGGGCAAGGGCTCGGCGGCGGCGAGCGCGGCGTTCGCCACGAGCAGCCGGCTGCTCGCCGAGGGCAAGCGAAGCGAGGCGCGCAAGGTGCTCGAGGACGCGCTGGACAAGGCCGGGCCTCGGCGGTCGGCGCTGGTCGATCAGCTGGTCTCGGTGCTGCACAAGGACGACCCGCCGGCCTGCGTCGCCGTCGCCGGCCGCGAGCTCGCGACGCTGCCGTTCGGGACCTCGCGGGCCAACGTCGCCATCGCGGGGCTCGCGTGCGCGACGAGCACCAAGGCCGGCCCGGCGCCCTTCGTCACCGCCCTCCACGCCATGGCCGACGGCAAGGGCCCGCTCCTCGCCGACGACCGTAGCTGCGTGTTCGAGGCGCTCGTGGAGCACTACGAGAAGCTCGAGAAGAAGGACGACCTGAAGAAGACCGCCACCGCGTGGGCGACGTTCCTCGAGGCCGAGGCCGGCAAGGCCAAGGACCCGGCCGCACGCACCGTGTTCGACTGGCACCGGATGGAGGCCTACCTCGCGCTCGGGGAGCCCGCGCGCGCGGTGCCGATGCTCGAGGCCAGCGAGAAGGACTTCCCGACCGACTACAACGCACCGGCGCGCCTGGCGAAGATCCAGCTCGTGATGGGCAAGGCCGACCTCGCGAAGGCCACGGTCGGCCGCGCGCTCGCCCGCGCCTACGGGCCGCGACGCCTGCGCATCCTCGCCCTCGCGGCCGACATCGCGAAGGCCCGCGGCGACCTCGCGGGCGAGAAGTCCGCGCTCGACGACGCGATCGCGCTCGGTGACGCGACCAAGCCCACCGGCGGCTACGCCAAGCTGCTCGAGCAGCTCCGCGCACGCCGCGCCAAGCTCTCTAGCCCTTGAGCTGACGGATCGCCGTCGCCCAGTCCTCGAGGTGGTGGACGCGGACGATCTTGCCGTTCTCGATCTCGTGGATGTCGATGGTGTCGATCCGGAACGACTTGCTACCGTCGAGCTCGAGCCCCATGAAGGCGCCCTTGGGCGAGCCCGAGGCGACGCTCCGCACGACCACCTTGTTGCCTTCGTTCACCATGTCCTGCGGCTCCCAGCGGAGGTCCGGGATCAGCTTCCAGAAGAACTCGACCTGCTTGACGAGGGCGGCCTTCGCCTTGGTCTCCTGACCGTTGATGGACTGGAAGTCGTCGGCCAGGATCCGCTCGAGCACGGCGGTGCTCGTGGTCCTGGGGTTCACGGTGAGCGCCTCCCGGTAGAACGGGGCGACGATGGCCTGGATCTCATCCTTGTTCATGCGGCTCTCCTCCGGTGCGCGCGGCACCATGGAGGAGAGAGTGCGTCGTCCCGGCCATCCGCACTAGGTGGTGCACTTGAGAGATACTGTTCGATAGGATCGCACGATGCTGGATCGACTCCGCTCGCTCGCGGTGTTCGCCCGGGTCGTGGATCTCGGCTCGTTCCGCGCCGCCGCCCGCGACCTCTCGCTCTCGCCGTCGGTCGTGAGTCACCACGTCCGCGCGCTCGAACAGGCGCTCGCGGTGCCCTTGCTCTACCGCTCCACGCGGCGCCTCGCCCTCACCCCCGACGGTGAGCAGGTGCTCGCGGCCGCCCGCGAGATGGTCGACGCCGCGACCCGCGGGCTCGACGCCGCGAGCGGCCGGTCGCCGAGCGGCGTGCTGCGGTTGACCGCGCCCGCGTTCCTCGCCGACACGAGGCTCACGCACCACCTCGCCGCCTTCGCGGCCGAGTACCCGCGGGTGAAGCTCACGGTCTCCTTCACCGACCAGCCGCGCGATCTGCTGCGCGACGGCCTCGATCTGGCGCTGCGCGTCGGCACGCTGGACGACAGCACCCACAAGACACGCAAGCTCGCCGACCTGCACCGCGTGCTCGCGGGCTCGCCCCGCTACCTCGAACGGCAGAAGCGGCCCCTGACCCCCGAAGACCTCACCACCTGGGACTACGTCCAGCTCAGCACGCGCCCGCCCGAGGTGGCGCTCTCGGCGAAGGGACACAAGCCCGTCGCCTTCACGTTCACGCCCCGCATCGCGGTCGACAGCGCGGCCGCGATGCGCGCGCTCGTGCTCGAGGGGGTGGGAATCGCCACGCTGCCCGAGGTGACGGTCAGGGCAGACCTCGCGCGTGGCCGGCTGGTCGAGCCCCTGCCCGGGTGGAAGCCACGAACCCTCGGCGTGCACGCAGTGTGGCCGAAGAACGCCCCGCGCGCCGGCCTCACGGCGCGGTTCGTCGCGTTCATGGCCGATCGCGTGGCCGAGCTGTTCGCCCGGCCTTGAGGGTCAGGCGCCGATGCTGTGGAGGAACTCCTCGGCCTCGGTGAGGCTCGGGTCGTCGGCGAGCGCCTTCTTGGCGAGGAGCACCGCGCGCTTCGCGTCGCCCTGGAAGTGGGCGATCTGCGCCTGACGGAGCGTGGCGAGCGGGCGCGACATGGGCCCCGGCGTGCGCAGGAGGGTGACCGCCTTGAGCGCCTTGAGCGCGATCTCCCACTGCTGCAGCTCCATGGCCACCTCGGCGAGCTCGGCGGCCACGTGCCCGTTCTGCATGTCGCACTCGAGGGCCTTCTGCAGCCAGGTCATCTCGACGTCGCGACCGCCACCCGCGTTGGCCGCGCGGGCCATGCGGTGCTGCAGCTGCGCGAGCTCCTTGCTGCGCCGACCCTTGTGCTTGTCGATGGCGGGCGTGAGCACCTCCACCGCGCGATCGATGTCGCCCAGCAACGTGAGCGCGTCGGCGAGCAGCACCGTGGCGTCGTGCTGGCCGGGCTTGATGGCGAGCGCCTGCACGAGGGGCTCGATGCCGCGCTGCTCCTCGCCGGGCGTGCGCAGGTAGAGATCACCCGCGACCAGCAGGAGGTCGAAGCGTTCGGCGTCGGTCGCGGCGTGCGCCGCGTCGACGAGCGTGAGGTGCGCGAGCTCGGCGTAGGCGCCGATCGTCTGGTAGACCTGCCGCAGCCGATCGCGGACCGCGAGGTTGCCGGGCGCTCCCTCGAGGGCGAGCTCGAGCAGCGGTCGGGCCTCGTCGGCGCGGCCGGCCTGGTCGCAGGCGTCGGCGAGCTCGAGGGCGGCGGCGGCCTGGGCCTCGCCGTGCTCGAGGGGGACGATGCGCTTGTAGGCCTCGACGACGCCGTGCACGTCGCCGCCCGCCTTGGCGATGCGGGCGAGCACGGCGAGCGCGTCGGCGTCGCGCGGCGAGCGATCCAGCCACTGCACGAGCACGTCGCGCGCGCGCGCTGGATCGGCGTTCTCGGCGAACAGCTCGGCGAGGCGCATGGTCGCGGCGCGCTCGTCGTCGGGGCCACCGCTCGCGCGCCGGCGCTCGAGGGCGTGGACGAGGTCGTCGAGCACGGCCGCGCTGGCCTGGGCGTAGGCGGCCTCGAGGTCGGCCACCGCGGCCGCGTCGTCGCCGGCGCCGAGCGCCACCTCGGCGCGCATGCGGAGCAGGGCCACCTGGGTCGCGCCGGTCGTCCCTTCGAGCGCTGCGCCGACCTCGGCCGCTGCCTCGGAGACGGAGCCCGCGGCGATCAGCACGCGCACGAGCTCACCGAGCACGGCGAGGTCGCTCGGCGCGCGCTCCCGCGCGTGGCGCAGGATCTCGGCGGCCTTGTTCGGGTCGCCGAGTGAATCGGCGTGGATGCGGGCCGCTTCGCGCAGGCGCTCGACGGCCGCCTTCTCGTCGGTGCGGACGGCGGCGTCGCGGACGCAGAGGTCGGCGAGGCCCTCGTGGTCGCCGCGCGACACGAGGAGCCGCTCGAGGCGCAGGCGCACCTTCTCGACCTGCGGCGCCTCGTGGAACCCACGGGTGAGCGCGCGCACCACGCCGTCCTCGTCGCCGAGGTCGTTGCGGAGCGCCGCGAGATCGAGCGCGACGGTGGCCGCGGCCACCCCGCTCTCGAGGGCCAGGAGCCGCTCGAGCGCGTCGGCGTGCTGACCCGCGTCATCCTCGCCCGGCTGGTAGAGCCGGATCACGGCGAGCAGCAAGGTCTTGTCCTCGGGCACGGCGGTCGAGGCGTCGCGGTAGATCTCGAGCGCCGAGAGGCGGTCTTGCTTCTCCACGAGCTCGCCGAGCGCGAGCGCGTGCTGGGAGAGGCGGGGAGCGTCGCCCTGATCGCGCGCGATCATGACGCGCTGCTCGAGGAGGGCGCGGAGCTCCTCGATGCGGCCGAGCTGGCGGTAGAGCGTGGCGAGCTGCGCGGCCGCCTCGTGCTGCTCGGGCTCGTCGTCGAGGATCTCGCGGAGGGCGCTGGCGGCGGCCTCCTCGCGGCCCGGCTGATCGAGCAAGAGGCGCGTGCGCTCGACGCGCAGCACGTTGCGCTCGGCCGGATCGAAGACGTTCTCGACCGTGGCCTCGATGAGGGCCTCGAGCCGGGCGCGGTCGCCCCGCCGACGGAGCACGTCGAGCAGCGGTTCCCAAACGCGGCGGTCGCTCGCGTCCTTCGCGAGCAGCGCCTCGTAGATGCCCTGCGCGATCTCCAGATCGCCCCCCGGCCCCGCCGCCGCGCTGGCCGCGGCGAGCTCGAGGTCGAGGGCGTCGGGCCCGCTCGTGGCGCCCGCCGCCTCGCGCAGCAGCGAGATCGCCGTGGCGACGTCGCCCCGGGTGCGCTGTGCCTCGGCGAGCGCCGTGAACGCCCAGACGGCCTCGCCCACGATGGACAGCGCGCGGGCGACCTCGACGGTGCGGAACAGGAGCCGCTCGTGGGTCTCTCCGCGCTCGAGGCGCGCGGCCAGCTCGGCGCCCTCACGGAGCGCGTCGAGCGTGGGCTCCTCGGTGGCGGCCAGGCGCACCAGGGCCTCGAGCAGCACCGACTCGTCGGCCTGTGCGCGCGCGACCCGCTCGAACAGGGTGGCGATCTTGGCGTCGGCCTCGGGCAGCGGGCGCAAGAGCCCGAGCGCGCGGTCGACCACGAGCTCGCGGTCGATGGCCCACCCGAGCATCTCGAGGCCCTCGTCGCGGCGACCCGCGTCGGCGAGCAAGAGATCGGCGAGCCGGTAGATCGACTCGGTGCGCTCGGCAGCGTCCTGGTCGTCGATCTGGACGATGCGACCGAGCACGCGCGCCTCCCCCGCGGTGTCTCCCCCGCTCTTGTGCAGGCGCTCGAGGGACCGGAGCGCGGTCAGCTGGATGGCGACGAGGCCGGCATCGGCCGCGGCGACGTCCACCCGCGCGAGGACCTCCTGCGCGCGCTGCGCCTTGTCCGGGTCGGCCCCGAAGACGTCGGCCAGGCGCACGAGCAGCCGGGCCTCGAGGGCGGGGTCACCCGCCTCGCGGGCGCGCTCGGCGAGCTCCACGAGGCGCGCTTCGTAGCGGCCGATCTGGCCCGCCTGGTCCGCGACGGCGCGGGTGGCGTCGTGCAGGGGCGAGGACGAAGGGTCGTGCCCGAGCGCCTCGAGCCGCGCGCGCAGCGCGTCCTCGAACCGCCCCACCGAGGTGAGCGCCTCGGCGAGCTCGACGAGCAGCACCGCCGTGACGGCCGGGTCCTGCGACGCGGCGACGCGCGCCTCGAGCGCGCGCACGAGGAAGGCCTCGTTGCCCGAAGCGCGGAGGAGCTTGGCGAACCGACGCTGCTCGGCGTCGCTCTGGGTCGCGGCCTCGAAGGCCGACTCGAGGTTCTCGCGCGCGCGGTCGGGCTGCTCGAGCGAGGTGGCGATCTGGTAGAGCTCGAACAGCACCTCGCTCGGACCGACGTCGGAGGCGGGCGCGTTCGGGCGACGCAGGAGGAGCAAGAGCGCGCGGAAGGCTCGCTCGGCGCGGGCATACTCGCCGGCGTCGCGCGCGACGTTGCCGAGCCGCTGCAGGATCGCGGGGCTCCCCATGTCCATGGACGAAGCGAGGTCGAGCTGCGCGAGCGCCTCCTTGGCGTCGCCGCGCGCGTGCGCGAGCTCGGCCAGCTGCGCGTGGACCTGCGCGCGCTCCGGCGGGCGACGGCGGCCGTACCACTCGACGAGCTCGTCGAGGATGGCGCGCGCCTCGTCGAGGTGCCCCGCGCGACGCTGGGCGTCGGCGAGCGCGACGCGGGTCGGGCGCACCACGTCCTTGTTGGCTGCGGTCGGCACCTCGGCCGCGACCTCGACGGCCTGGCCGAGCAGGGCGATCGCCGGCTCGGGGGTCTCGAGGCGCCGCACGTAGACGTCGGCGGCCTCGCGGAGGAGCGCGAGCTTGCGGGTCGCGTCGGGCTCGTAGCTCGCCCCCGCGACCAGCGTCTCGGCGAGGGCAGGCCAGGCCTCACGGCTACGGAACATCTCGGCGAGCAGGCTGCGCGCCTCTCGCGCCGACGGCGTGATCTCGAGCGCCTGCTCGAGCACGCGGACCGCCCCCTCGTGGTCGCCGAGGCCCTCGTGGGCGCGGGCGAGCGCGACCACCGTGGGCTCGCGGTCCTCGGGCGCGGTGGCCTCGAGGCGGCGCTCGAGCCAGCGCACCGACTCGGCGTGCTCGCCGCGCGCGCCGTGGAGCCGCGCGAGCGCGTCGAAGGCCTCGACCGTCGGCAACAGCGCGACGACCCGCCCCCAGGAGGAGAGCGCGCGGGCGGAGTCGCTCGCGCCCTCCGCGATCCGGGCCACCCGCGCCCAGAGCCGGGCCGCGCCCTCGTCGTCGCGACGGCCTTCGAGGACCAGCGCTTGCTCCGAGAGCAGGTGGGCGAGCCGATCTTCGCGACCGTCGACGAGCAGCGCCGCGATGGCGTCGATCGTCGCCGGGTGCCCTGGGCAGTCCTCGAGGTTCTGGGTGAGCGCCTCGAGGCGGGGCTCGCGATCGCCGTCTGCTTCGTGACCGAGCGCGCGGGCCAGCTCGAGGCGCAGGAACAGGCGGCGCTCGAGCTCCACGTCGGAGAGCGCGAGCTCGTGGCGCCGCAGCTCGGCGAGCTCGGCGAAGGCGCCCGTGCGCTCGTAGATCGCCGCGAGCTCGGTGATGGCGTTGGTGTCGCCAGGGACGCTCGCGAGGATGCCGCGGTAGAGCTCGATCGCCCGCGTGGGCGAGGGGAGGTTCTGTGCGGCGATCGCCGCCGCGCGGTGGCGCAGCGAGAGCGAGGTCTCGTCGCTGAACGGCAGGGCCGCGCCCGAGATGAGCACGTCCACCGCGGCCTCGAAGGCCTCGGCGGCGAGGTGCAGCTGCACGAGGCGCTCGAGGGCCCACGCCGCGAACGAGTCCGGCGACAGATCGCGGGCGAGCGCGCCGACGTGCCCCGGACGCACGGGGGCGCTCTCGGGCGGCAGGGTCGGCAGCTCGTTCGACTTCTTCTCCCAGCGCCGGCCCGCCGCGCGGAGCAGGCGGTCGAGCGTGGAGATGGAGCGCGGGACGTCCTCGATCTCGTCGAGCGCGACCTGGGCCGCCTCGTAGAGCACGCCGAGGTCGTCGTTGGTGGCCGCGGCGAGCGCGAGGAGGGTGTCGAGGAGCCGCGCGTCGGGCCGCCCGCGCTGGAGCACGGCAAGCTGGCGGAGCGTCTCGGCGTCGCCCGGGTCGTGGTCGATGGCGCGGCTGAAGGCGGCCTCTGCGCGAGCGACGTCGTTGCGGCGATCGCGGTGCCAGACGCCGATCTGGGCCTCGAGCGCGCGCGCGACCGACGACGGCACCGGGGCGGTGGTCGGGTCCGCGAGCGTGGCCTCGACGGCGTCGAGGATGGCGGTCCATCCGCCATCCGAACCCGCGTCGTGAGCGATGGAGAGATCGATGGCCTCGACGAGCTCCTCGCCGACGAGCCCCACCGCGCGGGTGTGGTCGACGACGGCGCGCGCCACGGCGGCGTGGGCGCCCGTGCGGGCGCCGACCCGCACGACGGCGAGCGCGGCCTGCATCATCTCGGGGCAGGCCGCGAGCACCGGCAGGAAGGCCTCGAGCGCGCGACCCGGGTCGTCGAGGCGACCCTCGAGGATCGAGCCACGCTGGATGCGCAGGCTCGCACGACGCGACTCGTCGCGGGTGGCCTCGGCGGCCGCCCCGAAGGCGTCGACCGCGACGCCCCAGGCGTTGGTGTCTCCGGCGAGCCGCACCAGATCGAGCTCGACGCCGACGTCGTCCGGCACGAGCGCGAAGGCGCGCGCCAACAGATCGAGGGCCCGCCGCGGACCGCCGTGCGCCGAGTGCGGGTGCTGCTCGGCCATGCGCGCCGCGCTCACGAGGATCTCGCTGCGTTCGGCCTCGTCGCGCGCGATGCCGAGCCGGTGCTCGGTGAGCGCGAGCAGGTCGTCGACCTCGCCGCGACGGGCGTGCACGTCGGCGAGGGTGCGCACGGCGAGCTCGACGATCGCCGGCGACTCGGCGGCGGCGATGCGGGCGCGGAGCCCGGCGCGGGCGCCGTCGTCGGTGTCGTCCACCGCGAGCGCGTCGCGGTAGAACTCGGCGCCGCGCTGCGGGTCACCGAGGTGCGTGCACGAGACGTCGCCGAGGCGACGCAGCAGGTCGGCGCGACGCGCCGGGGTCTCTTCACGACGCGCAGCCGCCTCGAGCAGGGCGCCGAGCGCGGTCCAGTCCTCCACGCGGGCGAGCAGCGAAGCCAGCGCGTCGACGATCTCGGCGGAGGGCCCGAAGTCGGCCTCGACCGACCGCCAGGTCTCGATGGCGGCGCGGGGATCGGCGATGGGGTCGGCCTGCAGCTCGGCGATGCGCACGCGGTCACGGCGGCGCTGGTCCGCGTCGCCGCCGATGGTCTCGCGCTGCCGCAGCGCCGCGACGAGCTCGCCCCAGCGCTCCTCGCGCTCGAGCAGCATCACCAGCGCGTCGAGCGCGACGCCGTCGTCGGGGCGCGCGGCGAGGCGCGCCCGCCAGGCGACGAGGGCGCGCTCGGTCTCGGCGAGCTCGTCGGCCAGGATGGCGACCTGCCCGAGCACCCGCATGCGCTCGTCGTCCTCGGGCTCGATGCGCCCGAGCTCCTCGAGGACGTCGAGGCGCTCCGGCTCCCGGTTCTGCGCCTCGAGCAACGCGGCGAGCTTGCGCGCCACGAGCAGGCGCGCCTCGCCGACGCAGCCCGGGTTCGCGAGGGCGCGCGCGAGGAGCTCGGTGCCGGCGGCGGCGTCGGAGAGGACCTCGGCGCGCACACGCGCCGCCTCGACGAGCAGCGTGACCTGGACCTCGGGCGTGACGTCGTCCCGCACCGCGGCGACCAGGGCCTCGGCGTAGCGGCCGTGACGCTGGGTACGCTCGGCGAGCGCCGCGAGGTGGGCGCGCGCCTCCTCGTCGGCGGGGTCGATCGAGACGAGGGCCGCGCAGTGCTCGAGCGCCGCGTCGTGCTTGCCGAGCGACTCGTAGAGCGCGGCGATCTCGCGCTGCATGCTGCGCGCGACGGCCGGCGCGGCGGTGAGCAGGGCCTTCTCGAGCACGCGCGCCACGTCGGCGGGCTTCTTCTGCGTGGTGTAGCGGTCGCGCAGCGCCACGAGGGCCGCGTCGCGCACCTCGGCGCCTCGCTCGGCGGCGAGCGTGGACTCGGCGTCGACCAGGCGCTCGAGGATCTTGGCGCCGGCCGTGTCGTGGGGGTCGTCGGCGAGCAACGCCGAGCAGGCCTCGAGGGCGCCCGCGGGGTCGCCCAGCTTGTCGAGCAGGCACGCCGCGATGCGGGCTCGCGTCGCGAGGCGGCCTTCGCGGGAGAGCACGGGGAGGCGGGCGCCCCAGAGCTCGACGAGATCGCGGTGCCGCCCCTGACGCTCGAAGAGGCGCTCGAGGGAGGTCGCGAGCTGCGGGTCGCTCGGGCGCAGCGGGAGCAGCTGCTGCAGGTAGGCGATCGCGCGATCGCCCGCGCCCGCGAAGTCCTTGGCGACGTGCGCGGCCTCGTCGAGGAGCTGGGTGCGGCGCGACTTGTCGGTGACCTTCTCGAGCAGGCGATCGTAGAGCCCGAGGAGGTCGTTCCAGCGGGCCGCGTTGGTGTGGACGAGCACGAGGCGATCGAACGCCCAGTAGGCGTCGGGGTCGGCGTCGACGACGCGGTCGAGCACGGGCACGAGGGGCTCCGGGTCCTCGAACCACTCGTCGTGCAGGCGCAGCGCGCGCTGCCCGATGCGCGCGATGGCGTCGTCGGGGAGATCGCGCTGGATCACGTACGCGTAGAGATCGGCGACCACCTCGGGGCGCTCGGCGCCCGCGGCGAGCTCTTCGAGCGCGTCGAGCGCTTCGTCCTCGGGTTGCTGGAGCGCCGCCTTCAGCGACGCGGCGAGCGGATCGTCGTCCGGCAGCGCGGGCGGCACGCTCTCGCCGGCGAGCGAGGCCGGCGCCTGATCGTCGACAACCGAGGAGACGGGACTGCTCGAGGGACCCGACGAAGGTCGCGGAGACTTTCGCTTGCGCACGGCCGCCGAGCCTATCGGAGTCGACCCGGCTGCGTCACCATCTGCGAGCGAGCTTCACGCCGGATGCGTCGAGCCGCGCGAGGTGGTCGGCGTAGGCCATGCCGGCGGGGTCGCGGGCCTCGGGCAGCACCTCGAGGAGTGGGATCAGGGCGAATGGTCGCTGGTGCAGCCGGGGGTGGGGCACCCGCGCCGCGGGGTCGTTGCTCGTTTCTCCCTCGATCCACAGGAGATCGAGGTCCACCGTGCGCGCCTCGTTGCGCAGCGCGCCGCGATGCCGGCCGAGGTCGGCCTCGAGGGCGAGGAGCGCCGACACGAGCGCTCCCGCGGACTGCGAAGGAAGGTCGAACACTGCGACGGCGTTCAGATAGTCTGGCTGCGTCGTCCCCATCGGCGCGTCGACGGGCGCGGTCTCGTACAGCGACGAGAACACGAACCGAGAGGCACCCGGCAGGCCCTCGAGCGAGCGCCGCGCTGCGTCGAGGTTCGCGTAGCGATCGCCGAGGTTGCCACCGAGCCCGACCGCGACGCGCACCCTCGTGCCTACCACGCGCGGGCCGGTGGCAGTAATGGCACCCGTGCTCTCGCTCCCGGTGATCGCGGCGCTGACCGCCGTCGCGACCCTGGCCGGCTTCGTCGACGCCATCGCCGGTGGCGGTGGGGTGCTCACGGTGCCCGCACTCCTGATGGCGGGGCTGCCGCCGCACCTGGCGCTCGGGACCAACAAGGGGTGCTCCACCTTCGGCACCACCGCCGCCGTCTACACCTTCGCGCGCGGGGGCCGGCTCGCGCTCCGCGAGGCGGTGCTCGGCTTCGCTGGTGGCTGTGCGGGGGCGGTCGTGGGCGCGCGGCTCCAGCTCGCCCTCGCCCCGGCCACGCTACGCCCGGTCGTGCTCGTGCTGCTGGGCGCGGTCGCGGTGGCGCTCGCCCTCCAGCGTCCGCAGCAGTCGCTGCACAAGGCCGAGGTCGCGCGGGGCGCCGGCGCTGCGTTCGCGATCGCGCTCGTCTTCGGCGCCTACGACGGCTTCTTCGGGCCCGGCACGGGCACGTTCCTGATCGTCGCCCACGTCACGCTGCTCGGGGCGACGCTCTCGGCGGCGACGGCGGCGGCCAAGCCCGTGAACCTGGGCTCCAACGTCGCCTCGCTCGTGACCTTCGGGCTGCGCCACACCGTGGTCTGGGCGGTGGCGCTGCCGATGGCCATCGGCAACGTGCTCGGCAACGCCCTCGGCGCGCGGCTCGCCCTCCGCCGCGGCGACCGCCTCGTACGCGTGATGGTGATCGTCGTCTCGCTCGCGCTGGTCGTGAAGCTCGCGATCGACCTCGTGCGGGCGCGCTGAGCCCGCGCCTGGCCGAGGCGCCGGGTCACTCGCCCGCGGCGAACCCGTACCGCGACGCCGCGCGGAGCGGCGGCAGGTCGCTCTTGGGGACCAGCAACGTGCGCACGGCCCAGACGTCGCGGAAGATGCGGTACTTGAGCGCGGTGCCGTCGAGGTAGTCCACGCCCGCGGAGCCACCCGTGCCCGTACGGCGACCGATGATGCGCTCCACCATGCGCGCGTGGCGCTGACGGAAGATGACGAACGACTGCTCGAAGGCGACGATCGCCTCGATGACCTCGCGGGGCCACGCGAGCAGGGGGAGCTCGCGGTAGCTCTCGATGAACATCAGCGCGGCCCGCACGCGCCGGACCCGGGTACGGCGCTCCTCGGGAACGTCCTCGGCGAACAGGAACGCGCGCGCCGACTCCTTCTCGCGGGCGTAGCGCTGCTCGAGGCGCGCCACGTCCTCCTTGGTGAACGCGACCTCGCGGGCCGAGGCGAGCGTGCGATCGGTCGCCCGGCCGTGGGTCTCGGTGTACGCCGTGAGGAACGCTCGCACCGCGTCGTCGTCGTTCGGATCTCCGGGCGCCGAGCCGTCGATCGGCGTGCGATGGAGCCACTCTTCGATGGCGTCGCGCAGGCTCGGCGTGTCGCGGAGGCGCGCCTCGACCCGCGCCAGCGCCGGTGAGCGGGTGCCGTCGCTCGTCTCGAGCGCCTGCTTGTAGTTGCGCTCGCTGCCGAGCGGCAGGCGCTCGTCGTCGGGCAGTCCGGCCAGGATCTCGATCTCGCGGAGCCCCGCCGACTGAAAGCCGCTCGCCGGGTTGAGCTTGTCCCGGAACGCGAGGTAGTCGTGGGTCGTCATCGTCTCCATGACGGCGAAGTGCTGCGCGGTGTGGTGGAGCAAGAGCTCCATGCGCCGGATGCCGCGCACCACGGCGGCGAGCGACTGCTCGGGCACGCGCGGCGCCGCGAACAGGTTGCGCACGGCGACCATCTCGCGGAGCACGAGCTTGAACCAGAGCTCGTCGATCTGGTGGACGGTGATGAACATCACCTCGTCGTTGCTGAGCCCTGCATCGGTGGACTCGAGTCCGCGCTGGAGGGCGAGCAGCTCTTCGACCTTGATGTAGTCCCAGTACGCCGTGGCCTTGCTCATGGCGGCGCAGCCTACGCCGCGCGCGGCGAGCGGTCACCCACGTATCGAACCTGCTCGAGGGGCGTCTGCCGCACCAGCCCGACTGCATCTTTCTCGAAGCGAACGAGCCGCTGCACGCCGGGCTCGCCGATCGGCGCGATGAGCACGCCGCCGTTCCCCAGCGCCTCGAGCCAGGCCGCCGGCATCGCCGAGAGCGCGAACCCCACGCTCACCTTCTTGGCGCCGCGCCAGAGGTCGACGGCGTGCGCGTCGGCGGCGAGCGCCTGCACCTGAGGCCAGGCGCGGAGCACGTCGGCCGCCACGTCGGCGAGCTCGGCGTCGATCTCGAGGGTGCGCACGCGACCGTTCGGCCCGACCACCTCGGCGGCGACCGCAGCGCCGTAGCCCGTGCCGCCACCGAGGTCGACGAGCTCGTCGCCCTCGCGGAGGTCGAGCGCGTCGAAGGTGATCGCGTAGGCGTGCAGGGCCGAGATCGTGGAGAGGTTGTCGTCTCGGAGCGAGAGCGGACGATCGACGGCGGACTGGGGGATGTCTTCCTCGCGCACGAACCGCTCGCGCGGTACGACCTGCAGCGCGCGCGCGAGGGCTGCCGTCTCCGTCAGCGGTCGCTTCGCGAGCACCGCCGCGCGCGCCTCGGCTGCCGCCGTGGCGAGCTCCGTGTCGGCCGCGAGGAGCGCCCGGCGCGCCGGCGCCTCGTCCTCGCCGAGGAGGCCGCGCCAGAGGTGCCACATGCCGAGCGTGCGCAGCTGGCGGCTCGGCGCGTGGAGCGCGACCTGCTCGTCGACCGAGCGCATGAAGTAGTCGCGCGCGGGCCCCTGGTAGGCGAAGCGCTGCTGGATCCCGGCGAGGATCGGGCGGAACAGCTCGTGCCGCAGCCGGTGGGCGCGGCGGAAGTCGAGATCGCGCGAAGGGTCGACCCACTCGGAGAGGAAGTCCTGGTCGCCGTCCTCCCACCACGGGTAACGGTGCACGCGCATCCCCGTGTCGGCCTCCCACTTCTCGCGCTCCTCGTCGATCGGAGAGCCGGGGTAGAGCCGGAACGGGTCGACCGAGAGGAAGCCCATGGTGCCGCGCGGGTCGCCGGTGAACAGGTCGGAGAGGTAGGCGGCGCTCCTCCGTATCGAGGCCTCCGTCTCCCCGGGGTGACCGACGATCACGTTGGCGCCGAACGGTACGTGGAACTCGTGGGCCCAGCCGGCGATGTTGCGCATCTGGTCCAGGTAGTGGTCGAGCCTACCCGACTTGCGGATCCGCTCGAGCTGCTCCTGGTCGCCCGACTCGAGGCCGAACCCCGGGCCCACGTTGGCGCGCGCGAACAGCTCGAAGTCCTCGCGCTCGAGCAGATCGAGGCGCACGAGGAGCCAGATCTTGCGCGCGCGGATCGGTCGCCGCGCGAGGCCCTCGAGGAACTCGCGGCGCCACGACTTCTTCATGCCGAACAGGGCGTCCGCGAAGAACACCGTCCACCGCGACAGATCGAGGAACCGGTCGAGCCGGTGCAGCTCGTCGAGCGCGCGCTCGGGGTCGAGGGGCCGCCACGACACGTCCCGCTTCGCGCGCTCCATGCAGAACGCGCAGTCGAACGGGCATCCGCGCGAGAGGTAGATCTCGGCCTGCGAGGCCACCTTGCGCGCGACGTTGCGGTAGCGGCCGAGCAGCTCCCAGTCGATGGGCTCGAGCTCGTTCGGATCGGGCACCGACTCGGGGCCGATCACCGGCTGCAGCGGCCTCCGCCCCGTGACGAGCGCCGAGACCAGGCGCGCCATCGGCAGCTCGCCGTCGCTCACCACGACGAAGTCGAACGGCGAGCCGGGCCGCGTGAAGTCGTTCGGCCGGGCGCTCGGGTGGTAGCCGCCGGTGGCGAGCCAGGCGCGGGGGAGGATCCGGCGGAGCGCAGCCCCGATCTCCATGACCTTGAGGTAGTCGTACGACGAGTAGCAGCTGATCCCGACCAGATCGTAAGGGCCACCCCGCGCGACGATGGTCGCGAGGTCGACGCTGCCGAGGCCTCGCTCGAGGTCGAGATCGACGACGTCGACCTCGGCGCCCGCGCGCTTGCACGCGCCGGCGATGCTGAGCATCTGGGGAATGCCGAAGTTGGCGCCGCCGCCGAAGAGCCCACCGGGCCAGAGCAGGAGCACCCGCGGGCGGTCGACCTTGGGCATCTCAGTCGGTGCCCGTGTCGAGCGGGACCTTGAGGCACGGGGTGGGGCCGGTGTCCTCGTCGGCCGAGTCGCGCACCCCGCCCGAGTCGGCTGCGGAAGAGTCGAGGCTGCCCGTGTCGAGGCCACCTGTGTCGAGCGTGCCCGTGTCGGGCGGCGGCATGTCGAGGCAGGGGACGGGCCCGGTGTCGGCGCCGCCGTCGGTGCCCACCTCGCTGCCCGTGCCGGTGTCCTTGGCTTCCTCCGTCGTGCTGCTGCCACATGCTGCCAGCACGGTGGTGAGGGCGGCGGTGACGAACTTCGCGCGGCGCGCGAGGATCCGGTTCTTGGCGTCGCTCATCCGGTCGCTCCGTCGCTGTCAGGGGTGGAGTCGCTGGTGTCGCTGGTGTCGGCGTCACTCGCGTCGGGGGGTGGCGCTGACAGGCAGACGGACGGACCAGTGTCCCCCGTATCGACGGGACCGTCGATCGCGGCGTCGCGTACGAACGCCCGAGGGCTGAGACACGGACCAGACGAGCCACAGCCCACGCCCGCACCCGCACCCGCAGCCACGGCGGCGACGAGGAACCTCGCACGACGCGCGAGCACCCAGCTCCGGGCGTCGCTCATCCGCTCGCTCCGTCGCCGTCGGCGCCAGTGTCGGGCGCGACGTCCAGGCACGGCACGGGGCTCGTGTCGCTCGCGTCGACCTCAGGGGTGCCGGAGTCGGGCGGCGGCGCGTCGGCGGAGAGGCACACCGTGGGACCCGTGTCGGCGCCGCCGTCGAGCGTGTCGGTGGCGGTGTCGGTCGTGGCGTCCGGCGCGGGGACGTCGAGGCAGGCCTGCGACGCGCACGCCGAGGTGAAGCCCGCGCCCGCGATCGCGGCGGCCACGAACTTCGCGCGACGGGCGAGGATGGTCTTCTTGGAGTCGGTCATGGGTTCTCGAGGGCTCAGCCCGGCGGCGGGACGAGGCAGGGAACCGGGCCCGTGTCGGCCGCGTCGGTGGCAGCGTCCGTGGAACCCGTGTCGAGCAGCCCCGTGTCGAGCGGCGCCGAGAGGCACACGGTGGGCCCCGTGTCCGTCGAGAACGTGTCCGGCGTGCCCGTGTCGACCCCGCTGTCGAGCGGCGGGCTGAGACAGACGGTGGGGCCGGTGTCGGTGGTGTCGGCGCCCCCGTCGACGAGCGCGGTGTCCGAGACGCCCGTGTCCGAGATCGGGGTCAGACAGGCCGAAGGCCCGGGATCCTGCGGGCCGTCGCCGCACCCCGCGAAGGTGGCGACGGCCGCCGCGACGAAGCGCGCGCGGCGGGCGAGGATGGTGTCCTTGGGACTCATCGCCTCGAAGTATACGAGAAAGCGCGACCGTACGCACACGCGGCGAACCGCCGCCTTCGCACGCGCGGGTCGCGGCTCACAGCTCCGAGAGGCAGGCCTTGGGCTTGGCCTTCTTGGCGGGGCTCGGGCCCGTGTCCACCCCGGCGTCGACGGGCGGGGGCTGCGCGACCGACAGGCAGGGTGCGGCGACCTCGAGACACGGCATGGGCGGCGCCGAGTCGGGCGGGTCCGCGTGGGTCGCGGCCTCTGGCCCGGCGTCGTCGACTCCCGCCTCGGGCGGCGGCGGCTGGATCTGGCTCAGGCACACCTGCGGCTCGGTGGGCTTGGGATCGCACGACACGAGCCCCGTGGTCGCGACCGCGAGGAACGCCGCGCGACGCGCGAGGATGCGACGACGGGCCTCGTCCATCAGCCGTGCACCACCTCGAGCCGACGCTTCTTGGGATCGACTCGCTCGGCCTCGAGGCGCGCCGAGAACTCGTCGTCGACGTGCTGGAACACCACGGGATCGGGGAACCGCCGCGCGTGCCCGAGCACCCACTCGGCCGCCGCGCCGCACCCGCCCATGCAGGTCTTCTCGTGGAGGCAGCCCTTGCAGAACTCGGGGCTCTCCTTGCGATAGGCGGTGATCTCGGGCGCCTTCAGCAGCGCGAGCATGTCGACGCTCGGGTCGAGGATGTCGGCGACGCCGCCGATCGCGGTGCGGTGGAGCGTGCAGTTCTTCAGCTTGCCGTCGGGGCCGAGCGCGAGCTCCTGCATCGAGGTGCCGATGGGACAGGTGCCGAACTGGACGCCCTTGATCTCCTCGGTCTCGACGGCGCACGGCGGCACCGGCATCGTGCAGGAGATCCGCATCGCCGACTCCTTGGGCGCACCGCCCTCGACGGTGAACGCATCCGCCTGGCGGAACGCCACCATGAGATCGTCGCGCGAGGGGAGGAGCGTGGCGACGGCGCTCGTGGCGTAGCCCGCGGGCGAGAACCGCGAGAGCGCGATCTGGCGGACGCCGAGCTCCTTGAACACCGTGAGCACTTCGCCGACGAGGTGGGCGTTCTGCTTGGTGACGACGCAGCAGCCGACGACGGGCACGCCGTGGCGCTTCATCGCCTTGATGCCCTCGAGGGTCGCGTCGAAGTGGCCCTTGCCGCCGACGTGGTCGTCGTGGAGCGGCGCCGTCGGCGCGTTGAGCGTGACCTGCACGTAGCGGACCTTGTAGGGAGCCAGGCGCGCGGCGAGCTTGTCGTCGATGAGGCCGCCGTTGCTGATGATCTGGATGCCGACGCCGGCGTCGCGCACGCGGTCGAGCAGGCGGAACACCTCTTTGTGGGCGAACGGCTCGCCGCCGGTGATGGTGAGGTGGTCGATGTCCCAGGCGGAGAGCATCTTGTCGACGCGCGCGACGAGGGTGCTGCCGTCGGGCGCGCCGACCCCCTGGCCGCCGTCTTCGCGCCACTCGTTGTAGCAGTAGAGGCACTTCTGGTTGCAGTACGCGGTCAGCTCGAGCGCGACGCTGTAGACCTTGGGGCGCGCGGCAGGACTCGTGGCCATCGGGCTAGCCTACGCTAGCCGACGGCGCCGTCGAGCCATGCTTCGAAATCGGCCTGCCGGCGCGGGAGGCCGGCCTGGCGTGCCACCTCCTTGCCGCCCTGGAACACGATGAACGTGGGGATGCTCTTGATGCCGAGGACCTTGCCCGCGTACGCGGACTCGTCCGTGTTGACCTTGAGGACGAGGACCTTGCCGGCGCGCTCCTCGGCGAGGTCGTGGATCATGGGAGCGGCTTGCTGACAGGGCCCGCACCACGGCGCCCAGAAGTCGACCAGGATCGGCACCGGTGAAGACTGGATGGCCGCGGTGAGGCCGGCGTCGTCCACCTCTTGCGGGGCGCCCTCGGTGTCCACCAGGGTCTTGCACTTGCCGCACTTGGGGCGCGCGCCGAGCTTGGCTTCGGGGATGCGGTTGAGGGCGCCGCAGTCGGCGCAGCGGAAGATGGCCATGGTGGCAACTTGCTCACTTTCGGACGCCGAGCAAGAGACCGTCCGGCGTCGGGATGCACACGGTGTCGAAGAAGCTGCGGGCCTGCTCGTGGAAGCGCCGCATGGCGGCCGCCGGCGCGCTGTCGTCGAGCAGGTTGCCGAAGTAGTGGGCGTTGTCGCCGAGGAGGAGACCTCCCTTGCGCAGGTTGGCCGCGGCCCACGCGCCGTAGTGGTCGTAGTTGCCCTTGTCCGCGTCGACGAACACCGCGCAGAACGGCCCGTACGGGACGAGGGTCGGCAAGACCTCGAGGGCGGGGCCGATGTGCACGGTCACCTTGTGAGCCAGCCCGGCGCGCGCGAGGTTCGCGCGGGCGAGCTCGGCGTGCTTCGGGTCGAACTCGACGCTGTGCACGTGACCGTCGTCGGGCAGCGCGCGCGCGAGGTGGATCGTGGAGTAGCCGGCGAGGGTGCCGATCTCGACGACCCGGCGCGCGGACGCGAGGCGCAGCAGCATCGCGAGCACCTTGCCCTCGGACGCGCCCACGTGGATCGCGGGGATGCCCGTCTGCTTCGGAGTGTCGTAGGCCGCTTGCAGCGCGGGGTCGTTCGGCGCGTGGGTGGCCGCGAGCCAGTCCACGATGGAGGGGGTGAGGTAGGTCGAGCCCGTGCGGGAGTCGTCGTCGGCCATGGGCGGTGGATAGCGGGGGCCACCTCCCGAGGACAGCCCCGGCCGGAGCTCAGGGACGCAAGGTGCTGCGGGCGCTGTCGGCGTCGTCCTCCGAGCGAGGACTCGTCTCCGCCTCGACGCTCGGCGCCGGGCTCGACCGTCGCACCGCGGGGACCTCGACCTGGTGGGTGTCGTGCCCGGCGAGCGCGGGCTTCGGGTTGGGCTTCGCCTTGGCCGCGAGTGGCGGCGCCGGCTGGGTGGGCGAGACGGCCGTGGTCATCGCAGGCTTCTTCACCGGCTCTTCGCTGCGCATCGGCTTGCGCGGGGGGAGGATGGAGGGAGTCGGTGGCGGTGCGGGGAGCCGCGGCGGATCGAGCATGTCGTCGAGCCCCAGCAGCTGACCGATGTCCTGGATCTCGTCGACCGGGTCGCTCGCGACCTCGACCGCGGGCTTGGGGGGCGCCACGGGCAGGGGCGCAGGTCTGGGCGCGGCGGGTGCGGACGCCGCCGGAGCAGAGATGGGGCCGAGGTCGTTGAGGTCGGCGAACTCGACGGCCAGCGGGGTGACCGGCGCCTCGTCGCGCGCGCGGAGCTCGCCGAGGAGCACGCGGATCGCCCGCGCGTCCTTCGGCGGATCGACGGCGAAACCCGTGCGATAGGTGATGGTCCCGCTGCGCCAGGCGACGGCGAGCGCGAGCGCCTCGATCACCGGCACGCCCACCGAGTCGATCGTGGCGCCGCTCACGAGGCCGCTCGCGACGTCGAGCGTCACCCGGCGGCCCTCGGAGCGGACCGAGACGAGGCCGCTCTTGCGCTCGATCTCGAGCAGCGTCAGCAGCCCGGAGACGGGCATCTGCGCGAGCTCCGCGCGGAAAGCGGCGGCCTCGGGCGAGGAGGGTGGCCCCGCCGAGTTGGCGTGCAGCGAGCCGATGAGCGAGGTGCGCCGCACCCGCATCCGGCGCGCGAACTCCACGAGGGCGTGGACCTGCGCGAGCACCTCCTCCAGGCGAAACGGGCGCAAGAGGAGCACGTCGGCGCCGGCCTCGAAGGCCCTCGTGCGGGCCTCGGCGTCGTCGTCGGCCGCGAGGAGGGCGATCGGCGTGATGCCGACGGTGCCGCCGAGCGCACGCACCTGGACCACGACCCAGTAGCCGTCGTGGTCCCCGGCCCCATCGCCCAGGTTGGTATCGACGATCACACAATCGGGCTCGAGCTCCTGGATCCGCGCGACCGCTCCCGCCGAGGTCGTCGCCGAAGAGACCACGACGCCGGCCTCACGGAGGCCCTCCTCCAGCAGCCGGAGCACCCAGCCCTCGCGCGCGACGAGGAGAACCCGGTCCGCGCTCATGGACGGAAACCGTACCACAACACGCAGGGCTTTTTTCCCACGAGGTGCTTCTGGGTATCCTGTGGCTTTCGTGTTCCCCGCCACACCCCTCCCCCGCAAGATCGGCGACTACGTCGTCGTGCGCCGACTCCGCAACGAGGGGCCGGTCGAGGTGCTGCTGGCCAGGGAGGAGGGCCCGCTCGGCTTCTCGCGCGAGGTCGCCCTCAAGTGCGTCAAGCGCGACCCGGCCACGGCGGGCGCGGCCACCGAGCTGGCCCGCGAGGCGCGCGTGTGCTCGCGGCTCGTGTCGCCGGCCATCGCGCGCGTGCTCGGGTTGTTCGAGGACACGGAGCGCGTGGTGCTGGTGCTGGAGCACGTGGAGGGCGCGACCCTCGCGGGCGTCCTCGCCCACCTCGAGGCCCGAGGAGGCAAGCTCGACGACGGCGCCGCCGCGTACATCGGGGCCACGGTCGCGACGGCGCTGGCCTTCGCGCACGCCCTCACCGACGAGACCGGGGCGCCGACCCCCGTGCTCCACCGCGCGGTCTCGCCGAACGCCGTGCTCGTGGCGCGCGACGGCACCGTCAAGCTCACCGGCTTCGGCCTCGCGAAGATCCTCGATCGCACGCCCGACAGCGTGGTCGGCATGGTGAAGGGGGCTGCTGGCTACCTTGCTCCGGAGCAGGCGCGTGGCGAGACGGTGACGGAGAAGGCGGACGTCTTCTCGGCCGGCATGCTCTGCCACCGGCTCCTCGCCGGACCGGGCAAGCAGGGTGGCGGGGGGATCGTCCAGCTGGTCGCGGGCCGCCCGGCGCAGCTCGCCTCGGTGCGCGAGGGCCTGCCCAGGGAGCTCTGCGCCGCGGTCGACGCCGCGCTCTCCGAGGACGCCAAGAAGCGCACGATCAGCTGCGCCGAGCTGGCCCGCTGGATCGGCAAGGTGCAGAAGCTCGAGGAGGGCAAGGCCGCCCTCCGCGAGATCGTCGCCGCGATGCCCCAGGAGGGCGAAGACCCGGCGCCGCGCCCCGATCGCCCGTCCCGACGACGGCAGCGCCTCACCGGCAAGCGCTCGGTCCTCGGCATGAAGGCGCTCCGCGCGAGCCGCCCCGGGCTCGAGCTCGATCTCGAGGAGCTCGACGACGAGGAGGAGGACGACGACGACGAGTCCGAGGTTCCGGGGCCGCGCATCTCGACCAACATGGGCATCGGGCCGGCCTCGGTGCCGCCCGCGCCCGCCGCCGCCCCGGTGGCGTCGACCTCGGTCGCGCCGATGCCCGTGACCAAGGCGCCGACGCCGCCACCCAAGGGCGGAAAGACTCCGCTGATGCCGGGCGTCGCACCCGCGGCAGCGAAGCCCGCCCCTCGGCCCACCCTCCCCTCTGCCACCAAGACGCCGCTGATGCCGGGGGTGATCCCGGTGGGCAAGGCGCTCACGCCGATGCCGCCGCGCGCGAAGAGCGAGCCGCCGAGGCCACCCCACCTCCCTGCGCCGCCACCCCACCCGCCGCACGGCGCGCCACACATCGGGCCCGACCACCAGCCCGGACGCCTGCGCACGCCCGTCCCGCTGCCCACCGCCGACGGCATGGTCGCCCACGACCATCCCGCCCCCTCGGAGGCGCCGAAGACCGAAGACGTGACCGAGTCGGATCTCCTCCGCAGCGTGCCGCCACGCGCGGAGGTCGACGCACCGATCGAGATCGACCTCGGGCCAATCGTGCCACTTGCTGCCACGCCCGCGCCACCCGAGGCCGCACCGACCCCGTCGGTGCCTCCGGTCGGACCCAAGAGCGTCCGGCCGATCCCCATCCCGGATACCGCCAAGTTCCTGACACCGGCACCGGTGGGCCCCATGCCCAAGGCGCCGATGAAGACCCTCCTCGGCTTGACGCCGCCGCCTCCTCCCGCGGAGCCGCTGGCGCTGGCGCTCACGCCACCCCCGGTCCCGCACCCGGCGGTGCCCGACGAGCCGAAGGTCATCCCCCCTCCGGAGGCGGAGCCCGTCGTGCCGGTGGTCGACCGAGAGGAGCCTCCCCGTCGGGAGTTCGTGCGGTTCGAGGAGTCGCTGGAGACCCAGCGCAGCCCCGACCGCCGACGCACCGGGCTCTACGTGCTCGGGGGTGTGGGACTCGTGGCGCTGGTGCTCGTCGTCGTCGCGCTCGCGAGCGGGGGCAAGCCCAAGCCCGACGCGCGCAAGTCCGACGACACCGCGGCGAGCGAGACCCCGAAGAAGAAGAAGCCGGCCCCCGATCCCTCCACCTCCACGAGCACCAGCGCCTCGGTCTCCGCCAAGCCCGTGCTCGCCGAGCCGAGCGGCAAGCCCAAGAGCGGCAACGGCTTCCTCCGCGTCCACACCGAGAAGGCGGGCAAGGTGTTCGTCTCGGGCAACCCCACGGGCGACCCGGAGGCGGTGCTCGAGGCGCCGTGCGGTCGCAAGTTCATCAACCTGGCGCGGCTCGACGAGAAGGGGAAGTGGAAGGCGTGGCTCTCGAAGGGCACGCTCGCCACGGTGACCTGTGACGGAAAGGTCACCGACGTCACCTTGCCGTGAGGCCTAGAGGACGAAGGAGGCGCCCACGGTCACGAGGCGCTCGCGCAGATCGGCAGAGAACGGCCCGGCGCTTCCGGCCCGCACCTTGCGCTCGAAGCCGGCCCACATTCGCAGCAGGCGCACGGGCGCGACGCCGACGGTGACGCGGTACGAGAGGCGTCGATCGGCGAAGTGCGAGTCGTCGGTCACCTCCCACTGCCGCCGCTCCATGCCCTCGATCGACGAGAACGTGTCGAGGCGCGCCGCGGCGGCGAGGAAGAACGGCGAGAGCTCGACCGTCACCGACGGCAGCACGCTCGCGCCAATCGCGTAGTAGTAGTCGTTGGTCTGGAAGCTGAGCCGCGTGCGCGCGTGGGGCCCGAGCCACGCGCGGTACGCGGCGCCGGCCACGGGGGTGACCATGGCGAAGTCACCCATCACGTCCAGCGTCGCGCGGAGACGGAGCGGCGCACGCTCGAGGAACGCATCGAACGTGACCCCGAGCGCGCTCACGCCGAGGCGCTCGGTGAGGGTGTCGAGGTCGCTGACCGCGTAGTCGAACGACGAGACGAAGCCGGCGTAGAACGCGTGCCCCGCGAGCGCCCCGACCGCGCCCCGCAGGTCTTGATCGTAGTAGCCACCGATCGTGGCGCGCGCGCGCAGCAGGATCTCCTGGATGCCCTGCTCGTGGTACGAGAGCCGCGCCGTGAGGCGGGTGAAGTTCTCTCCGCCCACCCAGCGGCTCACGCGCGCGGGCTTGTCGAACGAGTGGATCGTGACGATCTCGGTGTCGAGGCCTAGCTGCATGCGCGTCTCGGAGCGGGTCGGCTGGTCCGCGAGCTGGATCGCCGCGTGCAGCTCGAATCGATGCCAGCGGTCCCGCGCGAAGCCGAGGCTGTCGGTGGTGGCGCTCCTCGGTTGCGTCGTCCGGTCGAGCCGTCGATGGAACGTCTGTAGTCCCCCGAAGCCGGTGGCGAGGGCCCAGTTCACCGGGTGATCGCCCCCGCGCAGGAACAGCTCCCCGAGCTGGAACACCGTCTCGCCGAGGGCGATGCCCGAGAGCGGGGTCGTGATCATGTCGTTGACGCTCGGCCCTTCGCGGAACTCCACCAGGTATTCCCAGGTGGTGGAGGCGAGGACGCTCGCGAGGAACGACTCGGGGATCGTGAGCCGGTTCGCGCGGCCGACGAGGAAGTAGCTCATCCCCGACACGAAGGTGTGGTGCACGGCGTTGGTGCGGAAGTCGTCCCCGTCGAAGCGCACGGCGTCGAGGGTGATGAGCTTGGCCTTCCAGCTCTCTTGGTCCCATTTCCACTCCCAGGTGCGCTGGCTGTAGTCCTGGTTGCCCCAGTACCAGGGGATCCCGAGGGCGCCGTTGATGATGACGTACTCCTGCATCACCCGTGGCCAGTTCGGGCGGTCGCGCGGCTCGGGGTCGTCGGCGCGGACAAGGGTGGGCCACACCGCGACGAGCGCGGCGAGAGGCCATCGCCAGCTCGCACGCATGCCGGTCGGCGCTGCAACGTGCGGGCCGGGGTACGGAAGGTGCACCACGAGAGGGCATGGCCGACGCCACCCCCGTTCTGTCGCGCAGCGACCGCGGTGTTGCGCAGTATGTGCGGTTGCTCGCCATCGCTGCGTTCACGCCTGGCTGCGTCGGCGTCTACGTCGATCTGCAGGGGACGGCGTACCCGGCCCTGCACGCGAGCGCCCGCCCACACGAGAACGAACCCCTCGGGAGCAAGCTCGTCGCGGACGCCACGCCGTCGGCGGCCATCGGCATCGGGCTCGGGCTCGACTTCGACGACGGTCGCTCGTCGCGCTGGTCCATCGGCTACTCCACCGAGTCGTACACGCTCGGCGACAACGGTAGTGCGCGGCAGCACTTCAACGATCTGCGGCTCGACGTCTCGGTCCAGGATCTCGGGCCGGACGCGCGCCTGCGCCTGGTCGCGGGCGGCGGCATCGGCGCAGGGAGCACCCGCTTCTTGCGCGAGGACGGCACGTTCTACGGGGCGAGCGGCGGCAGCGCGCGCGTCTACAGCGGCCCGGCCTACGCACGCTTCGTCGGATCCCACAGCGTGTTCTCGCTGATGCTCGGTGGCTCGTTCGTCATCCTCGGCGCGCGCGACTGGGTCGTGCGCGGCTGGGGCCTCACCACGCACCTCACGTGGAGCTGGTCGTTCGTCGACACCCACCCGGACGTCGTGTTCTACCGCCCGCTCGACAAGGTCGACCTCGCCGCCGTCGAGGCCTCGGGCGTCGCGCTGGGCTGTCGCCTCGTGCACCGCACCAAGACCGAGGTGCACCTCGACTGCGCCGCGGGGGAGCTCGAGATCCACCAGACCGAACGTCTGCTCCACGTGCACTGCCTCCGTTCGACCCCCACCCGGTGCGAGGGGCTCTTCGATCGGATCCACGAGAACCGGAGCAAGCCGTGAGGCCAAGAGTCCTCGCCCTCGGCGCCCTCCTCGCCCTCGCGGCGCCCACGGCGGCGGCGGCGGAGGTCGACGCCACCGGCGAGGAGCGGATCCGCGACCCCGAGCCCCGCAAGCGTCACTGGATCCGCGCGGCGGAAGAGGTCTTCGTCATCAACGGACCGATCGGCACGGTGTGGTACTGGAGCAACGCGAACTTCAACCAGGCCGACTGGGACCTGCGGTGGGACTGGCCGAGCTGGCGTAGGAAGATCGTCACCTTCGACGCGCTGCGGTTCGACTCCAACGACTTCGGCACCAACGCCTTCAACCACTCGCTCTCCGGCGCGGCCTATTACTGGACCGCGCGGTCCAACGGCCTCTCCATCGCCCAGTCGTTCCTGATGGCGAACCTCGGGTCGATCACCTGGGAGTACGTGGTCGAGTACAAGGAGTACCCGAGCCTCAACGACGTCATCTTCACCCCGATCGTCGGCATCCCGTTCGGCGAGGGGCTCTACCAGCTCGGGGAGCTGTTCGATCGTGGCAGCAACGCCATCCCGGTGCGCATCCTGGCCGAGGTGTTCGGCTTCCCGCGCAAGCTCCACGACCGCATCGACGGCTCCGAGGCCGGCCGCGCCCCGGACACCGACGCGCTCGGTCTGCCTCGCGACACCTACCACCGCTTCGTCCTCTCCTCGGGCATCGCGCGCGCGAGCCAGGCCGGTCGCCCCGACTCGAGCCGCGCCGAGCTCGGCCTGGACACCGAGGTCGTCACCCTGCCCCACTACGGTGGCGCCGGGCACGCCGGCGGCTTCGTGACCGACCGGGGCTTCACGCGGTTCTCGATCGACCTCGCGCTCGGCGACAAGCGCATCGAACGCATCGGCGTCAGCGCGCGCGCGAGCCTGTTCGGCTACTACCACCAGGCGGTCCGCGACCGGCGCGGGGCGAGCGTGTTCGCCGGCGCGGCCACGGAGCTCGAGTACGCCGAGCGCTGGGTCGGAGAAGTGCTCGACCGTCTCGCCATCGTCCGGGTGGCGAGCGCCGTCGCCGACACCACCCTGCACGCCGGCCCGGTCCGGATCCGCACGAGCCTCGACGTCTCGCCCGACTTCGCCATGATCACCTCGCTCGCGTGGCCGGCGTGGCTCGCGACGGACAAGCCAGCGTCCAAGTCGGTCCTGCACATGAAGGGCTACTACTACGCCGTCGGGCTCAGCGTGCTCCCCACGGTCACCTTCACCACGGCCGACCTGGAGGCTGGCTTCGCGGCCAAGTGGGAGGTGTTCACGTCGATCGACGGCGTCGATCGGTTCCAGGAGAGCATCGTCGACGACGCTCGCCTCACCGACCATCGCCTCGAGTGGCGGGCGTTCTTCGGCGTGCACGCCGTCGGCCCTCTGCACCTCTCCGCCAGTGTGACCGAACGCCACCGGGCGAGCGCCGTCTCCGGCTTCACGAGCACGAGCGTGGAGCGAACGCTCGCGGCGACCGCGCGGCTCGTGCTGTAGGGTGAGAGCGTGCGCCGAGCCCTCGTCCTCCTCCTGCTGTCGTGTCGGCGTGAAGCCCCCGTGGCCCACGCGGTCGACGCCGAGATGAAGCCCGCGCCCTCTGCCTCGGCGCCGGCACCGCGGTGCCCCGACGCGGTCACGCTCGCCTCGCTCGGCGAGGTCGGAACTCCCCCCGGCGCCTGGCTCTCACGGCTCGAGACCGCGGAGCTCTACGTGCGCATCCCGAAGGACCTCGTGCGCGCCCCCGAGGCCGACAACGTGGTGCTGCGCGGCTATCCGAAGAGTCCCCTGCGCGGGCGGCGCAACGCGGACCGACAGATCACCCTGCTCGCCGAGCGGCGCGTCTACGCGGTGAACGAGCCCGTGCGGGTGATCCACGTCCTCGAGGTGTTCGCGAAGGGCGAGGACCTGTTCGTGATGGGGCCGAAGCCCATCACCGGCGAGTGGGTCGACGGCGCGCGGGTCACGCCCGAGGTGCCCACGTGGGGCGCGTTCACCATGGGCGTCTACGACGGCGCCGTGATGCAGAGCCCGGGGATCGACGTGAACTTCGAGATCAGCGTCTACCCGTTCGCGACGCCCGGTCTCCACCACGTGCAATGGAGGGCGGGCGTCGTGGACTCCAACGTGCTCTGCGTCGAGGTGCGCTAGCGCGCTGCATCGTCATGCCCCCGGCTTCCTGCGCAGGGTGGCGAGCTCGGCGCGCAGGGCATCGCGCTCGGCCTCGCACCGCTCGAGCGCGACCAGCATGGCCGCGGTGGGATCGGGGCTCTCGTGCTTTCCGCGGTAGGGTGGTCCCGCCTTTGCGCCTCGGCGACGGCCCACGAGCGACAGCGCGAGCGCGGCCACCTCGTGCGCCAGCGCAGCACTCGGCGTCTCGGTGGCGAGGCAGGCCTCGGCGAGCCGTTGCAGCTCTGCGAGGCGGTGGGTCTCGTGCGCGTCCACGACGACACTCTACCGCGGCCGCTTCGGGCGTAGCATCCCTCCATGTTCGCCTCGCTCCTCTCCAAGCCTGCGCCGCAAGGCGCCGATGCGCTCTTCGATCACCTCGAGAGCGCGCTCGTGCCGGGGATCCTCCTCGGCATCGTGGTGTGGCTCCTCGTGCGGGTCGTGCTGCGCGGGCTCTACACGGTCGACCAGAGCGAACGCGCGGTGAAGACCGTGTTCGGTCGCGCCCAGCGCGTGCGCGAGGACGCGACGACCCTGGAGCTCCCGCTCGCGAGCGGCCTGCGTCCCGACGAGCGCGAGCGGTACGTGTATCCGCAGGTCGTGGTCATCCCCCCCGGCGGGCCCTACTTCAAGTGGCCCTGGGAGCAGGTGCACAAGGTCAGCGTGGCCACCACCACGACGAGCCTCGCCTGGGACCCGGAGCACCCCGAGGCCAACGAGGGCGGGCAGCGCATCGAGGCCGTGACCAAGGACCACCTCGACACGCGCATCAGCGGACAGATCCGCTTCCGCGTCTCGGAGCAGAACCTCTACGCCTACCTCTTCGGGGTCCGCCACGCGATCTCCCACGTCATGGGCTACTTCGTGTCGGTGCTGCGCCAGCGCATCGCGAGCTTCGAGGCGCCCCACAAGGCCGACGGGGACTTCGCCGCGGCGCAGGGCATCTCGATCAACGATCTGCGCAAGAACCTGCGCGACCTCAATGACCGCATGGAGGCCGACTGCGCGACCTCGGCGGCGCGCTACGGGATCACGCTCGACGCCTGCCTCATCACCCGCATCGACCCGCCCGACGAGGTGGAGTCGGCGCTCGCGGCGATCAACACCGCCCACAACCACGTCTCCTCCGAGATCAGCCTCGCCCAGGCCTCCGCCGACCAGCGCATCGTGCAGTCCCGGCGGGCCGTGGAGATCGAGACCCTGCGCGTGCAGACCGAGGTCGAGCCGCTCCGGGCGCTCGCCGAGGAGCTCGCCCAGCTGGACGCCGCGGGCCCCGGCACCCTCGAGGCCTACATCAAGAACCTGCGCCTCGGGCTGCTCGCGAGAGCGCGTCGGGTATTGCTGCCACTTGCTGCCAAGATCCCGGGAGGTGACCGATGACCATCCTCGTCGTCGCCCTGATCACCTTCCTCGCGCTGATGGCCGGCGTGCCGCTGCTGCTCGCCATCGCGCGCTTCTTCGGGCTCTACGCCACGGTCGAGGAGCGCGAGACCCACGTGTTCATCCTGTTCGGGCAGGTGCTCGGCGTGATCGCGGAGCCGGGCCTGCACTTCTTGCCGGGCAAGCTCGGCTTCGGCGCCCTGCTCGTGCGCGCGTTCGGCCGGCGCGTGGTGCTCGATCTCTCGCTCACCCAGGAGTACCTGCGCAGCCAGCCGGTGAACTCCGAGGAGGGCGCGCCGATGGGCATCGGCATCTGGTACGAGATGTACGTCGACGACGCCGAGGCCTACCTGTTCAAGAACACCGACCCGCGCGGCTCGCTGCGCGCGAACGTCGGCTCCTCGGCGGTGCGGGCGCTCTCCAACATGCGCCTCTCCGACATGCTCGAGACCCGCCACGCCATGAGCATGCTCGTGCGCAACGAGGTGTCGCCGAAGTCGCACGAGTGGGGCTTCAAGCTCGGGAGCGTCTACATCCGCAAGGTGCACTTCCGCGACGGCGCGATGGTGCGGCAGATCCAGGAGAAGGTGGTCAACCGGCTCCGCCAGGTGACCAGCGCCATCCAGCAGGACGGCGCCAACCAGGTGAACCTCATCCGCGGCACCGCCGAGCGCGAGGCGGCGATCGAGTTCGCCAAGGCCGCCGCGCTGCGCCCGAAGATCGTCGGCGAGGCCCTGCGCCAGCTGCAGCAGCACCCTCGGGTCGCCGCCGCCACCTTCGAGGTGCTCGAGACCCAGCGCCTCCTCGAGAGCCAGGCCGAGATCACCCTCCTGCCTGCGGGGGACGGCCTCGCGGCGCTGGTGGCCGCGCAGCAGAAGTGAACGAAGCGCGCGGCCGCTTCGACTAGGCTGGTCGGACATGCGCCGCGCGCTCCTCGCCTCGCCGCTCCTGCTCGTCACGTGCGCGCCTGCGCCCCCGCGCGAACAAGGGCCCCTCACGGCAAAGGCCGCGACCGTCGGCAAGGGCACGGACGCGGCCACCCCAACGCCGACCGAGCCCACGTACGGCGCCACCAGCACGACCCAGATCGGCGCGCTCGACGACCACGCCTGGCCACCCCCGAAGATGGCGGTCGAGGGCGACAAGCCCGCGCCGAAGGAGGGCGAGTGGGCCCCGTGGCAGCGCGACTGGCTGCACACGATCGAGGGCGCGCCACCCACGTTCTACACGGGCTTCGTGCGGCCCGACCCGGCCCGCGCCGCGAAGGTCGAGGTGGTCGCCATGGACGCGCGCCAGCTCGAGCTCGACATGGCGATCGGGGTCGAGGGGCCGTTCCCGCCCGACGAGAAGACCGCGGGCAAGTGGCCCCGCGCCGGCGGCAAGCTCCCGCGCGAGGCCGGCGTCGCCAAGCGGGTGGTCGCCGCGTGGAACGGCGGGTTCCGCTTCGATCAGGGCAAGTGGGGCATGAGCATCCGGCGCCGCGAGTTCCAGCCGCCGGTCCCCGACGTCGCGTCACTCCTGATGTTCGACGACGGTCGCCTCGCCTTCGGCACCTGGGGCCCGAAGATGTCGACCCCGCCCGACGTGCGCTCTCTGCGCCAGAACCTGGACCCGCTCGTCGACGGCGACGAGATCGATCCGCGCAAGCGCCCCAAGTGGGGCGGCATCCTCGCGACCGGCAAGCAGGTCGGTCAGCGCGCCAAGCGCGCGGGGCTGTGCCGCACCAAGGGCGGGCACGTCCTCTACCTGTGGGGCAACGAGCTCGATCCGCACGACCTCGGCAGCGGCATGAAGAAGGCCGGGTGCGACTACGGCCTCCACCTCGACATGAACCTCTACCACGTGGGCTTCGTGTTCATGTCGTGGGACGACGCCAAGTACGAGAAGGGCAAGAGCGAGGCGCTCTCGATGGCGATGGGGGTCGCCCACACGCGGTACGTCCACGCCCCGAGCCCGAAGGAGTTCTTCTACGCGACCCTGCGCGAGCCGCTGCCCCCGGGATTCGCCGCCGACGGCCAGCCGCAGCCGGCGCCCGCGTGGACCCCTTCGATCACCATGCAGACCACGGGCACGGTCCGCGTCACGCGGTTCGACGCCCGCCGCCTGCGGGCCACGATCGTCGGCGGCCACGCGGAGCTCGATCCGAGCGGCAGGCGCCTCTTCGAGACCAGCCCGCCCCCGCCGATCTCGGGCGACGACGCGGCGCGCGTGCTCGCTGCGCTGCGGCTCGGGGTCGCGACCAAGGAGGCGCCGCTCGGCCTCGTCCTCGACGGCGCGGCGCGCACGAAGCCGTCACCGGGGGCCGCGACCCTGTTCGTCGACGCGCGGGGACGGCTCGGGATCGCCGCGCCCGGGGCGCCGGTCCCTCCTTCGCGGTACAGCCTCGAGGCGCCTCTGCTCGTCCTCGCGGGCAAGGCGGTCACGCTGCCTGCTACGCTCGACCTCGCCCTCGGGCTCGACGCCAAGGGCAACCTGTTGGTCGCCGAGAAGACGAGCACCCCGGACGCGAGCGCGCTGGTGCAGGCGCTGCTGCAGGCCGGCTGCGTCGTCGCGATCGCGCCGCGCGGCGGCGGGGCTCGCCTCGAGCGCGCGGGGCGTGATCCGATCGCGACCGGCGGCGCCGACTCGCGGATCTACCTGCTCGCGGCCCGCCCCGAGCCCACCACGTTCCGCTTCGATCTCGACGAGCAGGACAAGCCGCTCTGGCCGAAGGTGACGACCCCGGTGAAGTGAACGCTCGCGGTCAGTGCACCCAGACCTCGAGGTCTTCGACCTTCCAGTCCGAGTAGCTGCCGCAGAAGTCGTTGCGACACACGGTGTCGACGCCGCCGTTGGTGCCGATGCGGCACTCGAACGTGTAGCCGATGTAGCAGTACCCGCCGTCGATCGCGCCGTTCACGTGCCAGTCGTGGCCGCCGCCGAACGTGGGGCCGTAGTTGGTGGCGCTGTACTGGGTGTAGCTCGGGAGCTTGCCGATGTAGCCGTGCTTGAACCGGTAGGTGAGCGAGAACAAGAACGTGGCCTCGTCGCCCATCCAGTTGCCGACCGACGCCCACGACTTCGACGCGTAGGCGCCGATCACCCGGCCGCTCGAGAGCCGCGCGACGGTGACGGAGGGGCCCTGCCCGTCACAGTTCTTGTGGAACGCCGCGGAGGTCGCGCCGTCGGCCGCCTTCGAGTAGCAGCGCCGCCAGCGCTGCCCCGGCGTGCCGATCCAGGTGTTGATCAACGTGGCGTCGGTCGCGTTCACCAGCGTGGAGCCGGGCATGCCGGGGATGTAGGTCGGTGGGACGACGACCGGCTCGGACGCGGCACTCTGGGCCACGCTCGCGGCGATCACGACGAGGGCAAGCGACGGCAGACGCATCGCCGTGCATGGTACGCCAAGCAGGCGCGCCGGTCGCCGGTTCTCGTCAGAGCTCGATCCAGCGTGGGGTCGCGAGCGGCTCGCCGGTCGGACCGGCCACCGCCCCGAGGTGGCCCTCGAAGACGAGCCGCTGGAAGCGGTCGATCGCGCCGTCGTCGGCGAGCGGGGGAGCGAGCGCGAGCGTCGCGCCGCGCTCGCGCAGCGCGAACGAGACGAGGCGCGGATCGACGCGGAGCCCGATGCCGCGGGCCTTGAGGTAGGCCTCCTTCAGCGTCCACAGGAGCACCGCGTCGGCCCGCGGCTCGGCGCAACGCGCGAGGTGGGCACGCTCGTCGTCGGAGTAGATGGTGCTCTGCATCCCGAGCAGCGCCTCGGCGCGGTCGAGCGGCTCGGCGTCCACCCCGTGGGGCGTCGGCGCGAGGGTGCACAGGACGAAGCTCGGCCCGTTGGCGAGGCTGAAGGAGAGCGCGTGGTCACGCAGCGTCGGTCGACCGAGGGCGTCGCGTTCGAACGCGAGGGCCGCTGGCGCGACCCCGAGCGCGCGCGAGAGCACTGTGCGCACGACGACCCGGGTCGCGAGGTACACGTGCGCCGAGAGCGCGTGCGAGAATCGCTGGTAGCGCGCACGCTCGCTCGGGTCGAGCCAGTCTCCGCCGCGCTCGAGGAGGGCGTCCTCCGAGATCGTGCGCGGGTCGAAGACGAAGGCCTCGATCACCGCGCCCCGAAGAGCAGCTCCTCGAAGGCCTGCGCGAACGCACGCTCGGGCCCCAGATCGGAGGTGTCGCGCGCGAGGATCTTCCGCGTGACCGCCGAGGGATCGGGGCACTCCTCGAGCACCGCCCGGAGCACCGCGTGCGGCGCCGACACGTCCTCGCGCTCGAAGGCGCGCGCCTTCGCGGCGAAGGCCTCGTCGGGGGTGTGCGGCGCCTCCTCGGCGACGTCGCCCCCGAGCCCGTTGATCGCCGAGACCAGGCGATCGATGCGCGCCTTGTAGGTGAGCGCCGCGAGCTCGGCCGGCAGGATCGGCGCGCCCACGTGGTAGGTCTGCTGGCCCATCCCGACCGGGAACTCGAGGCGCTCGGTGCCGGGTGTGATCGGCAGCCCACCCGAGAAGCGCACCGGGACGACCGGCGCGCCGAGCGCGAGCGCGAGATCGACGAAGGTGCCGCTCATCGTCGCGACGGGCGCCCGGCAGCCGAGCGCGCGGGTGCCCTCGACGTGCACGAGCAGGCTCTTGTGCTCGGTGCGCATGGCCCGCGCGAGGTCCTCGAGGATGGTGAGGAGCGACGCCGAGTCCTTGCGATCGAAGTGCGCGATCACGCCCGGATCGTGCGCGCCGGGGTACGAGAACCAGAGGCGCAGCATGCGACCGAGCCACGTGTCGCGGTGCTCCGCCTTGGCGAGCGTCATCGTCGTCGTGCCCGCGAGCGCCGAGATCAGCACCGAGAACAGGATCGACTCGATGCCGGTCTGGTGATTGGCCACGTACAGCACGCTCTGGCCGGCGACCGCGCGGAACGCCACGGGGTCGGCGAGCCGCACGTCGGCGACGAAGCGCTGCGCGAGGCCGAAGCACAGGTCCTCGACGGGCCAGCCCGAGAGGCCGAAGCGCTCGGTCCAGAACCGGCGCACAGGGCCGAGGTCGAGCCGCGGGGCCACGCGATCGCGCACCCGCACGCCGTCCTGGTCGCGCGCCGTGTCGAGGACGAAGCGCTGGAGCGGCGCCGAGGGGGCGTGGGGCTCGGGCACGAGCGCGACCGCCGAGGGGTGCACCTCGGCGTGGCGGGCCACGTGCTCCTTCTGCGCGATGTCGCGGGTGCGGTCGTCGGTCGCGCCGAGGCCGTAGATGCGCGCGATCGTGCCGGGCAGCCAGTCGCTGGCGGCGACCGTGGCGTCCGAGAGCGTCGTCTCCGGGCCCTCGTGGTCCGAGAGGGAGAGGCCCGGCACGTACGCGCGGTCCCGCAGGAAGGTCCGCCGCGCGCGCCCCGACGCGGCGCCGAGCGACCCCTTGGGCATGAGGATCTCGACGAGGCGCACGTCGCAGAGGCGCACGCCTTGGGCCTCGAGCGCGAGGTCGAAGGTCGGGAAGCGGTCGTCGCCGTCGAAGCCGACGAAGCGCGCCTCGCAGTGCACCTCCCCCGTGCGCGGCAACGGCGCGTGCACCACGAACGAGGCGATCCGGTAGGGATACGCGACCTTGTCCTCGCCGATCAGGTCGGAGAGCAGGTGCAGGCGGTCGTGCGGGATGGCGTGGGTCGCCGCGTCGAGCAGCGCCTGGTGCAGCGTGCCGTACGGCACCGCACCCGCGCCGGCGTCGAGCACCGCCGTGCCGCCGTTCTCCCCGAGCGTGCGCGAACGAAGCAGCTGGAACGCGGGCCCGTGGAACAGCTCCCCCGTCTCGTAAGGATTCTCGGTCGGACGCCCCTCGACCAAGGCGGGGATCACAGCGGGTGCTGCGGCCCTCGACCAGGCGACCCCGCTGGCGGCCACCTCGAAGCGCGAGAGCTTCGGGTCGCGCGCGCTGCGGAACACGAGCAGCGAGACCGCGAGCGACCCGTCGTCGCGCGGCGCGACCTCGGTGCGCAGGCGCGCCGTGGGATCGACCGTGATCCAGCGCTTGATCTGCACGTTCTCGAGCGTGAGCGGCAGGCCGCAGCCGTACGCGATCGCCGCCCCGGCGAGCCGGTCGACCACCGACATCATCGGGAGGGCCGGGAGCACGAACGTGGGGCAGTGGTCGCGGAGCCAGGCGTCACGCGCGAGATCGAGGACCTCCTCGTTGCCTTCGGCCGAGACGATCCGCAGCCCGAGGCCGCGCGCCTCGTAGATGCGCTTGCCGTCGACCCACAGCGAGGCCTCCGCGCGCGCGTAGCTGCCGCGCGCGTCGCGCCCGCGGTCGACGATCTCCATCGTGATCGTGACGCGCTGGCTCTCGGGCACCACCTGGCCGCGGTACTTCCAGACGAGCTCCGGGGTCTCGGTCACGCCCTCGCCGGCCTTCCGGCTCTCGAGCGGGAGGAAGCGCGCGCGTGGGATCTCGGCGTCGAGCCCGAGCTCGAGCATGGCGAAGGCGAGCGTCTGGCGCATCGCCTCCACGCCGAGCGACCCGGGCTGCACGGGATCCTGGAAGAAGTGCGCCTTGAAGAACCACGCGTGGGGGTCGACGTCCATGTCGGCGCGCACCAAGCCGAGGCCCTTCTTGCCGCCTTCGGCCTCGAACCGCGTGACGCGGTCGATCATGCGCAGCATGGGCGCGGCGAGGCGCGCCGGCCCCCGCAGGTAGCGCGCGGGCTCCGGGCGCAGGTCGACGAAGTAGTCGCTGGTCGCGTCGAACGCCGCGCGCTGCTCGGGCGACGTGGGCAGGCCGATCTGGTTCTCGAGCGCCTCCTTGGGGAAGAAGCCGAACGCGGAGCCCGTCTTGAACACGAGGCGATCGCCGACGAAGCACTCCACCTCGAACGACTCGATCAGCATGCCCGAGGCGGGCGACACGTTGACGATCCGGGCGCGCGTGCGCAGCACGCCGGCGTCGCGGCGCACCTCGTCGAAGATCACGCCCTTGCCGTCGAGGTTGCGGAACAGGAGGTCGCCGTCGACCGTGAGCGTCGAGCCGACGAAGCTCGCGAGCCAGCCGCAAGGCTGCAGCGCGGCCTCGAGGAGCACCGAGAACGGCATGGCCTCCGCGCCGCCCTCGGCGAAGTACCAGGCGTCCGGCGGGACGTCGTACTCGACCTCCACCGCCGCGCCCGGCTTGCAGACGAACGGATCGCCCTCGTAGGAGACGACGCGCGTGACGTAGTGGTACGGCGGCCCCGGCAAGCGCGGCACGCGGCGGGTGCCGTCGAAGCGCGCGTAGCGCGGGCCGAACGCCGTCGAGGGCTGGCCCCACGCGCACGCGAGCAACGAGCGATAGTCGAGTGGAAGACCGTCGACCGAGGCCACCTTGCGGTCGTCCACGGGCGGCTTCGCTTTGCTGGTGAGGGGCCAGTCGGGCACGAGCCGCAGGCCCACGCGGCGCGCGTGGAAGGCACCGAGGCCATCGACGGTGCAGAGCAGATCGGCGTAGAGGCGCGGTTCGTCGCCGTCGTGCACCTCCTCGACGAACACCTCGTAGACGAGCTCCTTCGAGGTGGGGATCACCTGGCCCCGGCACTTGAGCTTGTACTCCTCCTCGGGGATCGGCTCGAAGCGGTAGCCGTCCTTGTCGAGGGTGTAGCCGAGCGCGGCGAGGTAGAACGCCATCGTGGCGAGGCACCCGTCGAACATCAGGGTGCCGGGCATGCAGGGGTCGTTCTTGAAGTGCCCCTCGAAGAACCAGTCGTCGGGGTGGATCGCCTGCGTCGCGCGCAGGTAGCCGCGCTTCCACGGCCCGCCCTCGGGGTCGAAGTGGGTGACCCGATCGAGGAACAGCATCCGGCCGCCGGGGATGGCGGGCGTGCGGGTGTGGGTCGCGGCCCGCTCGAAGCCGGGGCCGAAGCAGGCGTGGGCGTTGCCCTGGTCGGCGAAGGCACGGAGCTGCTCCTTCTCGAAGGTCGCGTGGGTGCGCCTGCGGGGCGGGTCCACGCGGCCCCCCGGCTCGGGCTTCGACGTCTCGGGCGACCACAGGATGCCCGCCGACTTGGCGAGCTCCTCGGTGGTGAAGAACCCGGCCTGGCCCTCGCGCACGCTGAGCGCGCGGCGGTCGCCGATCCAGCAGTCGTAGTGGAAGAAGAACAGGCGGACGTCGCCCTGGTTGGCGTGGCCGTCGCCGTGGATCTCGTAGGCCAGCGTCTCGCCGGACTTCGGCGGCGAGCCGTGGAAGGTGAGGTTGCACCCGAGCAGCCGGTAGGCGCGCGTGCCCTTGTTGCGGAAGTCGATGCCCTGGTAGCTGACCAGCATGAGGTCGGCCTGGCCCGACTCGATCATCACGCCGGGGGTCATGCGGCCGGCGTGCATGTAGAACGCGTCGGCGTGCACGTCCGTCTCGGTCCAGATCACGCCCTTGGCGAGCACACCCGGCTCGCAGTCGAGGCCGGTCACCCGGTCGGCGAGGAGGAGCGGCGCCATGGGCATGCGCACCTGCACCGTGTGCACGTCCTGCTGCTCGAACAGCGGTCCGAAGATGGAGGAGATGCGGCCGCCCGCGTGCACCTCGAGGGCCGCGCGGTCGAACGTGGGGCCACGCGGGGCGCGACGGCCAAGTGCGAGGGCGGGCGTCACCACCGCCTCGGCGACGGGCGGCGTGGGCTCCAGGATCGCCACGGGCAGGGGCGCGGCGACCGGCGCGACGGGCACAGGGGCAGGCACCGAGACCGGCGCGGCGGGGCGTGGGAGAGCGCTCGGCAAGACGTTGCCGTGGGCCAGCCCGCGGAGCAGCGCCTCGTTCGTGCGCGCCCGGAGCGCGAGGAACTGCGCGTGGATCTCGGCCTGCTTCGCGAGGAACGCACGATGGCTGTCACCGACCGCGCGGTGCTGCTCGGCCGCCTGGACGAGCACTTGCGCGAGCCCGGGATGGGCGAACTGCGGGCGCGCGACCGGCTTGGCAGGAATGGCAGCAATGCTCGGTGCCGTCGCCAGGGGCGCGGCCGAGAGCACGGGGACGAGCTTGGGGGCGGGTTCCATTCGTTCCACGGAGAGGCCTTCGGGCAGCGAGACCGCCGGCGGGTGCGCCGGCAACGACAGGTAGCGGAGGGGAGCCCGCGGCGCCGGGGCGGTCACCGCTCCGACGCCCTCGAGGCGAACCGTCATCGTGGGGCCGAGCAACCCCTGCATGCGCACCTCGGCCCGCGACACCACGCCCGTGGAGAGCGCAGACACGGCGGCAGCGACGGCGACGAGCCCGCTCGCCGCGTGGGCCTCGCCGAGCCGATCGGCGAGCGAGCGCGCGCCTTCGGCGTTGCCGAGGACGAGCGGAATCTCGGCTGCGTCGCGGCTCGGATCGACGAGGGCGAGCACGACGTCGCCGTCGCGACGCGCGTCGTCCTCGCGCTTGAGGACCAGCGCGACCGCCGCGTCTCCCGGCGTCGTGGGGCGGCCCACGATCTCGGCGAGCGCGCCCACGTGCACGGGCTCGTCCGAGAGATCCGTCGCCCCGACCAGCGCCGCGTCGACCTCACCGCGCTCGAGCGCCCGCACCGCGAGCTCGAAGGCGCAGAGGCCGCTCAGCTCCTCGGCCGACACCGAGAAGCTCGGCCCGCCGGCGTCGAGCTGCGCGTTCACCCGGTTGGTGACGATGTTCGGCATCGTGCCGAGCACCCCCTCGGCGCGGAGCGCAGGGACCAGCGAATCCTGCGCGGCCGTGCGCAGGGCGGGAGGCGCGCTCGCCGCCCACTCCGCGAGCCGCCAGCGCGCACCGTAGCGAGCGATCTCCGCGTCGCAGCCCATGCCCACCACGACCATCGTGCGGGGGCCCTCGAGCCGCGTCGCGCGGGCCACCTCGCTCGCGACCGTCAGCAGCATCGTCTGCTGGGCGAGCGCGACCTCGAGATCTCTGGGCGGCGTGCGCAGCCCCTCGAGCGGCACCTCGACGTGCGTCGCGCGCGGCGAGCACGCCGTGCCCTCGACGATCGTGCGGTGGAACGCCTCGGTGCTGGCGCCGTCGCCCACGCGCGCGGCGAGCGCGACCACGGCCACGCGCGGGCGCAGCGCGGTCACCGACCTCGCGGCGTGCTCGACGCTGCGCGCCTTCGTCAGCCCGGGCGCCTCCACGATCAGGTGCGCGTCGTTGCCGCCGAAGCCGAACGCGCTGAGCGCCGCGCGCCGCGGTCCGACCCAGGGCTCGACGCCGCGGACGACCCGAAAATGGCCGTTGCCGAGCGCGCGGTTCTCGGG
>JAEUKC010000438.1:0-8662 GCA_016794445.1 Myxococcales bacterium
GCGGCGAGACGAGCTCGGGGGCCATCCCGATCACGCGCAGCATCTTCCGCAAGGTGGTGCAGGAGCGCGCCGCGGTGCTCGCGGCCGACGCTCCGAGCGAGGTGGGTTCGGCCTCGCTGCTCGGCGCGCAGATCCGCTCGACGCTCGGCATCCCGCTGTGGCGCGGCGACGACATCCTCGGGATCCTGCAGGTCGACAACCGGTCGGTGGGCGCCGCGGCGCTCACCGGCACGGCGATGGGCGCCACGCCCTTCGCCTCGGCGCTCTTCACCTCGGCCGACCTCGATCTCCTCTCGGTGCTCGCGCAGCAGGTCTCGCTGGCCGTCGCCAACGCGCGGCTGATCCACCGCCTGCGCATCGCCGAGGAGCGGGCGCGCAAGGAGAACACCTACCTCAAGACCCGCGAGGAGCGCCGCGAGGGGCGCCGCGAGATCCTCGGATCCTCCCGGCCGATGGCCGACCTCAAGGACAAGATCGAGAAGGTCGTCAACACCCGCGTGACCGTGCTGGTCGAGGGCGAGACGGGCGTCGGCAAGGAGCTCATCGCCTCGGCGGTGCACTACCGCAGCAACCGTCGCGACAAGCTGTTCGTCGCCCAGAACTGCGCGGCGCTGCCGGAGAACCTGCTCGAGAGCGAGCTGTTCGGTCACAAGAAGGGCGCGTTCACCGGCGCGACCGACGACAAGCGCGGCCTCTTCGAGCTGGCCGACGGCGGCACCCTGTTCCTCGACGAGATCGGCGAGATGTCGCTGAACCTGCAGAGCAAGCTCCTGCGCGCGCTGCAGGAGGGCGAGATTCGCCCGCTCGGCGGCACCAAGGCGCTGCACGTCAACGTGCGCATCGTCACCGCGACCAACCGCGACCTCAAGAAGGAGGTCGCCGAGAAGCGCTTCCGCGAAGACCTGTACTACCGGCTCGCCGTGTTCCCCCTGCGCGTGCCGCCGCTCCGTGAGCGCCGGGAGGACATCCCGCTGCTCGCCGCGCACTTTCTCCAGAAGTATGCGTCCGAGATCGGCAAGCCCGCCGCGGGGTTCTCGCAGCAGGCGATGGAGCTCCTGCAGGCCTACGACTGGCCGGGCAACGTCCGCGAGCTCGAGAACGAGGTCCAGCGGCTCGTCATCCAGATCGATCCCGGCGGGTTCGCGACGCCCGATCTCCTCTCCCCGCGCATCCGGCAGGTCGACGGCGTGGTCGATCGCGCGGCGCCCAAGAAGGGCACGCTCAAGGAGATGATGGACCAGCTCGAGAAGTACATCCTCATCGAGGCGCTCCGCGAGCACGGCAACAACAAGACGGCCGCCGCGCGCACCCTCGGCATCACGCGCGAGGGGCTTCACAAGAAGCTGCGCGGGTTCGGGATCAGCTGACCGTGCGGTGGTGGCTGGTCGCGGCGCTCGGTTGCTGCGGGTTTTCGTGCCTCGGCGGCTGCAAGAAGGAAGCGCCGCCAGCCCCACCGGTCGCGATCGTGGACACCGGGCCCAAGCTCGCGCTCGAGCCGCCGTTCCCGCCGAGCGGGCCAATCCCGGCGCTCCACACCTGCGACGGTGACGACAAGTCGCCCGAGCTCTCGTGGACGGGGGCGCCCACGGGCACGAGGACGTTCGCGCTGATCGTCGAGGACCCGGACGCTCCGGTCGGCATCTGGGTGCACTGGTTGCTCTGGGACGTCGAGGTGCCGACCAACGTCCTGCCGCTCGCGGCCAAGGGCGTCGGGGTCGAGGGCAAGAACGACTTCGGCAAGCTCGGCTGGGGCGGCCCGTGCCCGCCGAAGGGCCCCGCGCACCGCTACTTCTTCCGCCTCTACGCGCTCGACGTGGACAAGCTCCCGCTGAAGGAGGGGGCCACGCGCGTGGAGCTCGAGGCGGCGATGAAGGGGCACGTCCTCGCCAAGGGCGAGACGATGGGGACCTACACCCGGCGCTGACCTCGCTCGGCGCCGGAGCCCGGATCGGCTATCAGTCCCCCATGAACGAGAGCGCGATCTGGGAGCGTTTCGTCACCATGGAAGGAGCCCCCGAGGGCTTCACCGTCCGGACGACGTACCCCACCAATCCGGATGGCGTGGTCGTCATGCTGGAGCGGTGGCAAGCGGGGACCGCGGAGCCCCCGCACTCGCACCGCGGCGACGACATGACGGTGGTGATCGAGGGCAAGATGTCGATCCAGTTCTACGTCCGCAAGGACGGCGCGCTGGTCGCCGACGGCGCGCCCGTGGTGCTCTCCGCGGGGCAGACCGGCTACGTGAAATCCCGCCAGATCCACGACGCGAAGTACCTCGAGGACTGCCGGCTCGTGTACGTGCACGATCGCGCGTTCGAGTTCCGCGAGGAGAAGTGAGCGGAGCGCGGAGGCGAGCCCGGTGAACGGCGGCTGCCTCCACGGGCGGCCGCTCCAGGATCATGGGCAGGGGATCGGCGCGTCGTCGAGCACGACGTCGTCGATCCACGCCGCGTGCGCCCCAGCCACGTCGTGCTGGTAGCTCTCCCAGCCGACGGAGACGTTCTCGAACGGGGACGGCGCGTACCACTTGCCGTCGACGCCCTTCACGGTGCAGGTGGCGTCGGTCTTGGTGTCGCCGACCACGTGGAGCTCGGGGATCTCGACGCCGTCGAGCGAGAAGCGCATCTCGTTGGTCTTGCCGTTCAGCACGAAGGCCACGCACGCCCACTTTCCCGTGGGGAACGCCTGTGTCTTGGTCTGCCAGCAGTCGGTCGGCTGCGGCTTGCTGTCCTTGTAGTAGTTGGCCATCAGGCCGCCCATGCCGCCGTAGTTGTACGTGGCGCGCAGGCCGCCGGGGAGCGGGCCGTCGCCGTGGGCGATGGTCCAGTGCACGGACTTGTCGGGGACGCGGTCGGTCCAGATCATGAACCGGCCGTAGACGGTGTTGTCGACGATGGGCAGGAGCGGCGTGCCCTTGAGATTCAGGAACGCGCGGCGGTAGGCGTCGCCGCTGGTGGTCGCCTCGATGGCGACCTTGACCGACTGCTTGCCGCTGTAGGCGCGCGTGGCGTCGATGGCCACGGTGCCCTTGTTGGTGGAGACCACGAACGGCGCGCTCGGTTTGCCGCCGAGGGTCGCTTTTTCGAAGTCGTCGCACACGAGCCGGCCCACGCAGGGGTCGGGCTTGGTCTCCGGAGCGACGTCGATGGGGGCGTCGGCCGCGGTCTCGCTCGTCGAGTCGGCGCTCGCCTCATCGACGGTCGTGTCGACCATGGTGTCGAGACCCGCGCTGTCCGGCGTGTCGGACGGCGTCTCGGCGCTCGAGGAGCAGGCCACGATGCAGGACCCCACGACGACGAAGCTCCACCGCATCGATCGAGTGTACCTCAGCCGGCGTAGCTCTCGTCCTGCTCGATGCGCGAGAGCACCCAGTCGAAGTCACCGCTGATGACGTGAGCTCGACAGTACGTGCAGTCGCCCGCCTGGTCGATCTTCAAGGCGGCGCCGCACTTCGGGCACTCCTTGGTGGCCTTGCTCGGGCCGCGCGTCGTCGCGCCACGGATGAAGGTCCAGTACTCGGTGTAGGCCCGGCGGGTGCTCTTGCTGCCGCCGATCACCTCGCGGTCGGTCACGCGCTCGGTGTAGTCGTACGAGCTCGCGCGGACGCGCACGGTGATCGCGTCGAACCAGCGATCGCTCGTCAGGCGGGCGCCTTCGACCTCGTGTACGAACCCCTCTGCCGTGACGTTGCGGTAGCCGCTCCGTCGATAGGTCTCGACCCAGTACTTCTGCATCTGCCAGAGGTTGTCGGTGAGGTAGGGCCGCATCGCGTCGGCGTCGCGGTTCGACCAGGCGATCTGCAGCTCCGCGAACACGAGCTTCACGCGGGCCACGAAGCCGTCCCAGTCGAAGGCGGGGTCCTTGGCGGTGAGGGCCTCGAACGCCGATTTTGCCCGGGGATCGACGATGGTCGGGAGGTCGGTGCCCTGCTCCTCGGTGGTGCCCTCGAGCATGGGGGTGCGCGTCTCGCGCGCCTCCTCGTCGATCCTGACGACCGTCCAGTCGAACTCTCCGCGCTCGAGGACCTTGCCGCAGTGCCGGCAGGTCCGCTGGGTCATGCCGCCGAGGGCGCCCCCGCAGGCGGGACAGTCCCAGGTCCGCGTCGCCATGGGCGCCCGGGACTTCGCGTCGCGGTTGCGGACCAGTCGCCACTGCTCGACCACGTAGACCGCCTGCGCACGACCCTTGGAGACCTCCTCGTAGTTGGCCTCGAAGGTGACCCGCACGCTCACCGTTTGCTCGGTCAGCTTGAGCGCGCGGTAGTGCAGCGCGCCGACGACGATGGAGCGGACCTCGTCCACGGCATGGCCACGCGACTTCAGACCCCACAGGGCATCGTCTCCGAGCCAGGGGCTGAGCGCGCGGAGCCTCAGGTTGGCCACGCGGGCCTCGTGGGCTGCAGCGAAGAGCGCGTAGAGGAAGTCCTCGAAGACGATGACGGAGAAGTCCGGATCCCGTTCGCGAAGAGCCTCGAGCTCGTGGCGGAGCTCCGGGCGGGAAGGGGAGGGCGGCAGCGGTTGCGCCACGGGCTCTGCTTCGAACTCGAGGTCGAGCGGGTCGCGCCGGTAGCGGAAGTAGAGGACGAGCCCGAAGCACATCAACGGGACGAGGATGAAGAAGATGACGAAGGCCGCTCGATCGGACGGCGGCTGGCTGCCGTAGCTGACGGTGCCGCCACCGCCGGAGCCCGTGTAACTGCCGCCGGAGCCCGTGTAGCCGCCGCCGGAGCCCGAATACCCCGAGCCGCCGCCGGAGCCCGAATACCCCGAACCGCCCGATCCCCCCGAGCTCTTGTAGCTGCCGCCGCCGGAGGAGCTCTTGTAGCCGCCTCCCGAGGAACTCTTGTAGCTGCCGCCGCCGGAGGAGCTCTTGTAGCTGCTGCCACCGCCGGAGGAGCTCTTGTAGCTGCCGCCGCCGGAGGAGCTCTTGTAGCTGCCGCCGCCGGAGGAGCTCTTGTAGCTGCCGCCACCGCCGGGACGCGCCTCCGCGCCCCCGGCGAACACGAGCGCCGCGAGCAGCCAGCCGAACCGCGAGGCGCGCATCACGAAGCCGCGTCGACCGCGTCGTCGAGCTCGTTCACGTCGCCTTCGGTGCGCGGATACCGCGCGGCGAGCCGCTTGCCGAGCGCGGCGAGCGCCGTGGTGAAGAGGGGCGTGTCGTCGGCCGCGACCGCGGCCCGCAGCGCCTCGATCGTGGGCTCGTCGACGACGCCCTCCTCGATGCCGAGATCGGCGAGCACCTCGACCTCTTGCTCGAGCAGCGAGGCGTAGACGAGCACGCCCCACCGGCCCGAGGTGCGCGACACGCCCTTGTCGTAGAACGCGGCGCGCGCCGACTCGGCCACCTGCCGCGCCCTCCGCCCTGCCGGCACGAGCGCTCGCGTGATCGCGGGCACCAGCGCGGCCAGCACCGAGAACCCCACGAACGAGGCCAGAAGGTCGACCGCGAACAGCCAGAGCGGGAACTCCTGCGGCAGGTAGAGGAGGGCCATCAGGGTCGCCACCGCGACCGCCACCCCGAACGCGTAGTGCGCGTCGCGGTAGGTGGCCGAACGGGCGCGCACCACGAGGACGAGCTCCGCCGCCGTGATCGCCTCCACCTCGCGCGCGGCCTTCCCGAGCGCGGTCTTGTCGTCGAGCAGTCCCAAGAGTCCCCCCTGCGTCGCGATCTACAGGCCTACCGGGTGCCAGACCGTCTTCTGCTCGACCCACGCCTCGACGAAGCCGAGCCCCTCGGCGTCGGCGGCGGCCTCGGCGCGCACCTTCACGCGCTTGACGTTGTCCGCGCCCGCGACGGCCGAGGCCTTCGCGAGCTCGTCGCCGAGCGTGGCGCTCTTCCAGAGGTCGAGCCCCTGCACGTCCATGTGCTTGGCCAGGTGCGGGAGCACCTCGCTGCGGAGACCCGTGAGCACGTTGATCACGCCGCCCGGCAGGTCGCTCGTGGCGACGCACTCGCAGAACGCGACCGACGTACGCGGGTCGGCCTCGGGCGCGAGCACGAGCGCCGCGTTGCCGCTGACGATGACCGGCAGGATCGTCGAGACGAGCCCGAGCAACGGGCGCTGCTCCGGGGGCACCACGACGACCACGCCCATGGGCTCGGGCGAGGTGACGTTGAAGTGCGGCCCGGCGACCGGGTTCGCGCTCGAGAGGATGGTGGCGAGCTTGTCGGCCCAGCCGGCGTAGTGGACGACGCGGTCGATGGCGGCGTCGACCTCGGCCGCTGCGTCCGTAGCCCCGGCGCGGGTGCGCGACTCGACGAGCTCGGCGCGCCGGCCCTCCATCACCTCGGCGAGGCGGTAGAGCACCTGGCCGCGGAGGTAGGCGGTCTTGCCGGCCCAGCTCTTGTGGCCCTCCTTGGCGGCGAGCACCGCGTCGCGGGCGTCCTTGCGCGAGGCGCGGGCGACGTTGGTCACCCCGCTCGCGTCGGTCACCGCGAGGCTGTGCCCGCTCTCGCTGCGGATGAACTCGTTCTTCACGAACAGCTTGTAGGTCTTCTCGATGGCGAGGCGGTCCATGGTCACACGGCCTCCAGGTAGGGGAGCAGGCCGGCGGCGCCGCCCTCGCGGCCGAAGCCGCTCTCCTTGAACCCGCCGAACGGCGAGGTCGGGTCGAACTTGTTGAACGTGTTGCCCCAGACGACGCCCGCGCGCAGGCGCCGCGACATCCAGAACACCTTGGCGGCCTTGTCGGTCCAGATGCCGGCGGAGAGGCCGTAGACGGTGTTGTTCGCCTTCTCGACCGCCTCTTCGGGGGTGCGGAAGGTGAGCACGCTGAGCACCGGGCCGAAGATCTCCTCCTGCGCGATGCGATGCGACTGCGACACGCCGGTGAAGAACGTGGGCGCGAAGAAGTACCCACGGCCGGGCAGCTTGGCGTGCGACTGGTGGATGCTGCACCCCTCGCTGACGCCGCTCTCGACGAGCTCGCGGATCTTCTCGAGCTGCATCTTGGAGTTGATGGCGCCGACGTCGGTGTTCTTGTCGAGCGGGTCGCCGACGCGCAGCTGCTCGATGCGGCGCTTGAGCTTGCGCACGATGACGTCGTGGATCGACTCCTCGACGAGCAGGCGCGAGCCCGCGCAGCACACGTGGCCCTGGTTGAAGTAGATGCCGTTGACGATGCCCTCGACCGCCTGGTCGATGGCGGCGTCGGCGAACACCACGTTGGCCGCCTTGCCCCCGAGCTCGAGGGTGAGGCGCTTGTTCGTGCCCGCGAGCGCGCGCTGGATGCGCTTGCCGACGTCGGTCGAGCCGGTGAAGGCGACCTTGTCGACGCCGGGGTGGCCGACGAGCGCGGCGCCGGTCGGGCCCGCGCCGGTGACGATGTTGACCACGCCCGGGGGCAGGTCGCACTCCTGGATGATCTGCGCGAGCAGGAGCGCCGTGAGCGGCGTGGTCTCGGCGGGCTTGAGCACCACGGTGTTGCCGCAGGCGAGGGCGGGGGCGAGCTTCCACGCGGCCATGAGCAGCGGGAAGTTCCAGGGGATCACCTGGCCCGCCACGCCGAGCGGGCGCGCGCGCCGGCCGGGCAGGGCGTAGTCGAGCTTGTCGGCCCAGCCCGCGTAGGAGACGAAGTGCGCCGCGGCGAGCGGGACGTCGACGTCGCGCGACTCCTTGATCGGCTTGCCGCCGTCGAGCGACTCGACGATGGCGAGCTCGCGCGCGCGCTCCTGGATGCGGCGGGCGATGCGGTAGACGTACTTGCCGCGCTCCTTGCCCGGCATCTTCGACCACACCTGCTCGTACGCGCGGCGCGCGGCCGTGACGGCGCGGTCGACGTCGGCCTCGTTCGCGTCGGCGACCTCGGCGATCACCGTCTCGGTCGACGGGTTGATCGTAGGGAAATACTTGCCGCTCGCGGGCGCGGAGAACTTCCCGTCGACGAACAGCTCGTAGCGCGGTGAGAGCCGCACGTTGTCGGTCGCCTCGGGCGACGGCGCGTAGAGCCAGCCCTGCTTCGGCGGCTTGGTCATGCTTCCCTGCACGTTCGCGTCCTTGCTCATTCGGGTCAATCCTTGGAGAAGTAGTCTTCGCCCGCGTAGCGCCCGAAGCGCTCCTTCTCGAGCTGCATGAGGACGTCGTTGAGGAGCGCGCTCGCGCCGAAGCGGAACAGGTCCGGGTCGAGCCACTCGGGGCCCATCGTCTCCTGCACCACGCACAGGTACTGGAGGGCTTGCTTGGCCGAGCGCACGCCGCCGGCGGGCTTCATGCCGATGTTGCGCCAGCCCGCGTCCTGGTAGTCGCGGATGACCTCGAGCATCAGGAGCGTGACGGGCAGCGTGGCCGCGGGCTGCACCTTGCCGGTGGAGGTCTTGATGAAGTCGCCGCCGGCCTCGATGGCGATCGCCGAGGCGAGGCGGATGGCGTCGTAGGTGCCGAGCTCGCCCGTCTCGAGGATCACCTTGAGGTGGGCCTTGCCGCACGCCTCCTTGGTGGCCGCGATCTCGTCGAACACCTTGCCGTAGTCGCCGCGCAGGAAGGCGCCGCGGTCGATGACCATGTCGATCTCGTCGGCGCCGAAGCCGACCGCGCGGCGCACGTCGTCGAGCTTGACCGCGAGCGGTGACTGGCCACTCGGGAACGCGGTGGCGACCGAAGCCACCTTGACCGACGAGCCCTCGAGGGCGCGCTTGGCGATGGGCACGAGGTTCGGGTAGACGC
>JAEUKC010000454.1:0-52320 GCA_016794445.1 Myxococcales bacterium
TGCAGCGCCTCGTCCATGCTCGCGAAGCGCTGCGCGGCGTCCTTGGCGAGGCAGCGACGGATCACCGACTCGAACGACTCGCTCGCGTCGCTGTCGGGGCGGACGCTGTGCACCGTGGGCACCTCGTCGTTGACGTGGGCGAGGAGCGTGTCGACCTGGTTCGGCTTGTCGAAGGGCACCCGCCCGGCGATCATCTCGAACATCAGCACGCCGAGCGCGTAGATGTCCGTGCGCGCGTCGACGTGCTCGCCGCGGATCTGCTCCGGCGACATGTACTTCGGCGAGCCCATGAAGAGCCCCGCCTGGGTCAGGTCTTCGCTCGAGTCCTGCGCGACGTTCTTGACGAGCCCGAAGTCGAGCACCTTGGCGAAGTCGTTCTCGTCGCCCTTGTCGACGAGGAAGACGTTGGCGGCCTTGAGGTCGCGGTGCACGACGCCGAGCGCGTGGGCCTCGCGCAGCGAGCGGCAGACCTGGCGGGCCACGTGGGCGGCGCGGGCCTCGGTGAACGGGCCGTCCTCGCGGAGCGCCTTCGCGAGCGTGCGCCCGTCGAGGAACTCCATCGCCATGAAGTACGTGTCGTCTTCGGTGACGCCGTAGTCGAAGATCGTGACGGTGTTGGGGTGCGTGAGCTTGCTGCCGACCGAGGCCTCGAGGAAGAAGCGCTTGCGGAACTCCTCGCGCTGCTCGGAGTCGGCGGGCGGGGTGAGCACCTTGACCGCGCAGATGCGACCGAGCGGGGCCTGCTCGGCCTTGTAGACCTTGCCCATGCCGCCTTTTGCGACGAGGGAGAGGATCTTGAATCGGTCGTGAAAAACCTGACCCACGAGGGGGTCGGCGGGGGCGGCTGGACGTTGGCTCTTGCGTTCGGACATGCTGCTCCTGCGAGCCCTACCCCTCACGCCCTGATGGCGAGTCGCGGTGGGTCTCGTTCTTCCTCCCTGTCTGTCTCGTGGGAACGAGGCAGAAGAATGTGACCCATGGTAGCCATCCTTTCGTGAAAGTGCTGCCCACGTTGCGTTCCTGGCTCGCCGAAGCGCCGTTTTCGCTGACGATGTCTTCCGGCTTCTTCGGATTTTTCGCCCACACGGGGGTCCTCGAGGTGCTGGAGGGGGAGGGACTCCTACCTCGACGCCTCTCGGGCTCGAGCGCCGGCGCCCTGGTGACCGGCGCCTTCGCCGCGGGTCTCGCGCCGGCGTTGCTCGCCGAAGAGCTCCTGCGGATCGAGCGCCGCGACTTCTGGGATCCGACCCCGGGCGCAGGGCTCCTCGCGGGCCGGCTGTTCCGCGCGAAGCTCGAGTCGCTGCTCCCCGTGCAGACGTTCGAGGCGTGTCGCACCGAGCTCGCGCTGTCGGTGTTCGATCTGCGCACGCGCTCCACGCGGGTGCTCGACCGCGGCGCGCTCGCGCCCGCGATCCACGCGAGCTGCGCGGTGCCCGTCATGTTCCACCCCGTGCGTCACGCGGGGTCGTGGCTCGTCGACGGCGGGGTCGCCGATCGCCCGGGGCTGCTCGGCATGCCCGAGGGGGAGCGGGTGCTCTTCCACCACCTGTCCTCACGCTCGCCGTGGCGGCGCAAGAGAGGGGCGTGGGCGCACCTCCCCGAGCGCGCGAACCTCACCGCGCTCGTGCTCGAGGACCTGCCGCGCTCCGGACCGTTCGCCCTCGAGAACGGCCGCCGCGCCTACGAGCTCGCCAAGCGCGCCACCCGTCGCGCGCTCGATCGCCCGCACGCGGCGGTCGTCCGCGAGCACGTGTGAGCCCATCGGACAGGGCACCTCACTCGATCGGGATCGCGCCCTCGACGATCTCGATCGCCGCGCCGCCAGGGCCGAAGGTCACCGTCGCGAGATCGATCCGCACGACGCGCACACCGGGCTCGTCCGCGAGCACGCGGCTCCAGAGGCGCTTCGCGGCGCGGCCGAGCGCGCGCCGCTTCTTCCAGTCGATCGAGTCCATCGCCGAGACGAGCGCGTCGGCTCGGCGTCCCCGAACCTCGACGCACGCGACCACGTCGCCCCTCTGCGCGACGATGTCGATCTCGAGGCGCTGCAGGCGCACGCGTCGACCACGCACGTGCCAGCCCTCGGAGACGAGTCGGGCGGCGACTGCGTCTTCCGCAGCGCCGCCCGATACGTGTTCCATCCGGACTCGGGACTCGAGCTCAGGGCGTGAGATCGGCGCCGCAGCTCACGCTCTCGCCACCGGTGATCTTCACCTGGCTGTCCTTGATGCAGTAGCTGCCCCACTTGCCCTTCGGGAGCAGACCGCAGCCGCCCGTCTTGGAGTCGCAGAGGCGCTGGCAGGTGTAGCCCTTGGGGCACTGACCACGGCCGAGGCCCGGGCAGAACGCGACCTGGTTGGGGTCGATCTCGGGATCGTCGGGCACGTCGCAGCGGCAGGAGCAGTAGACCGCATCGGACGCCTGCCGGCTCTTGCACTGCGGCTCGACGGCCAGGGCGACGGGCTTCTCTTCGAGGTCGCCCAGGATCGGGCAGCAGAGCTCGCCGGGATAGACACCGCCGATCGCGAAGAGACCCGGCTTGTTGGCCACGGCCTGGCACTTGCCGGTCTGGCCGGGCTTGTTGTTGTTGCCGAACGGGCAGGTGACCCGGCCGCGGAAGTAGTGCACGAGACACACGCGGGTCTCGCAGGACGTCGAGTTGACGTCGATCGTGAGGTCCTTCTGCTCGAAGGAGCCCTGGGTGGGCTTGAACTCGTCCTCGGGCGTGCAGGGGTCACCGACACCGGTGGTGCCACAGCCGATGGCGCCGAAACCCAGGGCGACGGTGAAGACGATGCTGGCGAGAGAACGGTGCATGGACGCGGCTCCGAACGCCCCATGGTGGGGCTAGCAACTGGTGGGGCTAGCAACGAGCAGACGGCTTCGACCAGCGCTGATTACAGCGCCATTTCGGTCCCGCACGGTACAAGCGGGCCGAAGCCGTCGTCAATGAATTCCTGATGCTGGTCGTGAGGTGTCTGGAGGGGGCTTGGGGGCCCAAGGTCCGGTCCGTCACGGGTTCGGAAGCGAGAACCCCTCCACGCTGCGCCGCGCACCTCCCTCGAGGCCGCGAGTGTCACGTCGGGAAGACACTCTCGCCGGCCCGCAGCCGACGAGCGGCCCGAGGTTCTCGTTGACAATGCTCTTTCGGCCCTCCTAACATCCTCGCGCCTGAAGCTTCGTTTTCCTCGGTAATTCTTGCAGTTTTCCGCCGCATCCACCTTGTCGTTGCCGGGTGCGGGCCGCGCGCACGTAGTCTCGAGTCGCCTCCGGGCACGCGAGCCTCGTCGTTCGGCGAACGGGCAGCGTCGTCTTCCTCCCAACGTTTTCACGGCAGAGGGGCCCCCCATGCGGACGCGCGCAATCGGTCGTTTCGTGCTGTTCTCTTCGGCACTCGCACTCCTCGCGGGCAGTGCGTTCGCGCAGCCGAAGCCCCCGAAGGGCGACAAGGACAAGGACAAGGGCGCCGCCACGGCGAAGGAAGACCCGAAGGGCAAGAAGGAAGACCCGAAGGGCAAGAAGGACGACCCCAAGGGCAAGGACCCCAAGGGCAAGAAGGGCAACCCCGACGTCGAGGACCTCGGCGGTGACGAGGCCGAGGTGAAGGCCGGCGCCCCGAGCCCGCAGTTCCAGAAGGCCAAGAAGTTCCTCGACCAGGAGCGCTGGGCCGACGCGGCCGTCGAGTTCCACAACGTCCTCCGCAACAACACGGACGACGCGGGCAACACGCAGCACGCCAAGTACTGGCTCGCCGTGGCGCTCTACCACCTCGAGTACTACCAGGCGTCGTACACGTACTTCTACGAGATCGCGAAGCAGCCGAAGCACCTCGACTTCGAGAAGACGCTCGGCTGGATGGCGCGCCTCGCGACGCAGCTCCCGGAGCCCGCCGACATCATCGGCCACCTCGGCAAGTACACCGAGGAGCAGATCCAGGCGACCGCCAAGGGCTCGCCCGAACTCCTCGCGCAGCTCAACTACCTCTACGGTCGCTACAAGTACCGCAAGGGCGACTTCGAGAAGGCGGCCACGCTCTTCGCGAACGTGCCCAAGGCGAGCAAGTACTACGTCCAGGCGCAGTTCTTCACCGGCATCACCTCCATCCGCAGCCGCAAGATCGCGCCGGCGGTCAAGGCGTTCGAGAACATCCTCGAGCACCTCAAGGAGAACCCCGACGCGCTCGCCAGCAAGGACGAGGCGCAGCGCTACAAGGACCTCGCGAACCTCTCCATCGCGCGCGCCTACTACTCGGCCGCCATCAAGCAGCCGAGCGAGGGTGAGTTCGTCCCCGATCCCGATCGTCTGACCGCCGCCGTCGTCGCCTGGAACAAGGTCGACGTCGCGAGCGAGTACTGGCTCGACGCGCTCTTCGAGGAGTCGTGGGCGTACTTCATGGCGAGCGACTACCCGCACGCGCTCGGTAACATCCACACCATCGAGTCGCCGTACTTCCCGAACTCGTTCTATCCGGAGGCCGAGTTCCTCAAGGCGATCATCTACTTCACCAACTGCCAGTACGAGAACGCGAAGATCATCGTCGCGAAGTTCGTGAAGAAGTACCAGCCGGTGCGCGACGGTATCGCCAAGGTTCTCGAGAACCGCTGCCCGGGCCCGAAGCCCGACGACGACGGCAACGTCGCGGATCTCTCCCCCGAAGAGGCGAAGAAGTGCCTGAACTTCCTCGAGGACGTGAAGGCCGGCAAGGCCCCCGAGCTCCAGGGCGAGAAGGGCAAGCCGCTGAAGCCGGTCGTCGAGGGCGCCTTCGACGATCGCGAGATCCTGAAGAACCTCGAGTACATCCGCGTGATCAAGGCCGAGGCGGATCGCCTCAAGAGCGCCAAGGCCCCCATCAAGGGCTCGCAGCTCGCCGGTGAGCTCGCCTCCACCCTCGAGAACGCGCAGAGCGACGCCATCGGCAAGGCCGGCGCGCTCGCCCGCGGTCGCTTCCTCCGCGCCCTCGACGATCTCGACGAGCACCTCGGCAACGTGCAGACGATGCTCATCGACATCCTCGCCGGTGAGCGTGGTCAGCTCGAGAAGCTCGGCGACGCCAAGGCGGCCGAGATCAAGAAGCAGCAGACGGCCCTCAAGGGCCTCGGCGACGTCAAGGCCGACGAGGAGCACTACCTCTGGCCGTTCGAGGGCGAGTACTGGCGCGACGAGCTCGGCTTCTACCGCCAGAAGGTCGTCAACATCTGCGGCGGCAAGAGCTGATTCCAGCTCTGCGCCTGGCCACTTCTTCTGATTGATTGCAGCCCAAAGGTACACCTGAGGTCGAAATGAACTGGAGACTGTCCATTGGGAGTATGGCGTTCGGCGTGGCGTTGCTCGCACACGCACAGGACGCCTCGGCGCAGGCCAAGCCCGCGCCAACGGCGGCCCCGGTCACGGGTGCACCGACGGGCACGAGCACCCAGGGCGGGTGGCTCAAGGCCGGCGCCAACGAGTGCATCTCGGGGGAGGCCAAGAAGGCCCTCTCGTCGTGCCCCGGTGGACAGCTCAAGAAGGCCTCGGGCAAGAAGAGCGGCCCGAACTTCGTCGAGCAGGACGTCCAGCAGAAGAAGACCGAGAAGAAGATCGACAAGCCCGTCGCGATCGACATCCCGCGTCCCTCGCCCGAGCTCTCCAAGAAGCTCGAGACGAGCCTGATGCAGGAGATCTTCGCCCTCGAGAAGCAGCTCGAGAAGACGAAGGTCACCAACGACAAGCACATCACGCTGTCGCGTCGCCTCGCGGAGTCCTGGTACGAGCTCGAGCGCCTCAAGCAGGGCGAGGCGCTCGACCTCACCACCAAGATCCTCGAGGGCGAGAAGAAGAAGCAGAACGTCGACGCGCTCAAGACCCAGCGCACCAAGGCCGAGACGCTGCGCGACAAGGCGCAGGGCCGCGTGGTCGAGCTCTACAAGATGATCATCGAGAAGCACGATGACTATCAGAAGCTCGACGAGGTCCTCTACTACCTCGCCTACGAGTACGAGCAGCAGAAGGCGACCGACCCGAACGACAAGGCGCAGATCAAGAAGGAGCGCGAGTCGAAGGAGAAGGCCCTCGCCGCCTACCTCGACCTCATCAAGAAGCGCCCCAAGAGCAAGTACGTCTCCGCCGCGTACATCGCCTACGGCGACCTCTACTTCGAGGACGCGCTCAACGGGAAGATCGACTGGAAGATCCCGCTCGAGGCGTACGACCGCGTCATCGCCTCCGGCGAGCCCCCGGAGAACAAGCAGTACGGCTACGCGTACTACAAGAAGGGCTTCATCTACTGGAACCAGGGCAACTACAAGGAGGCGGTCACCTCGTTCAAGAAGGCGATCGACTTCGGCCAGAAGTTCCCCGATCTCCCCAAGGCCCCGCAGATCGCCGAGGAGGCCCGCAAGGAGCTCGTCCCGGTGTACGCCGAGTACGGCAAGGCCGAGGAGGCGTACGGCTTCTTCAGCTCGATCTCCGGTGACAAGGGCGGAGACAAGACCAAGACCATCGGCTTCCTCGACAAGCTCGGCGAGGAGTACCTGGCGCGCGCGCATCCCGAGGAGGCGCGCAAGCTGTTCCTCGACCTCAAGGGCCTCAACCCGGCGAACGCGTGCTTCTACGAGACGCGCATCACCGAGGCCATCATCAACAAGAGCGCGAAGGACAAGCCTGCCATCAAGACCCAGCTCACCCAGCTGGTGAAGACCTGGACGGGCTACCGCGACAGCGCCGCGCCCGCCGAGAAGAAGCAGGCCTGCGGCAACCAGACCGCGTGGCTCCTCTCCGAGCACGCGCTCGCGTGGACCTACGAGGCCATGGGCGACCTCGGCTGCCCGCCCGACCCGGAGAAGAAGGCCGCCAACCCCAAGGCGCGCCCCGGTACCTGCAACAAGACCACCCTCGAGCACGCCATCTCGGTCTTCGAGCTGATCCTCGGCAACCCGGTCACGGGGAGCAAGGCCACGTTCGCGACCTTCGAGGGCTACAAGTTCAACACCAAGCGTCCCGAGGACGCGCCCACGATCCCCAAGCTGAAGTACGCCTACGCCGACATCCTGTACGGCCAGCAGATGTGGGACAAGTGCGGCCCGGCCTTCGACGAGGTCGTCGCGCTCGATCCCAACTCCGACGTCGCCGGCGACGCCGCGTTCGCCGCGGTGCTCTGCTACCAGAACATGTACGACAAGGAGTACAAGGCGAAGGACAAGCAGGAGAACAGCAAGGGCAAGGGCACCGTCGGCGGCAAGGAGAAGGGCGTCGACGACAACATCAAGAAGGCCAACGCCCCGAAGGACATGACCGCCTACCAGGCCAAGATGGTCGGCGCGTTCGACCGCTTCGTCTGCTACGTCAAGCCCGACGCCGCCTCCAAGTCCTACAAGGAGGACCAGGAGAAGCTGATCGAGATCAAGCACCGCCGCGGGTTCCTCTACTACGACTCGCAGCACTGGGACGAGGCCGCCGAGGCGTTCAAGGAGGTGGCCGTCGGTCACCCCGAGCACGAGTACGGCGTGGTCGACGCCGGCTTCTATCTCGACGCCGTCGTGCGCATCTACCTCTACGCCGACCCGGCGCGCTCGAACTGCGGCAAGCAGATGAGCGACGACGTGAACGCGCTCATCGGCCTGTACTGCGACAAGGACAAGGTCACCGCGCGCCTCAAGGACAAGAAGAAGGCCGAGGAGTTCTTGAACACCTCGGGCGGCATCTGCGATCGCATGATCGCGGCGCGCGCCGACCTCGAGGCCATCAGCGCCCAGGACCTCGCCAAGTCCGAGAAGTTCGAGGAGGCCGGCGACAAGTTCCTCAAGCTCGCCGACGATGTCTGCACCGGTGCGCTCGCGCAGTCGGAGCTCGACAAGAAGGCGACCGAGGCGGCCGCGAAGAAGAAGCCGGGCAAGCCCGGTCAGCCGGCGAAGGAAGAGGCCTCGGCGTGCGACGAGCGCGGCGACGTCTACCTCTACAACGCGGCGATCAACTACCAGCGCGCGTCGAAGATCAAGCGCGCCATGGACATCCGCCAGGGCCGCATCCTCAAGAAGGTGGAGTGGAAGAGCAAGGAGACGTACCGCCTGACCATGAAGGATCTGGCGGACGACTACCGACGCATCGCGCTCTACGGCTTCGCGGCCGAGTGGTACGAGAAGTTCGCCCAGGCCGACGCCAACATCACCAAGTACCTGGAGCTCGTGCAGAACACGAAGTCGTTCCAGGAGCAGCTCGGCAAGAACCCGGGCAAGAAGGCGGACGACGTCGCCAAGGACTACGTCGACGAGGAGCGCGCCTCCGCGCTCTCCAACGCGGTTCTCCTCCGCCTCGGCCTCGGCCAGGAGGAAGAGGCCATCAAGGACAGCGAGACCTTCGACAAGAAGTTCGGCGCCAAGCGCAAGGACCAGGCGCGCCAGATCTTCCTCGCCATCGGTGAGCACTACATCGAGCAGGGCGAGTGGAAGAAGGGTCTCGACCGCATCGAGAAGTTCATCAAGAACTACGACGCCACCGCGCGTCTCGACGAGAAGTACCACACGCGCGCCATGGCTGGCCGTGCGTCGCGGGCCCTGAAGCAGAACGCCGGCGCCGAGAAGTATTTCGGTGAGATCCGCGCCGACTGGGGCAAGGACCGCAACGGCAAGCGCAAGGAGCTCGAGGACTACGCCGCCAAGAACCCGGGCGCCGCCTACTCGGCCCGCTCGAACACCTACGGCGCCGTCGCCGAGGCGCTCCTGTTCTTCGCCGACAAGGAGTACGACAAGGCCAATGCGCTCAAGTTCGAACCCTACAAGGGCGGCTCGGACGACAAGGCCTGGACCGACTACTTCACCAAGACGTTCGGCCCGTACATCAAGAAGCGCATCGAGCTCAACCAGCCGGCCTACGAGTCGTACGTGAAGGTCTTCTGCCTCGGCGAGAAGATCGACCCGGCCGAGTGCACCCGCGAGTGGAAGGACCTCGGCGAGGCCTACGCTTCGAAGTTCGTCGTCGAGGCCTCCAGCAAGGCCGGCGACCTCTACGCCGACACCTACGACAAGGCCTACAACGCTCCGCTCGGTCCCTCGCTGACCGACCTGCCGAGCGACGCGCCGAACATCAAGAAGGAGAAGGGGATCCTCCGTCGCCTCTTCTACAACAAGCTCGATCAGGTCGCGCAGCCGATCATCCAGCCCGCCCGTACCGCGTTCAAGGAGTGCCTCGAGGTCTCGACCCGCGCACAGTTCTTCGACGAGTACTCGGAGCGCTGCGAGAAGTGGCTCGCGAAGAAGTTCAAGAACGAATACCGCACGCTCGCCGAGCTGCGCCCGTCCGCCGGCCTCGTGGGCTCCGGCATCAAGGACCGCGCGTTCCTCGTCGACAGCAAGCTCGTTCCGTTCGACGTGGCGGGTCGCAAGTGACCGGGTCTCAAGTGGAGAAGAAGATGAACCGCAGCTTCGTTCGTTCGCTCGGTACCTCGTTCGCGTTCGCCGTGGCCACCGCCTCCGTGGTGGCCGCGTGCGGCACCCCCCCTCCCGTGAAGGAGCCGATCAAGACCGGCGGCAAGACCGTCAGCACCAACGTCCAGCCCGGTGGGGCGGAGGTGAAGCCGGAAGCGGCCGACGCCTTCACGCAGGCCGTGCAGGAGTTCAAGAAGCACGAAGAGCAGCGGGACTGGGACGACGCGAGCTGCTCCGCCGTCTCGGCGAAGTTCCTCGCGGCGGGCAAGGCGCAGGGCGACAAGTTCCCGGCCGCGCACTACAACGCCGGCGTCACCCTGCTCCGCTGCAGCAAGGAGGGCGACGCCACCGCCGAGTTCGACATCGCGCTCGCCGAGAAGAAGGCGCTCGCCGCCGCTTCCAGCGACCCGAAGGTCAAGGGCGATCCGGAGTTCCACCAGGTGTGGGTCCAGAAGGCGATGATCCGCTTCCGCAAGGGAGACATCGCGGGCATCGGTGAGGCCATCGAGACCATCACCACCAAGGGCCTCGATCCGGACGGCTCGCAGAACGTCGAGGCGTTCGTGTCGCTCGGCCTGCTCTACCGCGAGCGCTGGAACCGCGACCCGAAGAACCCGCTGACGACCAAGAAGGACGACTACGGCTTCGCCGACGACCTCGCGCGCGCCCAGTTCTGGCTCCAGAACGCGCTGTCGATCAACGACGCCTTCATGCCGGCCTACAACCAGCTCGCCCTGTTCTATCTCGACAAGGCGCGCCACGTCGGCAAGAAGAAGGCCGAGTTCAGCGCCGCGATGAAGAAGGATCCTTCGCTGAAGGACAAGCCCAAGGCGGACATCCAGACCCTCGAGCTCGGGCTCCTCGTCGCCGAAGAGGCGAGCCGCCGTGACGCGGGCTACGCCGGCATCTGGAACACGCAGGGCCTCATCCTCCTCGAGATGAACCGCACGTCGAGCGCCACCAAGGCGTTCGCCAAGGCCACCGAGAAGGACGCCAAGTTCTTCGAGGCGTGGATGAACTACGCCGCGATCAACCTCCAGTTCCGTGGCTGGGTCGAGGCCGCCAAGGGCTACGAGAAGGCCAAGGATCTGAGGCCCAAGGACTACGACGCGAAGCTCGGCTACGCGGTCGCCGTCCGTGGTCAGCTCGACGGCGCCTTGACCTACAAGGACGAGGTCGCGCGCAAGCAGGGCGACTGCACCGACCCCGAGAAGGGCGGCACGCCGGCGTGCAAGGAGATCACCGCCAAGGCCCCCGGCATCATCGCCGAGCAAGAAGGCAAGGCGAAGGACTACTACACCAAGGCCAACACGGCGTACGACGCCGCGCGGGACCTCGATCCGAACCGCCCCGAGGCGCACTACAACAAGGCACTCCTCGTCGAGAAGTACAGCTTCAAGGTCGACTCCAAGGTCACCACCCTGATGGCCTACGAGCAGGCCGAGAAGCTCTACAACGAGTTCGTCACCAAGTTCCAGGGCAAGCCCGAGTACGAGAAGCTGGTGAAGGACGCGAAGAGCCGCGCCGAAGAAGCGGCCAAGTCCGCCGACTTCGAGAAGAAGGCGATGGCCACCCCGGCCCCCGCGCCGGCTCCGGCTCCGGCTCCGGCTGGTTCTGTCGTCGGTGCCCCGGCGCCGTCTGCGTCCGTGAAGAAGTAACGTTCTCTCGCCGTCTTCGACGCCCCCTGCACCGCGCGGTGCACGGGGCGTCGGTTCTTTTTGTGTCCCGTCGGGAACTCCTCCCGACCCCTCGTGTCAGTCTCCACGAACGGCGCCGGTGCTGCCCAGGGGCAGCCGATAGGCCCCGCACAGGTTCGACGCGACAGGAGCAAGCCTCCGCCGCGTGAAGGAGAGGTATTCCCCATGGCCCCCACCACGTCTTCCGCCGCCTCGATGTTCACCGCAGAGAGCTCGGACACCTTTGGCTACCGCCTCGTCAAGCGCGCGGACCTCGCCGCCTCCGAGGTCGAGGACGACAACACCTCCGCGATCGAGGTGATGGTCGGCTGGGGCGAGAACCTCCTCCACGTCGCGCACCTCACCGGCAAGAAGGGCTTCGCGCTGGGCGAGGACGGCGACTTCGCGGTGCCCGCCGAGAAGCTCGGCTCGCTCCGCCTCGGCCTCGTCGAGGACGGCGCGCTGATCGTGCCAGAGGGCGCGAAGGGCCACGTCGCCTTCGGCAGCGAGCGCCTCAGCCTCGACGAGCTCCGCGCGAGCCAGCGCCTCGTGAACGGTCGCCTCCCGCTCGCTCGCGGGCAGAAGGCACGCCTCGAGCTCGCGGGCTTCACGGTGCACGTCGCGGCGGTCGCCGCGGGCAAGAAGCTCTCGGGCGGCGCCAAGCGTCGCCGCGCGCTCGGCCTCTGGGTCGGCTCGGCGCTCCTGCACGTGGGCATCGTGACCGCGCTGATGATGTCGCCCGGCAACTCGCTCGACGACGACTCGGCGGGTCTCGACAAGTCGACGGCCGCGTACCTGATGCAGATGCAGAAGAACAACGCCGATCACGAGGCCAAGGAGCAGGAGTCCGACGCCGCGGCCAAGACCGACGGCGAGAAGGCGGGCAAGGACGGCAAGGCGCACGCGGGCGTCGAGGGCACGATGGGCTCGCCCAAGGCGAACGTCACCGGCGGCCACTACGAGGTGAAGGGCCCGCCCGACACCGCCGAGGTGAAGCTCGCCAAGACGCGCGCGCTCATCGAGTCCGGCAACATCGGCGCCATCGGCGCGCTCAGCGCGGTCTTCGGCGCGAACCCCTCGGCCATGACCTCGTTCGACGGCGCCGACGTCACCATCGGTCGCGACCCCAACGACTTCCAGGGCAACATGACCGGCGACCACGGCGGTGACTCGTGGGGCTACAACGGCCTCGGCATGAAGGGCGTGGGCCCTGGCGGCGGCTGCATGATCGGCCTCTGCGACGGCATCGGCCTCGGCACGGTGGGTGACTTCGGCACCAAGGGGCCGGGCAACGGCTGGGAGACCGGCCCTGGCGGCAAGGACCTCAAGCACAAGACCAAGACGGTCAAGCCCATCGGCGACGGCGGCACCGACATCACCGGCAAGCTCCCGCAGGAGACCATCAAGCGCATCGTGCGCGCGAACTTCCCCCGCTTCCGCGCCTGCTACGAGACCGGCCTCAAGAAGGACCCGGGCCTGCGCGGGACCGTCATCACCCGGTTCATCATCGACACCACCGGCGCCGTCGAGTCGGCCTCGCAGTCCGGCGGCACCCTCGAGGACGGCAACGTGAAGAGCTGCGTCCGCAGCGTGTTCGCGGGCCTGAGCTTCCCCGAGCCCGAGTCCGGCAAGGTCATGGTCACCTACCCGCTCTCGCTCGACAACGAGTGAACGGAGCGAGCGCAGACCGCGTCCACGGGCGGCGGCTCCAGCAAAGGTGAGCGCAGTGCGAGGGGCCGAGTGGCTCCTCGCGCTGCTTTGTGGTTCGCTCCAGCCCGATGCGACGCACGCTCCTCGCCGGCTTCATCGCCGCGAGCTGCACACCCACCGTCGGGCCGGGCGCTGTTCCCGCGGCCAACGCCTGCTGGCCCATCGCCCCGCTACGCATCGAGGAGCGCGACTACGGCCAGCCGTGGGAGCCCGTGCTCACCCTGGACGCCGAGGGCCGCGTCCGCCGCAAGGCGAGCACCTTCGGGCTCCTCGCCGACGACCGGTTCGACATGACCGTGGGCGGCTCGCTGGTGTGCCTGCCGAACCGATACGTCGAGCAGAACGGCGCGAAGACGGCGCTCCACCACGAGCCGGACGGCGCGCTCGTCGAGGGGACCCACCGCGTGTTCGTCGCGCCCGACGGCACGATCACGTTCGTGAAGGGTGGGCCAGGTGCTGGCCGCGTGCGCGTGATCGGCAAGCTCGACGAGGGAACGCGCCGCACGGCCGCGTTGCTCGCGTTCGCGGCGTTCCTGTGAGCCTCACTTCGGCGTGAAGTGCACGGAGGTGCTCACCTTGGTGGGCAGGCCCTTCGCGCTCGGCGCGAACGTCGCAGCGGCGAACGCCAGGGTCGCGCACTTCACGAACGCGGCGTCCTTCACCGCGGTGCGGGGCCGGTCGACCTTGGCCTGTCCACCCGCCGCGGGAACGAGGAGGTCGACCCCGAAGTCGAAGGCGGACTTCGTGGGCAGCGCCGCCCAGCAGGCGGCGAGCGCGTCGAACTGCGCCGCGATGGCCTTCTGGAACGGCGCCTTCGTCGCGTCGTCGTTGGGGCCACCGCCGATGTGCATGCCGATGTTGCGGAGCTCCACGGCGGGCTTGGTGGCGACCACCGGCTCCGGCGCCGGGGCGGGCGCGGTGGCCACGGCCATCTGCGGAGGGGCCACGACGTCGACCGGTGCCGCCGCGGCCACCGGCGTCGGAGTCGGCTGGGCGGCAGGCGCCGGTTCCCGTCGCGCACAGGCACAGAGCGGGATCAGGATCGAGAGGATCGCACGGCGCAGCATGCCCCTCGACTACCGGACCTCGGCGCCGAGGGCCCAGATCACGACATGAAGCGCACGACGTCGTCCGCCGCGATCGGGATCGCGCGGGTGAGCACCTCGGGGGCGCCGTCGGTGCAGAGGACGTCGTCCTCGAGCCGGATGCCGCGCACGTCGCGGAACGCCTCGAGCCGACCGTTGTCGAGGTCGTTGGCGAACGGCGCCGCGACCTCGCCGCCCAGGATCGCCGGCACCTGGTAGAACCCGGGCTCGATGGTCACGCACATGCCCGGCGCGAGATCACGGTCGAGGCGCAGGTAGGCGTCGCCGAACCGCTTCGAGCGGGTGCGGCCCGGCGCGTAGCCCGCGCGGTCGCCGAGGTCTTCCATGTCGTGCACGTCGAGCCCGAGCAGGTGCCCGACCCCGTGCGGGAAGAACACCGCCCCGGCGCCGCGCTCGATCAGGCCGTCGACGGCGCCGCGGAAGACGCCGAGGTGCACGAGCCCCTCGAGCATCACGCGCGCGGCCGCGAGGTGGATGTCGCGGTAGCGCACGCCGGGCCGCACCATCTCGATCCCCTTGCGGTTGGCGGCGAGGACGAGGTCGTAGATCGTGCGCTGGGTGGCGCTGAACCGCCGGCTCGCCGGGTACACGCGGGTGACGTCGCTCGCCCATCCGGCGCGGTTCTCGGTGCCAGCGTCGACCAGCAGCAGATCGCCCTCCTGCACCGTGCGGTGCGCGTGCTCCGCGTGCAGCACCTCGCCGTGCGTGGTGACGATCGAGCCGTAGGCAGGGGTGCCCTCCACTGCGGTCATCTCGGCCTCGATGGCCGCCTTCACCGCGGCCTCCTTCACCCCGGGGCGTAGCGCGCGGGCGCCGGCGCGGTGGGCGCGCTCGGTGATCGCCGCCGCGTCGCGCATCTGCTCGATGGCCGCCGCGTCGTGGTGCAGGCGGAGCGCGATCATCGCGTCGGCCAGGCGCGCATCGTGGCCCTCGAGGCGCGTGCCCGAGCGCGGCGCGATCGCGCGGCCGAGCACCTCACCGAGGAACGAGGCGGTCTGGTCCTCCTGCGGCGGCAGCGTGGCGACGGCCTTCCCCGCGACAGCGGAGGAGAGCGCGTCGAGCCAGCGCACCTCGTCCACGCCTGTCGCCGCGCGGATCGCCTCCGGGCGCTCGACCTCGCCATGCCAGAGCGCGTCGTCGTCGGCGGGGCGTTCGAGGAACAGCACGCTGCGGCCACCGTCGATCAGGAGCGCGGCCCCCGCGAGCGGCTGCCCCACGAGGTAGAGGAAGTGACTCTCCGCGCGGAACGGATAGCGATTGGCGGCGTAGTTGCGGGCGCGCGGTCGCCCGGCTGCGAGCAGCGCGGGCCGTGCCCCGAGGTGTTCGGCGAGCTTGTTCCGGCGAGCGACGAAGGCGGCGGCGGCGGTCTCTTCCACGGCGCGAGTCTAGCGCGTCGCCCGCCGACCGTTCGAGGTAGGCTGGGTCTCCCCGTGTGCTTCAACGCCCAGGCGAGCTTCGGCGCCGCCGTCGCCCTCACCGCCATCGGTGCCGTCAGCCTGCGCCGCGTCACCCGCCGCGCGCTGCTGCCGTTCGCCGCGATACCGCTCCTGTTCGCGATCCAGCAGGTCTCGGAGGGCATGCTCTGGCGGGTGCTGGTCACCGCGCCGTGGGGGCGGAGCGCCGACCCGATCGGTCGGGTGTTCCTGTTCTTCGCCCTCTTCGTGTGGCCCTCGTACCTGCCGCTCTCGCTGTGGGTCGCCGAGGAGGAGCCCCAGCGCGCTCGCTGGCTCGGGCTCCTGACCGGCGTCGGCACGGTGGTCGGCGGATACCTCATGGCGTGCGCGGTGCTGCGCCCGTCCTATGCGTGCATCGCCTTCGGCAACCTCTACTACGGCGTCGACACCGACGCGGTGCTGCGGCCGCTCGTGCCGTTCGTGTACGTCGCGACCATCCTCGCGCCGCTGCTCGTGTCCTCGCTGCGCGGGGCGCGCGCGATCGCGCTCGTGGCGCTCGCCTCGTTCTCCATCGCCGGCACGCTGTTCCGCGTGGGCTTCGCCTCGGTCTGGTGCTTCTTCGCGGCGGTGCTCAGCGGCGTCGTCGCGATCGTGGCGGGCCTCTACCGCGAGGTCCCGACGGCCCGCGCCGCCTAGCCCGCGACGCGGACGAAGTACTGCCGAGAGCCGCGCACCTCGAAGTGCTCGACGATCCCGCCGTCGAGCGCCGCGAGCAGCCGCGTCGGCCGGAACGCGCGCGGGCCTTCCGCGGCCACGAACCCGACGTAGAACGAGTCCACGTCGTGCCCGAGCATGAGCGCCCAGCGCATGAGCTCGTCGACGTCGGTGCGGATGCGCGCGCCCTCGCTCGGGAGCGCGCGCGAGAGCAGATCGCCCTCGAGCCACGCGAGGGTGGAGTCGTCCTCGTCCGGGGACTCGACCTCGACGAACACCGCGCCCGAGCGGCGCGCGTCGCTCGCCAGGATCTGACCGCCCGGCACGCGACGCAGCCCACGCGACATCGTCGCACGGAGGGCGGACACGATGCAGCCGCTCATGTCGAGGGGGACGTCCACGCGGAAGGTGCACGGGACGACGTGAAAGGCTCGGGGGCGGTCCCACCGTTCGAGGCGGACCTCACGGGTCTTGCAGTCCATGGCGTGCGGTCGTCGCTACCGGACGGGCGCGCGATCGGCCAAGTTCGACGCAGCTATCGCGGGTCAGGATTTCGGGACGCACACGTCGCGCACCACGTCGCACCGCTGGTCGAGCCCGCAGCCCTGGGTGCCGCACGGGATCTTCTCGCACCGCTCGGTGATGGTGTTGCACGCGAGGTTGGTCGGGCAGCCCGCGATCTTGCAGCCGCCCGCGGTCACGTAGAGCACGCCGCCCACCGCCGCGTTCACCACCGCCGGGCCGGCCTTGCCGCCGCACCCGAGGACGAGCACCGCGAGGGCGAGCGCGCGCCCGAGGCTCACCACAGCACGTCCTGGTCTTCGGCGACGCCGAGCACGCCATCCAGCGTGACCGCCCGCCCACCCGCGCGCAAGGTGCCGCGGTACTTCCCGATCGGCTGGACGAAATGCGATTTGACCACGACGAGGTTCTCCTCCTCGGCGTGGAGCGCGTGGGGCGTGAACGCGAGGTCGACGTTGCCGCAGGTCGTGCGGATGTTCCACGGCGCGAGCGGGCGCTTCTCGTCGAACGAGAAGATTCCCTCGCCGACGGGGTAGAGGGCGTCGTCGAGCCACACCCCGCACTCGCGCTCACCGAGGAACCCCTCGACCAGGTTCATGCCGACCCGCGTGCCGTCGGTCGCGTGTCCGAGCAGGTAGGCCCACTTCCACCGCGTGTGCCGCGCGAGCAGGCCGTGGGTGTAGTCGTAGCCGCCGAACGCGTCGTCCAGCGGGATGCGCGCGCCCGCGACGCGAGCCTCGCCGGTGACCGTGAGCAGCGCCTGCTTCTCGGTCGTGTTGAGCACGCCGCCCGGGATCGGCCCGACCGCCGACAGCGGCGGGCGGTTGGTGCGCGCGTCGAGGCGCGCCTGCAGCGAGAGCCCGGGGAACCTGGCGTGGACGTCGATCAGGCCGCCCTGCCGGCGCAGCTCGGCGAACGCCCCCTCCCGCGAGAACCGGGCGTGCGCGCCGTCGGCGATGGTGTCGCTGACCATGCCCGCGGTGCTCGGGCCGAGGGCCGTGCGATCCGACAGCAACGTGCCGTCGCGGTAGACGAACGCGAAGGTCTTGGTCGCGTATCCGAGGTCGACGATCGCGAGCCCGACGAACACCTCGCGGTTGGCGATGGCCACGTAGACCCAGCGCTTGCGCATCGCGAGGCGACGCAGCATCGAGACGCGCAGCGGTGCGAGGTCGACGTGCGGCAGTGGCCCCGAGAACGAGCCGAAGGCAGGGGAGCCATCGGCTCCGACGACGGCGCGCGGCGGGGTCTCGAGCGTTCGCATCGCCGGCATCATAGCCCGGGTGGCTCAGCCCAGGAACGCGAGTGCGTGCAAGAGCGGACGCGCGGTCTCCGGATCGCCGAGGGCGGCGCGCAGGGTCGGGTCGAGCGCGATCGGCTCGTGCCGGCGGTTTCCGACCCAGGAGAGCTCCGTCGTCGCCGCGAACGCGCGCGCGACCGCCGTGGGCGCGCCGGTCGCAGAGAGCCCGAGGGCGCGTGGGCGCAGCACGAGCAGCCCGGCCTCGTGCAGGGCCACGTGCTCGTCGTCGAGCGCGTCGATCGGCGCCGCGTCGGGGTGGACCGCGGTCGCGCGTTCGAGGTCGGCGGCCACGCGGGGCGACACCTGCACCTCGACGTCGTCCGCGCGGAACGAGTCTCCGACCCTCTCGAGACGCGTCTCGACGAACCAGCCCTCGCCGGGTCGTGGCCCACGCGGGGCGTCCGCGCGCACGAGGAGGGAGCAGCGGAAGCTCCGACCGCGAGCCCAGTCGAGCGCGCGTTCGACCGCGATCGGGTCGTCGCCCACGAGCGGCAGGAGGGCTCGCCTGGTGCCCGCCGTCGGGTTCGCGAGCGGGTCGGCCTCGCACAGGTACGAGAGGCCGGCGGCGCCCGCCTCGGCGACGAACGTCTCCACGGACACCGGGTGGTTGTGCTCCTCGAGGAGCTCGTGGAACAGATACCCGTCGTCGGCTGCCGCGAGCCGCGCGCGCTCTTCGTCGAGCGCCGCGCGGTAGGCGCCCGTGCGCGGCGCGGACCGGTCGAGGTAGGCGAGCAGCTCCTTGGCGGCGGAGACCGCCTCGCCCGCGGCGCGCCCCGCCGTGTGCGCGCGCAACATCGCGCGGAACGCCCCGCGGAGGTGCCAGCCGGGCAGCACGTTGTAGCTCACGAACGCGACCCCGGTCGGGGTGAGCACCCGGCGGATGGCCGCGAGCAGCGCGCGCCGATCGTCCTCGGGGATCCACGACCAGACCCCGTGCGCGATCACGTAGTCGAAGCGCCCCTCGACCATCGTGCCGCTCGTCGCGCGGAGCTCGACGTTGCTGGGCACGAAGGGGGCGCGGGCCAGCTCGGCGGCCGCCAGATCGACACCGACGAAACGTGCGTGCGGCAGGTGGGCGGCCATCGGGAGCAGGTTTCCACCGCTGCCGCACCCGATCTCGAGCACCGCCGCCTCTTCCACCGTCGGCGCCGCGATCCCCGCGAGCCGCGCCATGCAGCACAGGTGATCGGGGTGGGTGCGTGGATACGGGAGGCTCGTGTAGGGGACGGCCTCGTACGCCGCCGCGCCGCGCCGCTCGATCATGTTCGTTGTGTAGCACCCCCCCGACGATCCGTGCTCCGATGGGGCCGTGGATCTCGACCCGCGCGACGTCGAACGAATCCTCGCTGCCGAGCACGCCGACCCGCACACCCTCCTCGGTGCGCACCTCGTGGCCGACGGCGTCGTCGTCCGTATGTTCCGGCCGGGCCGCCTCTCCGTCCACGTCGAGCCCGACGATCCAGCCCTACCGGCTCGCGAGGCCGTGCGGATCCACGAGGGCGGGCTGTTCGAGGCCCGCTTCCCCGAGGCCAAGGCCATCTTCCGTTACCGCATCGACGGCGAGCGCGACCCCTACGCCTTCCTCCCCACCCTCGGTCCGCTCGACGCGCACCTCTTCCACGAGGGCAACCACCTGCGGCTCTACGAGGTGCTCGGGGCGCACCCGCGCACCATCGACGGCGTCGCCGGCGTGTCGTTCGCCGTGTTCGCCCCCGAGGCGCGCGCGGTGCGGGTGTCGGCCGATTTCAACCTGTGGGACGGCCGCCGTCACACGCTGCGCCGCATCAGCCCCCACGGGATCTGGGAGCTGTTCGTGCCCGACGTGCCCCTCGGCAGCGTCTACAAGCTCGAGATCGTCGACGCGCGGGGCCGCGCGCACCTCAAGCTCGATCCTTTCGCCTTCCAGTGCGAGGTGCGCCCGCACAACGGCGGCGTCGTGCACGGCCTGCCGCGCGCCGAGTTCCACGACGAGGCCTGGCTCGAGCGCCGCAAGGCCACCGATCCCCGGCGTGCGCCCATGTCGATCTACGAGGTGCACCTCGGCGGGTTCGCGCGGGTGCCGCACGAGCGCGGCGTCGGCGCGCAGAACCTCCCGGGCGGCGGGCACACCGGCCGCTTCCTCACCTACCGCGAGATCGAGGAGAAGCTCGTCCCGTACGTGAAGCACATGGGCTTCACCCACGTCGAGCTCATGCCCGTCACCGAGTACCCCTACGACGGCTCGTGGGGCTACCAGGTCACCGGCTACTTCGCCGCCACGAGCCGCTACGGCTCGCCCGAGGATCTGCAGCGCCTCGTCGATGCGTTCCACCGGGAGGGCATCGGCGTGCTCCTCGACTGGGTGCCGGCGCACTTCCCGCGCGACGCTCACGGCCTCCGGCGCTTCGACGGCAGCGCCGTCTACGAGCACCTCGATCCGCGTCAGGGCGAGCACCCCGAGTGGGGCACCATGGTGTTCAACTACGGTCGCCCCGAGGTGAAGAACTTCCTGCTCGCGAGCGCGCTCTTCTGGCTGGAGCGCTTCCACTTCGACGGGCTGCGCGTCGATGCGGTCGCCTCGATGCTCTACCTCGACTACGGCAAGAGCCATGGGCAGTGGGTCGCGAACCGCTTCGGCGGCCACGAGAACCTCGCCGCCGTCGACTTCCTCCGCGCGCTCAACGACGCCGTCGACGAGCGATGCCCGGGCGCGATGGTCATCGCCGAGGAGTCCACCGCGTGGCCGGGCGTGAGCCGCAAGACCCACCTCGGCGGCCTCGGCTTCTCGTTCAAGTGGAACATGGGCTGGATGCACGACACGCTCCAGTACTTCTCGATGGATCCGCTGTTCCGCAGCCATCACCACGGCAAGATCACCTTCGGGTTGATGTACGCCTGGAGCGAGACCTTCGTCCTCCCGCTGTCGCACGACGAGGTCGTGCACATGAAGGGCTCGATGCTCGGCAAGATGCCAGGCGACCCGTTCCAGCGCTTCGCCAACCTGCGCGCGCTCTACGGGTGGATGTGGGCGCACCCCGGCAAGAAGCTCCTGTTCATGGGCAGCGAGCTCGCGCAGGAGCGCGAGTTCAGCGAGGCGCGCTCGCTCGACTGGCACCTCGAGCACGAGCCCGCGCACGCCGGGGTGCAGGCCCTGGTGCGGGCCCTCAACGAGGCCTACGTCGCGCGCCCCGAGCTCTGGGAAGCCGACGTCGATCCGGCTGGTTTCCAGTGGATCGACGCCAACGACCACGGCAACAGCGTGGCCTCGATCCTGCGCTTCGAGCGGCGGCGCTCGCGCTACCTCGTGTGCGTCCTGAACGCGACCCCGATTGCCCGTCGAGGGTATCGCATCGGCGTGCCGATCGCCGGTGAGTATCGCGTCGTGCTCGACACCGACGACCGGCGCTTCGGTGGCAGCGGTCAGGGCTGCGGAAGCCTGATGGCCGATTCCATCGCCCACCACGGACAGCCAGCCTCGCTGACGATCGACCTGCCGCCGCTCGCGACGGTGTGGCTCGAGGGGCCACCGCTCCCCGCCGTCGACCCGGCGCCCGTCGAGCGAGCCGACCCCTGACGCGGCGATGCCGACCCTCCTCACGCGTGAGCAGGCGCTCGAGCGGATCCGCGCCGAGGTGGGCCGTCCTTCCTGCCTGATGTGCGCGCTGCGCGACGGGATCACCCGCACCTGGGTCCTCCACGACGAGGACGACGTGCTCGTGCTGGTCCCGCGCTTCGTGCGGTGCTTCGGTCACGTGCTCGTGATGCCGCGCCCGCACTGCGTCTCCTACGGCGAGGTGGACGACACGCTCTGGGCCCGCGTCGAGCGCACGAGCCTCCACGCAGCGCGCATGCTCGAGCGCGTCCGGGCGCCCCGCCGTGTCTACCTCGCGTCCACGGGCTCGGCGGCGGGCGAGCTCACGCAGAGCTCCGTCCACCTGCACGTGCACGTGCTGCCCGTCGAGGACCCGGACACGCGCCCTGCCGACGTCTTCAGCTGGTCGGAGGGCATCTGGAGCCAGACCGACGAGGAGCTCGACGCGCTCGCCGCGACCTACCGCGCTGCCTGGTGATCAATACGTGATCGTGCCTGGTCGCGCGAGCGGGTGCACGACGCAGTCGCGGGCGGTCCCGTCCTCGTGCACGAAGCACACGAAGTCGATCGTGGCGTCGAGCGCGACCATCGGGTGGTGCCAGACCCCGGGGTGATAGGCGATCGCCTGGGCCCCGTGCGCGACGAACGCCGAGAGCGTCGCGAGATCGGGGGTGTCGCCGCCGAGGGCGACGATCACGAGATACCGGGCCGCGTTCATCGGCACGAAGATCTGGGTCGAGCAGGGGTGCTTCTCGAGCAGCCGTACCGTGAACGGCTGGCTCGTCTGGGCGGCGCACCGGAACACCGAGATGGCGAGGCGTGCCTCCGGCCGCTCGTTCAGCAGGCGGGTGGCCTGGTCGAAGCGGGCGGCCGTGCCCTGGTTGGCGGCGAGCGACCCACCGGTTGCTTCGATCACGGTCCCGTAGGGGGCGAACGCCGCCGCCTCGAGGACCGCCGCCAAACGTGTGTTCCACGCGTCACCCATGTGTACGAGCCTACACGCGCGCGAAGCCCTGGACCCACGCGAAGCCCCTGGGCTGCGAGCTCAGACGCCGAAGGCGGCTTCGCGCGCGAGCTCGGCCCGCAGCTGGGCGAGGCGGGCGCCGAGCTCCCCGAAAGACAGGGGATGCATGCCGCTCTCGACCTCGTCGAGCTCCTCCCGCGCATACCCACGGAGCGTCGAGCGCTCGAGCGCACGCCGATCGGGGTGGGGGAGGTTGGCCATGACGGCCTCCTATTAAGCATTCCTCGTGCCAAAGGAAAGCGTTTTCGATTTCCCAGCGAAAAGGCGGCTGTCCCCGCTGTCCCACAATGTGGGCCTGTCGCATTCTTGCCGCGGGGTGCGCATCTGCGTCTCTGGCAGCGATGTCAGAGGCGTCCACCTGCGGTGACGCCTCTCCCACGGGGCGCGTTGCAGAGATGCAACGCGACTTTCGAGGAAGAACGCAGCGGGAGCGGGTCCAGGGGTCGCAGCGGAGGCTCAGTGGCCGAGGGTCAGCCGGCTGACACCGACGATGCCGCTGACGCCAACGGCGCGGACCGGGATGGTCGGCTCGGGGATGATCAGCATGCCACCGGGCAGATCGCCGTAGCGGTAGAGCTGCGCCGTGATCTTCGTGGTGCCGGTGTCGGTGGTGATCTCGAGCTCGTGCGGTTCGCCTTCGGGCGGCGTGTCGAGGATGAGCTTCTTGCCCCACACGAGCTTTCCCTTCGGATCGACGCGCACGATGCGGTAGGCCTTCGGGCTCGTGACGACCCCGATCTCCGACTTGGCCGCGTTGACGAAGCTGATGCGGTCGTAGAGCGCCTTGTACGTGTAGTCGGAGATCCAGCGTGGCTCGCAGTAGCCCATGACGTCGTAGTAGCCGGGATCGTGGAGGTCCTTGGTCTCGAGGTCGAAGCCGTACACGCCGATGGAGCCGTCCGAGTAGGGGAACTTCTTGTCGACGCCACGAGGGCCGCCGCAGGGCGCGTGGCCGCGTCCGTGCGCGTGACCGATCTCGTGGGCCATGGTGTCCGCGGACTGTTCGTCGGCGTAGCCGACCCCGATGCTCGCGCGTCCGGTCGCATCGTTCGGGTTGGTCAACTGTCCGGACAGTCCGAGGACACACCCCCCCTTGCAGTACTTCCAGAACGAGTCGTTCGGCTTGAAGATGCCGTAGTAGTAGACGTCCTTGGGCGCCTTGTCCGCCGCCCGGAGCTCGATCATCGCCTCGAGCAACGAGTCCCACCCGGTGCCGTCCGCGTCGGTCGCGTCCTTCCAGTCGTAGGGCTCGTGCGCGGTGATCTCGACCTTGGCGGTCGGGTACATCGAGTAGAGGGTGTTCGCGTAGCCCGCGAGCGCGTCGGCGCTCGTGTCTGGCACACGGTTGCTGCCGTCGGCGCCGTAGCGCACGGGCACGACGACGATCTTGAGCTGCGGCCCGGAGCTCTTCGCGAGCAACGGCTCGAACACGTCACCCTCGGGCATGCGCGCGAACGGCTCGCCGCCGGCCTCGGGCACGAGCGTGACGGCCAGCGTGCTCGTCCCGTCGATGGCCTCGCCGGGCACGTCGAAGTTGAAGGTGGAGCTCAGGTCGGCCTCGGTGGAGGCGTTGGGCCCGACCGACCGCTTCGCGTCGAAGGTGACCGCGACCCCCGCGGCGTTCTTCAGCGTCAGCGTCGCCTTCACGTTCTTGCGGGTCCAGCCCTTGGCCGGCTTGGTGCCCACGCGCACGAAGGCCGGGCGCCCGACGATCACCGGCACCGACGACTCCGCGCGGAGACCGTCCACGAAGACCGGGATCTTCACGGCCTGGTTGAACGACACCTCCGTGATGGTGAGGCTCTGCGCCACGGGGGCTGGGGAGTCCACGCCGGCATCCGTCGCCGGGAGCACGGGCTCGCCCTCCGTCGTGTGACCGCCACAGCCAGCGACGTGAGAACCCGCGACCACGGAGAGCGCCAGCGTCAGGGACGCGGCGAAGGAGGGCTTGTGCATCGCGCGGGAGGCTAGCACCCGAGGTGGCCCTCCGCCGCCCAGAGACTGAACGCTTGCGCAGGTATGTATGCCTGCGGTAGAACGATCCAATGAGCACCCCCAAGGACTTCCTGAAAGACGCCGTTCGCGAGAAGGCCGAGCGCGACCTGGCAGCCCTCGACACCCGGCGCACCGCCATCGAGGCCATCGCCCAGGCCACCGCGCAGGTCGCCACGCTCGCGTCGGTGCTGGCCCAGGCCACGCCCGCCATCGCGAGCACCGCGGCCGACGCCGCGGCCATCACCCGCCTCAAGAAGCTCCGTCGCGCGCTCGACGAGGCCCGCGTGCACGCCGACGATCTCGCGCTCGCCCTCGACGTCGACGTCCAGCGTGCTGCCATCGTGGAGGCCCGCGCCGGCATCCACGCGGCGCTGGTCGCCGCGGGCATCGAGGCGGCAGACCCCGAGGTCCTCGAGGTCGAGCTCGTCGAGCTCCCCACGCGCGAAGGCCACCGCAAGGGCTCGGCCGCGGCCTAGCGTCCGCCCGCGGTCTTTGGCCAGGCGGCCCGAGGTCGGCTACACGTAGCCACGTATGCCGCGCGCACCGTCGGCGTTCTTCCTGCTCGGTCTTCCTTGGCTGGTCGCGATCGCTGGCGTGGCGGCTCCGGCGCGCGCCGACGACGACGTGCCGAAGAACCTCCCGCGCCTCGTGAACGACACGCACCGCATGCCGTTCCTGCCGAGCGGCCCCGACAAGGTCGCCCTCTCGTTCCACGGCGAGCTGCAGCTCCGTTACGAGAACGACAGCCGTCTGCGGCTCACGGCGCCGGTCACTGCGTCCGACCAGCTCGCCCTCGGGCAACGCAACTGGGCGACGCTGTGGCTGCGGCTCGGTGGACAGCTGAGCGTCTACGAGACGTTGAAGGTCGTCGTCCAGGCCGACCTCGCGCCGAACTGGATCCTCGGCGACACCACCCAGGGCGTCGGCGCCGCGGGCGATCGGGCGCGCGACGAGACGCTGCCGCCGTTCGCGCGGCTCCGCTACGCCTACGCCGACCTCACCACTGGCGTCGGTCTGTTCCGCCTCGGGTTCGTGGGCAACCACTGGGGCATGGGGGTGCTCGCCAACGACGGCGATCACGCGCCCCTCTTCGGGGACTACAAGCTCGGGTCGATCGTCGCGCGTGCCGCGTTCGCCACCCGCCCACTCGGCAAGACCTCGCCGTGGGTCGTGGCGGTGGCCGGCGACGCGGTGGTCTCGGACGCGACCGCCTCGTGGAGCCGTGGCGACCGCACCTACCAGGCGGTGCTCAGCACCTACTGGGAGAAGGACCACACGCAGTTCGGCTTCTTCGGGACGCGGCGCTGGCAGAAGGTTCGCGAGGAGGACGGCAGCGGTCGCGACGGCCGCAACGACGTGTGGATCGGCGACGTCGCGGCGCGCACGGCGACCACGCTCGCCGACGACGTCTACGCCTTCTTCTCCGCCGAGGTCGCGGTCGTCCGCGGCAAGACCACCGCCATCCGCGCGCTCGACCATCTCGAGCAGACCATCGCGTCGTACGGCGGCGCTGTCGTCATCGGCGTCGTCGGACGCAGCAAGCCCGAGTCGGGGCCGAGCCTCGGGCGGTGGGTGGTGCAGCTCGAGGGTGGCTACGCGAGCGGCGACGCCGACCCGTACGACGGCACCGTCCGGCGCTTCACGTTCGACCCGAACCACCAGATCGGGCTCGTGCTGTTCCCGTTCCTCCTGCACTTCCAGACCGCGCGGGCCGCGACCAACGCGCTCGACCCGTCGCTCGTCGCGCGCCCGATGCCCGGCGCGCGCTTCCTCACATCCAATGGTGGCGTGTTCGGCGCGCAGTACCTCAACCCCACCGTCGTCTTCCGACCCTGCAGGTGCCTGGATCTCAAGGCGGGCGCGGTCGTGGCCGTCGCCACCAGCGACGTCGTCGACCCGTACCGCACCGCCACCACGGGCGAGGCCAACTACGAGGGCGGCTCGGTCAAGTCGCGGGATCTCGGGCTCGAGCTCGACGTCGGCGCCGAGTGGCACAAGGGGCTCTCGGCCGCGACCCTCCTCCAGCTCGGCGTGCAGGCGGGGGTCCTGTTCCCGGGCCACGCCTTCGACGACGCAGGCGGACTCGGCAAGAAGCCACAGTCGGTCGTGCAAGGCCGCGTCGGCGTGCAATTCTGAGGCAACCAATGGCGTCCTTCCTCCAGCGACTCCTGGCCCGCGCTCTCCCCTTGCTCGTCGTGGTCGCAGCGGCCAGTGGACCAGGCTGCGGCGTCGACGAGGCGCCGGGTGGCGTCCGCCGCACCACCGAGACCGGTGGGCCCAAGGTCGTGTTCGATCTCGGGCGCAAGCCACTGCCCGAGATCCCGCTGCCCAACGACGTCGCCACCTGGCCGGATCCGAGCTCGCGCACGGGCCGCCGCCTCAACGTCTCGATGCTCGCCCCCACCGAGATCGAGCGCCACGCACGGGAGCAGTTCGGCAAGCTCGAGGGGTTCGGCACCTTCGCGCCGATCAGCATCCCGTTCGATCGTCCGCTCGACGCCGAGGACGTCAAGGCCCACCACGCCGAGGACGACTTCGCGCCGGAGGACGACGTCGTCTACCTGGTCAACCTCACCACGGGTGTCCCGGTCCCGCTCGACCTCGGCGGCGGCAACTTCCCGGTCACGCTGCGCGAGCTCGCTCGCTACTGGCCCAACGATCCAGCCAAGGGCGAGGCCAACCTGCTGTTCGAGACCCGCGAAGAGGATCTCGACGGTGATGGCGTGCTCGATCCCGGTGAGGACACCGACTTCGACGGCGTGCTCGATCACCCGAACTTCCCGCAGGGAAAGCGCCCCACCAACGGCGTGGACGGGCTCTACACATTCTACGAATCGGAGACCAACAGCCTCATCCTGCGCCCGATGATCCCGCTCGACGAGCTCACCGAGTACGCGGTGGTGGTCACCGATCGCCTCAAGGGCAAGGACGGCAAGGCGGTGCAGTCGCCGTTCGCGTGGGTGCACCACCCGTCGCAGAAGGCCTCGGTCCAGCGGCTCGCCGACCGGATGGCCGAGAAGCCCAAGTACTACGGCCTCGGCGCGCACCCGATCGACCACGTGCAGTTCGCCTTCACGTTCACCACGCAGGCCACCGTGAGCGATCTGTTCGCGTGGAAGGACGGCGCCTACGGCAAGGGCAAGGCGGCCTGGATCGGCAACGACTACCCGCCGGACATCAAGCCCATGAAGGCGGTGGGCAAGGTCGACGCGGACGACACCGACCCGGCCAGCTGGGCGACCGCCCCCGAGTGCGTGGAGCAGAACACACCCAAGGAGTCCCGCTTCGTCGCGCGCGTCACGCCCAAGCTCAAGGAGACCCTCGGCAAGATGGTCGACCAGGTGTTCGGCCTCGGCGGCCCGGCGGGCAAGCGGCTCGTCGACGGCTACGACTGGGTCGACCACATCGTCGTCGCGACGCTCAAGGTCCCGTGGCTGCTCGGCGACGTGAAGGACGTCTCCCCTTACGCCACCATCGACTACGACTCGAAGACCGGCGCGATGAAGCACTCGGACACGGAGGTGTCGTTCTTCCTCGTGGTGCCCAAGCCGTCCGTGGGGCACAAGCAGCCGTTCCCCGTCACGTACTACGGCCACGGCTACACGGGGAACATGACCGAGGGGCTCGCCTTCGCCGGCGAGCTGGCGCGCCACGGCGTCGCCACCCTCGCGATGAACGCGCCAGGGCACGGGCTCGAGCTCGACGACGGCACCTACGCGCTCGCCGCGGGGTTCTTCCGCGCGGCGTGCCTCCAGCCGTTCGCCAAGGCGTTCGTGCGCTCGCGCGTGCGCGATCTGAACGGCGACGGCCTGCTCGCCAACGAGTCGGGCCGGGACTACTGGAGCGCCTACCTCTTCCACACGCGCGACCTCGTCCGCCAGGCGGCGCTCGAGGAGGTGCTCGTCACGCGCGCGCTGCGCACCTTCGACGGCACGCGCAAGTACGACTGGGACGGCGACGGCGTGCCCGACCTCGCCGGGGACTTCGATGGCAACGGCGTCCCCGACGTCGGCGGCGAGGCCAACCGCTACTACGCGTGGGGTGGGTCGCTCGGCGGCATCCTCTCCTCGCTCGCGGGCGCGGTCGACCCGTACGTGACGGCGACGGCGCCCATGGCCGGCGGCGGGTCGCTGAGCGACATCGGCGTCCGCTCGTTCCAGGGTGGAGTGGTCGAGGCCGTCGACCTCCGCGTGATGGGCCCCCTCATCGTCAGCGTGCCCGCCGAGTCGCGGTTCGACTTCGAGCGCGACGGCGCCGGGAAGCTGAAGCTCGACGACATGGGCAAGCCGATCCCGCTGCCCAAGGACAAGCAGAAGCGGACCGCGTGCGCGGCCGGGGACAAGAGCCTGCGCTGGGTGGTCGTGGATCTGAACGACGACCTCGAGATCGAGATCGGCTGCCTCGCCCACGACAAGGTCCAGGAGGGGGTCGACGTCGTGGTGGAGAACCACACGACGGGCGAGCTCCGCTGCGCGCGCGTGACCAAGGCCAAGTCCGACTCGGGGGAGGCCGACTTCCGCATCGCGTTGCCCGCCTCGCAGGACGACGCGGTGGTCATTGCCACGTACAAGGCGGGCTCGGTGCAGCGCTACGGCAAGGTCTGCAACGTCGGCGAGGGCGTCGCGCCGCTCGCGCTCGTCTCCACCTGGGGCGAGCGCGGCGCCGCCTACCAGACACGCAAGTGGGACGCGGGCAGCACGCTGGTCGCGCCCGCCGAGGGATTCGGCCTCAAGCGCCAGACGCCCGACTTCCGCAAGCTCCTCGCGCTCTCGCAGATCGCGCTCGATCCGGCCGACCCGGTCACCTTCGCGCCCTACTACTACGTGAAGACGCGCTTCGACGAGAACGGGCGCGTCGTGCCGCCCGCGGGTGTCCTCACGCTCAACACCGTCGGCGACATGAACGTGCCGGTGAACACGGGGATCGCCGCCGCCCGGATCCACGGCGCCATCCCCTTCCTGCGCCCGGAGAACGTGCTCGCGCCCGACTACCCGGACTACGTCGCGCCCGACGCTCTCCTCTCGCTCTACGGGATGACCCCCAACAAGTTCCTGCTGACCAACCACGTCATCGAGGGCATCGCGTGGCTCGGTCGTCACCCCGCCGGCGCGGGCTGCGCGCCCGACGTGTCGGGCTTCCCGGGGTGCACGGACGCCGCGACCTACCCGTCGGGCTCCAAGGTGTGCGCGAACGCCCTCTTCGATCCCGAGGACCTCGCCGAGGGCAAGATGCTCTACGCGCACCAGCGGCCCGCCGTCCCGCTCCGGCTCGCGCGCCTCGCGAAGGCGGGAGCGTCGGGTGAGGAGAAGACCGTGTGGGCCCCGCGCCTCGACGCGCAGAAGACCGGCTGGCGCCCCAGCGGCACGCTGGCCGGGGTGCTCACGGCGTACATCGTGCCGCAGGGCGTCCACGGGTTCGATCCGCCCGACCCGTGCAAGAACTTCGACACGGGCAGCTACCTGACCAACGTCCTCGCGCACTACTTCGCGACCGAGGGCACCGATCTCTACTACCTCTCGCACCCCAACGAGCACCGCTGCGCAGCGGTCACCGACCCCAAGGCCGCGGCCGCTTGCTCGTGGCCCTGACGCCCCTCGGGCGCGGCCCTCAGGCGCGCGGCGCGACGCGCTCGATCTGTTCGATCAGCGTCGACATCGCGAAGGGCTTCTCGAGCACCGGCACCCCGCGCATCGAGCTCGTGGTGCGGTGGCCCGTGATCACGATCACCGGCAGTGCCGGGTGGCGATCGCGCACGTAGTCGAGCAGCTCCACGCCGCCGACCATCGGCATGCGCACGTCGGTGACGAGGACGTCGGGCAGGCGACCGTCGACCATGTCGAGCACCGCGTCGGCGCCGCTGCCGTGCGTGGTGACGTCGTAGCCGCTGCGCCGCAGCGCGCGCTCGAGGATCTCGAGCAGCCCGGGCTCGTCGTCTACGATCATCACACGGGTCACCGAGACACTGTACTCGCCGTGCGACGTCGCTGCGAGGGCAGCGCGAGCAGCTCACGCAGTACTCGCCCGGTCGCGGACTGCGCGCGCGCAACCTCCGCCGGTGTGCCAGTGGCGACGATACGGCCGCCCTGCGCGCCGCCCTCTGGACCGAGCTCGACGACGTGGTCCGCGCTCGCGATGAGGTCGGGGTGATGCTCGACCACGACGAGCGTGTCGCCGCGCGCGACGAGCCGGAAGAGCACGTCGACGAGCCGACGAACGTCTCCGCGATGCAGACCCGTCGTGGGCTCGTCGAGCACGTAGACCGTCGGTCGATGGCGCCGCGACTCCTGGCCGAGCTCGGCGGCCAGCTTGAGGCGTTGTGCCTCGCCACCGCTGAGGGTGTTCGACGCCTGACCGAGCATCAGGTAGCCGACGCCGAGATCGTCGAGGACGGCGAGCGGCCTCGCGATGGCGGGGAAGGCAGCGAAGAACTGGGCGGCGTCGGCGGCGGTGGTCTGCAGCACCTCGCCGATCGACTTGCCGTGCCAGCGCACCGCGAGCGTGGCCGCGTCGAAGCGCAGCCCGGCGCACGCCTCGCACGGCGCGACGACGTCGGGCAAGAAGCTCATCTCGCTGACGAGGAGTCCTGCGCCCTCGCACGCGGCGCAGCGTCCACCCGCGGCCGCGTTGAAGCTGAACCGGGCCGGCGAGAAGCCCCGCACCTGGGCCTCGGGGGTGCTCGCGTACAGCTTGCGGATGGCGTCGAAGACGCCGAGGAACGTGGCGGGGACCGAGCGCGGGGTGCGCCCGATCGGCGATTGATCCACGGCGAGCGCCCGCTCGACGGCCTTGACGCCCGTGAGCTTGTCGAACGGCAGCGCCGGGTCGGCCTCGAGCTCGAGCGCGCGGCGCAAGGCCGGATAGAACACGCGCTGCACGAGGGTGCTCTTGCCGCTCCCCGACACCCCCGCCACGACGGTGAGGCGCCCGAGCGGGACGCGGAGGTCGACCCCCTGCAGGTTGTGCCCCCGGGCGTTGGTGAGCACGAGCTCCTTCGGCTTGCTGGCGTACGTCGCCGTGCGAACGGGCGTACGATCGGCGAGCGCGCGCGCCGTCGGCGAGCTCGGGTCGCCCAGCACCTCTTCGGTTGGCCCCGAGGCGACCACGTGCCCGCCTTCGCGACCACCCACGGGGCCGATGTCGATCACCCAGTCCGCAGCGCGGATCGTGGCCTCGTCGTGCTCGACGACCATGACCGTGGAGCCAGTGTCGACGAGCGCCCGCAGGTTGTCGACGAGGCGCTGGGTGTCTCGCGGGTGCAGGCCGATGGTGGGCTCGTCGAGCACGTAGAGCGCGCCGGTGAGGCCCGATCCGAGCTGCGCCGCGAGCCGCAGGCGCTGCATCTCGCCGCCCGACAGCGTGCGCGCCGGTCGATCGAGCGAGAGGTAGCCGAGCCCGACGCGGTCGAGGAAGGCCACGCGTCGCGCGAGCTCGGCGAGGGCCGCGCCCGCGAGCGGGTGGGCCCCGAGCTGCTTCACGAGCGCCTGCGTGCACACCACGGCGTCGCTCACCGGGCGCGCAGAGAACGCGGCGTAGGTCTCGCCGGCGAGCCGGACGCCCCGTGGGATCGGCGCGAGCCGGGTGCCCTGGCACGCCTTGCAGACGCGGGTGTGCGGCTCCTCGCCGACACGGCCTTCGCCCTCGCACGCCCCGCAACGACCCTGCGCGGTGTTGAACGAGAACCAGCGCGGATCGAGCTCCGGCACGCCCTGGCCACACTTCGGGCACGCGCGGGTCGAGCTCAGCACGAACTCCTTCGGGCGCCGCGCGAGCGTGCGCACGAGGAGCTCTCCGTCGCCGCGCCGCAAGGCGTCCCGCAGGCGCGCGGTCTCGAAGGTGCCCGGGGCGCCCTCGGCGGCCACGAGCTCGATGGTGTGCTCCTTGTTGCGCGCGAGGCTCGGCGGAGGCTCGATCGCGACGCGGGCGCCATCGACGAACGCCTCTTGGTACCCCGCGCGCGTGGCCAGCGTGAACACGTCGAGGTGGGTGCCCTTGCGCGCGCGGATGGCCCGCGAAAGCACCATCACGGGCTCGTCGAGCGCGGAGATGCGGTCGAGGATCGTGCGCTCGTCGATGGCCTCGATGGCGGTGTCGCAGCTCGGGCAGTGCGGCGTGCCGACCTTGGCGTAGAGCAGGCGCAGGTAGTGGGCGACCTCGGTGACGGTCGCCACCGTGGAGGTGCGGCCGCCGCGCGTGGTGCGCTGCTCGAGGGCGATCGAGGGCGGGACCCCGAGGACGGTCTCCACGTCGGGCCGCGGCAGGGTGGGGAGGAACTGGCGCGCGTAGGCGCTCAACGTCTCGAGGAAGCGCCGCTGTCCCTCGGCGAAGATCACGTCGAACGCGAGCGTGGACTTGCCGCTGCCCGAGGGCCCCGTGACGACCACGAGCTTGCCGCGCGGGATGGTGAGCGAGACGTCCTTGAGGTTGTGCTCGCGGGCGTGGCGCAGGACGATGGCGTCGGGCGTGGCGTGCGGTCGGGCGTCGACGCGGACGTTCGCCGTCACCTCTCCGCGCAGCGCGAGGCCCGTGCGGGTGGCGGCGTGGGTGACCGCGTCGACCGTGCCCGCGGCCACGATGCGGCCGCCCTCGGCCCCTCCGCCCGGGCCCAGATCGATCACGTGATCGGCTGCACGGATCACCGAGAGGTCGTGCTCCACGACGATGACCGTGGCGCCCTGGTCGACGAGCGCGTCGAGCGCCGCGACCACCTTGTCCACGTCGACGGCGTGGAGCCCCGCGCTCGGTTCGTCGACGATCACCAGCGCCTCGTGGGCCCGCTTGCGCGCGGCGAGCTCGCCCACCTCGACCAGCGCCCTCGCGAGCTTGAGTCGCTGCGCCTCGCCACCGGACAGGGTGGGCAGCGGCTGGCCGAGCGGGAGGTAGCCGAGGCCCACGCGCTCGAGCGGCGCGAGCGCGCGTTGCAGCTTGACCCAGGCGCTCGACGGCATCGCCTTCGGGTTCCACGCCGCAAAGGCCATGACCTCCGAGACCGTCTTGCCGAGGAGGTCGGCGACGCTGTGGCCGCGCACGAGCACCGAGAGCACCTCGGGTCCGAAGCGCTTGCCCTGGCAGACCGGGCATAGCACCGCGACGTCGGCGAGGAACTGCATCTCGACGGTCTCGTAGCCCTCGCCCGAGCACGTGGAGCACCGGCCGCCCTCGCTGTTGAACGAGAAGTGGGCGGCGGGCAGGCTCGCGCCGCCGGTGCCCGTGCCCTCGGTCGCGAACAAGAGGCGGACGTGGTCCCACGCCTTGGTGTAGGTGGCCGGGTTGCCGCGCGAGGTGCGCCCGAGCGGCGCCTGGTCGACCGTGATGACCGCGCCGAGGCCGGCGACGCCAGCGAGGACGTCGTGCGCGAGCGGGGCCTCGGGCGTCGGGTGCCCGAGCGCGCGCGAGACGGCGGGCGCGAGCACGGCGCCGACGAGCGTGGACTTGCCGCTGCCCGAAGGCCCCGTCACCACCGTGAGCATGCCCAGCGGGAAATCGACGTCGACGCCGCGCAGGTTGTGACCGGAGACGTTGCCGAGGTGCAGCGCGCCCCGGGACGTGCGCCTTCTCGGAGCGCGCGGGGCCGCGGGGTGTAGAGCCGCGGCCAGGGCACGTCCCGTCGGGAGATCGGCCCGCTCCGCGAGGGCGGTCGGGGCCCCGTCGAACAGGATGCGCCCGCCGTCCGGGCCCGCGCCCGGGCCGAACTCCACCACGCGATCGCACGCCGCGATCACCTGGGGGTCGTGCTCGATGACCACGACGGCGTTGCCCGCGTGCGCGAGCGCGCGCAGGGCGTCGACGAGGGGCGGGATGTCGGTCGCGTGGAGGCCGACGGTCGGCTCGTCCACGACGAACAGCGCGCCGACCAGCGACGTGCCGAGCGCCGCGGTGAGGCTCACGCGCTGCGCCTCGCCGCCCGAGAGCGTGCGCGCGGGGCGGTCGAGCGCGAGGTGTCCGAGGCCGACCGCCTCGAGGTAACGCAGGCGCGAGAGGAGCGCGTCGCGCGCCCGCGTGGCCCCCGCGTCGCTGCAGGCGAGGGCGAGGAGGCGCGCGTGGGCCTCGGCGATCGAGAGGCGATGCCACTCGGGGAGCGAGAGCGCATCGACGCGGTAGCTCCTCGCCTCGGCGGCGAGGCGGCTGCCTCCGCAGTCGACGCACGGGTCGTAGCTGCGGTAGCGCGCGAGGAAGACGCGCACGTGCATCTTGTAGGTGCGCGCCTCGAGCCACTTGAACCAGGCGCGGACGCCGGGGAACACGCCGGCCTCGTAGCCGCCCGGTTCACCGTCGAGGATCCGCCGGCGCTGCTCCTCGCGGAGGTCGCGCCACGGTACGTCGAGCGGGATGCCCTCGCGCCGGCACAGCTTGCGCAGCTCGCCGCGCTCCCACTGGGCGCTCTTGCCAGCCCAGGCGCGGATGGCGTTCTCGGCGAGGGTCTTGCTCTCGTCGGGCACCACCTTGCTCCAGTCGATCCCGATGGTGCGCCCGAAGCCGCGGCAGGTGGCGCACGCGCCGGTCGCCACGTTGTACGAGAACAGACCCGCGCTCGGCGGATCGAACGTGCGCGCACACGACGGGCACGCGAGGCCGCGCGCGAGCGCGATGGTCGGCTCGTCCTCGGGGTGGACGTGGGCACGCCCGCTCGCCGCGAAGGCGCGCTCGAGCGCCTCCTGGATGCGGATCGGATCGTCGAGGCGCGTGCGATCGAGGATCACCTCGAGGGGCCCGGCGATGGCCTCGCTCGGCGGCACGTCGTCGATGGTGCGCGCGACGCCGGCCACGAGCAGCCGCCGCAGCCCGTCGCGTTCGAGGCCCTCGCGCAGGATCAGGTAGTCGTCGGGGGTGTCGACGCGGGTCGGGTAGGCGACGACGGCGCGCACGGCGCGGGGCTCGAGCTTGCGCGCCGCAGCCGCTGCGTCGACGCGCACCGCGGTGACGCCGCAGTCCGGGCACACGGGCAGGGCCTCGCGCGCGAACAGCGCCGCGAGGTAGGGCTCGATCTCGGCCATGGTGGCGACGGTCGAGCGGCTCGACTTGACCGGAGCGCGTCGATCGACGGCCACGCCCGCCGCGACGGGCTCGACCGAGTCGGCGGGCGGACGATCGAGGCGCTCGAGGAACTGCCTCGCGTAGGGCGAGAACGACTCGACGAAGCGCCGCTGGCCCTCGGCATACAGCGTGTCGACGGCGAGGCTCGACTTGCCCGCACCGGAGGGGCCTGTGAAGGCGACGAGCTCGCCTTCGCGGAGGGAGAGGTCGACCCCGCGGAGGTTGTGGGTGCGCGCGCCGCGCACCACCGTGGCGTGCATGGGGGTTCGTCGTACGAGTCGCGCCGGGTCGCAAGCTCGGCCGCGCGATCCAGGCGCAGCCCTGCTGCAAAAAGAGAAACGGGGACCACCGAGGTCCCCGTTCCGATCCGGGATGGATCGTGGCTCAGTTCACGGGGTGCAGGGCGGCGGGCCGTCCTTGCACTTGTTGAGGCAATCCCACAGATCGCCGGCCTTGGCGGTCTTGAGGGGCTCGACGCACTTGTTCCGGCACGCGTCGTCGGTGCACTTCTTCACGCAGTCGAGCGAGGTGTTGAACTCGGCGGCGCAGGCCGTGTCGGCCGCGCACGCGTCGTTCTCGGCCTTGCAGACGACCGTCTGGCAGGTGTCGCACTTGGGGCCACCCGTCTCGCCGCCCGTGTCGGTCGTCCCCGTGTCGATCGCCCCGGTGTCGGTCGCCCCGGTGTCGGTCGCCCCGGTGTCGGCGCCGGTCTCGGTGCCCGCGTCGCTGTCGGTCGACGTGACGGTACACCCGGTGACGGCGAACGTGCCGATCGCGGCGATCGCAAGAATGTTGAGAAGCTTCATGGGAAGAGGACTCCTTCTAGGTTGGGGACGAGACTTCGGGCTATCAGAGGTCGGGTCCGTGTGCAAATTGCCGCCGCGCATCGATGCGCTGGAGGAGCGACGGCGGCCGCTCCGGCGACTCGAAGCGGCCAGGCGAGCGGACCGACAAAAAGGCTAAGCCCCCACCACACTCGCTTTCCGCTACCGTTGCTGCCTTCCGGCCCTGGCGGGTTTCACAGCGCGCTGTTGGTGAGGGCACGAACGTCTTGCGACGACGAGACTCGTATAGAGCGCGACGACTCGCTGCGCAAGCACGCAGTGGCCGGGACGTCGCGTTCATCCACGGTCCGACGGGTGAGCGGGCGAGGGATTCAATCCACCGCCGGCGGGAAAGCACACGAAAAACTCTTCAGGGTTGACACTGCACCCCTGGTCGCGCCATACCGCGCGACGGAGAGATGACCGAGCGGTTGAAGGTACCTGATTCGAAATCAGGCGTACCCTCACGGGTACCGGGGGTTCGAATCCCCCTCTCTCCGCCACGACTGTCGCGTCGCCCGTAGGCCCTCACCTGCGTGCGATCGCGGCGGGTCGGGAGAGGTGACCGAGTGGTCGAAGGTGCACGACTGGAAATCGTGTGTACCGAAAGGTACCGAGGGTTCGAATCCCTTCCTCTCCGCAAGACAGAGCCGAGCCCCCCCTCCGCCGTGATGGCCGCCGTGATGGCCGCCGTGATGGCCGCCGTGATGGCCGCCGTGATGGTGGGGGTTGCGCTCGGAGTGTGTGCTTCTGTCCGTCGCCCCGAGGAGGGCCCAGGCTCAGACCCGGGGCAGGTCGGCGCGGCTCATGAGGTGCTGGACCCAGAGGCTCGTGAGCTTCTCCTGCGCGGAGCTCGCGCGGAGGCGGGCCGCGAGGAAGGCGAAGTCCACCTGGTCCATGTCCTGGTCCTGGTCGAAGCAGGTGAAAACCGTGGTCTTCTTGCCAGTCCGCGGGTCGACCCACTGCTGGAGGCACTGCGCGCAGATCTCCTTCATCATGCACTGCATCGGCGAGTTGATGCTCGCGATGGCCTTGTGCTCCTTGCGCACGAGCTGGCTCAGCTTGCCCTCTCCGTGGCGTGACGCGCGCACGGCGGCCATCATGCGGTCGCTGCCGATGGCGATGATGCGGTTCATCTCGGAGAGCTCGAAGGGGCGCGCCGAGGTCACCCTGCGCTCGCCGTAGGCGACCATCGCCTCGACGATGTTGCCGACGAACGTCGCATCGCCGGGCCGCCGCGCGACCGGAGACGGCGCGAGATCGCACGACCACACCACCACGTCGGCCGCCGCCTCGATGTCGTCCTCGTGGTAGACGTCGCGCGGGTTGCGATAGCCCGCGAAGTACACGACCTTGCAGCCCGCGGCGCGGAGCGCCTTGCCGATCGAGAACAGGACGGCGTTGCCGAGCCCGCCGCCGCAGAGGACGACGTTCTCGCCCCGGGGGATGTGGGTCGGGGCGCCGGTCGGGCCCATGAGGACGACCTCTTCGCCCTTCTTCAAGGTCGCGCAGAGGCGGGTCGAGCCGCCCATCTCGAGGACGATGGTGGAGAGGAGCCCCTGCTCGCGATCGACCCAGGCTCCGGTGAGCGCGATGCCCTCGGTGACGAGCGGGGTGCCGTCCACGATCGGGGCGTTCGCCTCGTAGTTCTGCAATCGATAGAACTGGCCCGGCTGGAACCCGCGGGCGGCCCGCGGCGCGCGCACGATCACCTCGACGATGGTCGGCGTGAGGCGGATGACCTCGTGCACGCGCGCCACGAGCTCGTCGTCGAGCGTGCGGGCCAGATCGGCGAAGCGGCTGACGTCGGCCTCGCCGGCGTCGGCGAACAGCTCCGCCACGTAGGGGTGGCCGTCCTTCGCGCTGGCCATCGCCTTGACGACGCTGCCCGCGTAGCGGGGGAGGTTGTCGCCGTAGAACGAGACCACGTGGGTGCCGTCGCAGTAGCTCGTGAAGAAGCCCTCGGGGTCGGGCACGGTGACCAGCGCGCCGTCCCTGCGCTCCACGCGGTGCGGGAGGAACGCCTTGGTCTTCGGATCCATGACGAAGGTGCCCTCTCGCTCGCGCTCGTAGGTCACGTTCGGGGAGGTGCCGGCCGCGATGCAGATGGTCCGCGCGGCGAGCTCGAGGGTGCTCTTGTCCTTGCGCTCGAACACCATGGCGCGGGCGGCGCCGTGCTCGTCGACCAGCACCTCCTTCGGCGAGAGCTGCTCGGCGAAGTGCACGCCCTCCTCGAGGGCCTTGATGATCTCCTCGTGGTTGAGGCGGTAGGCCGGCGACTCCTTCATCGTGCGGCGGTAGGCGATCGTCACGCCACCCCACGCGTCGATCAGGCGCTGGAAGCTCGGGGCGCGGCCCTCCTCCGTGGCGCGCGCGCGCTCCTCCCGGATCGCGCGACCGTGCGCGACCTGCTCTTGCAAGATGCCCCGCTCCTCGGGATCGAGGACGAAGAACGCCTCCTCGCCCTTCTCGGCCTCGAGGCGCTCGACGCGCGCGAGCGTGCGCTCGCACTGCACGACGTAGTAGGCGGCGAGCTCGGTCGCGGTGTCGATCGCCGTCAGGCCACCGCCCACGACGACCGCCGGCAGGCGCACCTGGAGGTTGGCGAGCGAGTCCCGGCGGAACGCGCCGGTGAGCTGCAGGGCCATCAGGAAATCGCTCGCCTGGCGCACGCCCCGCGCGAGGCCGTTCGGGATGTCGATCAAGGTGGGCTTGCCCGCGCCGGCCGCGATCGCCACGTGGTCGATGCCGAGCGCGAAGGCGTCCTCGAGCCCGAGGGTGCCGCCGAAGCGCACGCCGCCGTAGAGTCGGAACGTGTTCCGCCGCAGCAGGTTGATGGCGGTGAGGTCGTTGAAGTTCTTGTCCCAGCGGATGGTGATGCCGTACTCGGCCACCCCGCCGAAGCCGACGGGGCGGCGCACGTCGAGCTCGTGCGCGAGCGAGGACCAGTCGTGCACGGGCTCGGGGAACGCCGCGTCGGCCCCGTGGTGGCGCCCGACGAGTCGCGGGGGGAGGGGCTCGATCTTGAGGCCGTCCACGCCGACCACGCCGAAGCCCTCGTTGAGGAGGTGCAGCGCGAGCGTGTAGCCCGCGGGGCCCATCCCGACGACGAGGACGTTCTTGCCGTTGTAGGGGCGCGCGTGCGGCCGGCGCGCGTTCAGCGGGTTCCACCGCGTGAGCAGGCCGTAGATCTCGACGCCCCACGGCAGCGCGAGGACGTCGGTGAGGGCGCCGGTCTCGGCGAGCGGGATGTTGACGGGATCTTGCTTCTGGTAGATGCAGCCCTTCATGCAGTCGTTGCAGATGCGGTGACCGGTGCCCGCGCACGCGGGGTTGTCGATCACGACGAGGGCCAGCGCGGCGAGCGAGCGGCCCTCCCGCCGCACCTCGTGCATCTCGCCGATCCGCTCGCCGAGCGGGCAGCCGTTCAGCGCGACGCCGAGCGGGTTCTGCTTGATCTGCTTGGTCTTCGGGTCGACGAGCCCGGCGCTGCACGAGTCCTTCTCGCGGTCGTGGCAGAGGATGCAGTAGTCGACCTCGTTGGCGACATCGAGCCGCGTGCCGCGCCGATCGGTGAGCGCGAAGCCGTCGCGCGGGCGCCGCGTGTCGAGCGGGCCGGAGGTGATCTCGGGGACGTCCTCCTTGCGACGCAGGTGGACGAGGTGCTCGTGATCGACGGGTTGGGGAGCCCGGAAGCTCGCCCAGCCGGCCTGTTGCGGGCCCTCTTTCTGCCAGATGCGCGCGTGCGGACCGGCGGCCTGGGCGAGCGCCGCGAGGCCGCGGGCCACCGCGTCGACGATCTGGGTCAAGGTGGCCTTGGCCTGGACGAGCGGCTCGCCCTCGACCGCCGACCAGCCGAGCGCCACGCGCCAGCCGTCGACGGTGGCGAGCTCGTCGTCGGTCACCGTGGCGCCCCCCTTGGCGAGGGCCTTCGCGCATCGATCCTCGAGGTCGAGCAGCGGGGTCACCGCGTGCGCCACCGGGACCTCGGCGATCGCCTCGAGCCGCGCGGTGACGGCGAGCACCCGCGTGAGCTCCACGTGGGCCGCGTCGAGGTCGGCGACCTGACCGACCAGCTTGGAGCTGCGCTTGCGGTACAGGTCTCGCTTGAGGCGCATCACGGCGTGCTCGTCGTCCGCGGCGCGGTGCAGCGCGGCGACCGCGTCGGTCACCCCGAACAGCTCGGCGACGAAGGCCTCGAGGTGGCGCGAGACGCTCACGAGCAGCGCCGACTCCGCGGGCCCGTGCAAGGATGCACCCTTCGACGCGCGATAGGCCTCGAAGGTGGCGGACAGGCTCGGGTCGGCCGCCGCGAGTCGATCGCGGAACGTGCGGTCGAGCGCCGCGAGGGCGTGGGGTTCGTAGAGGTCGCGGTACGAGAGGCCGAAGGCGGGGACGAGCTCGGACATGGACGGTCGCCCGCCGTTTGGCACGCGCGCGCAGCGGCGACCAGAGGTTCGTTCGCCTTTCTGGAACAGCGTTCGCTATAGCGTCGGCCAAGGCTGTGCTTGCCCGTGCCGAGGCCCAGCTCAGCGACTCAGTTCCAGACGCTCTTTCCGAGGGTGGCCGTGGCGCAGGCGACCTCGGCCGCGAGGGCGGCCTGCGCGGCCGGGCGCGACTTGCGCACCTTTCCGAGGAAGGCCTCGAGGTGGAGGCGGGCGCGCACCCGATCGCCCATGCGGGACGCGAGCTCGCCGAGGACGAACCGCCCGTAGCCCTCGCCGGAGCTGTCCTGGGACAGCTCGTGGAAGGCAAGGTCGAGCTCGGAGTCGCGGCTCTTGCCCGTGGCGTGGTGGGCGAGGACCAGCTGGGCACGGAGCAACGGCTCGAGCGTGCCCGGCGCCTCGAGGGCCTGCTCCAGCGGGGCGATGGCCTCGCCGCTCCGGCCGACGGCGTGGAGGAGGCTCGCAAGGGTGGAGAGATGCAGCAGGCGACGCTCGGGGGGGCTCGCCGCGATGGCCTGGCGGAGGTGCTCGACGGCGCGGTCCCAGGCCGCCCGGGCCTGGCACGCGCGCGCGGCGTCGTGGTGGGCGACGTCGATCATCGGATCGTGGGGACCACGGAGCGAGATGGCCTGGCACGCGGCCTCGTAGGCGTGGTCGAGGGCGCCCCGCTCGAGTTCGCCGAGATACAGCTGACGGAGGAGGAGGGCCTGGGTGTCGGGGTCGGGGTGGCCCGAGAGCCCCTCCCGGGCCGCCTTGGCCCGGACTTCTGGCGTCCTGGCGTGGAGGGCGCGATCGAGCGCCTGGGCCGCGCTGGCCTCGGCCGCCTCGGTCGCGCGCTGGATGCCACTCACCGTGCGCCCTGTCCCGCGCTCCCCCGCGGTCCTTCGACTCTGCGCGCGGTGCCGCTCGAGCGAGACAACGGTGCCCTGCGCCTCACCAGCTTGGGTGCCTGGTCGCGAGCGGGCTTTTCGAGCCATCCCGTCGAACATAACACGCGTCGTCGAACATGCACGTTTCCCACAGCGCACTTGACGGAGATCACGAGGGAATCTCCGTTCGTCCTCGGACGTTTCCTGTCCGGTCCCGGTTGCGTTCAGTGGTTGACGACGACGTCTTCCCGCGTCAGCCCGAGCAGCTCGGCGGCCTCCCGGAGGCCTCCGATCATGCGGGGATTGCCCGCCGCGAACGCCACGCCGCCCCCGAGGCGCAGGCCGCGACGCACGGCGACGTCCTGCACGTAGCCCTTCTCTTCCTGGGGGAAGCGGGGCTCCTCGCGCGAGAGGCACACGAACACCTCGAGGCCAGCGTCCTTGAACCGGGCGAACTCCTCGGCGAGGGTGCGCTCGCTGCCGTCGCGGATGCCATGGAGGAGATAGGTGTGGGTGGCCTCGCGTGACTCGATGCGCGCCCGCGCGGCCGACAGGACCGCCGCGATGCCGCTGCCTGTGGCGGCCAGCAGCAGCGGCCGGTGCGCGACCTTCTCGAGGTCGAAGCCCGCCCCTTGCGCGACCGAGACGGTGACGGTGTCGCCGATGGCGAGCTTGGCGAGCCGCTCGGCCATGGCCCCGGATTCCTTGACCACGAGCTCCCAGGTGGGTGACCCGGGCGTGGAGGCGAGCGCGAAGTAGCCGCGCGTGGCGGCGCCGATGGTGGTCTCCGGATCGAGGATCAGGCCGTGCTGGGGCCCGTCGTGGCGCAGCTCGACGTACTGCCCGTGCTGCACGTGGCTCGCGACGACCTCGGGAGGCGGCTCGAGGAGCAGTCTCTGGAGGCCACCTCCGACGGAGTGGCGTGCGAGCAGGCGAGCGTGCGGCATGGTCACATGGGGGGTGGGACTTCGAGGCCCTTCGGAGGCTTGCGCGGGCCCATGATCCACGGAAGCGAGAGCTGGTGGAAGTTGTAGTCCGCCTCGAGGCCCGCGAGGACGCTGGCGAGGCCCCATTGCAGGCGGTTGACGAAGGTGTGCTCGACCGGCATGTGGATGGGCTTCGGGAGGTTCGGGAGCACCTCGCCCTTCTTCCAGACGATCTTGCGCTCGCCCCGCACGATGAGGGCCACGTTCTCGCGCGCGTTGCCGCGGTCGTGGAGGAACGGCTCGTCGATGACGAGGGGCTGCATCACGTGCTCGGTGTACGCCTTGTAGAGCGGCCAGCCCTCGGCGTCGGTCGGATCGAAGCCGTAGACGTCGACCAGCGCGCGCTCGAACTCGGGCTCGTCGTGCGCGATCTTGGCGCGCAGCACGCGCTTCATGCCGGCGACCATCTTGTCGCTCATCACGCGGATGCAGCCGAAATCCAGGAAGGCGACGCGCACGTCGTCCTGCTTGTTCGGGTCGACGATGAACCGGTAGTTGCCCGGGTGTGGGTCGGCGTAGAGGACGCCGTACTCGTAGAGCGCCCGGAACATGAAGGTCCAGATGGTGCGCGTGGCCACCATGCGCTGGGACCACGGGGCCGTCTTGCAGAAGGTCTCGTAGTCGATGCCCTCGATGAACTCGCTCGTGATGACGCGCTTGGCCGTGTAAGCGTGGTGCACCTCGGGGATGACGATGCGCGGGTCGCCGGCGTGCATCTCGCGGAAGGCGTCGGTGGCCGTGGCCTCCTGCCGGTAGTCGATCTCCGCCATGAACACGCGGCGGATCTCGTCGAGGCCCTCCTTGGTCTGGTAGCGGCGGCCGATGGGGGCGATCATCTGCTCCATGAGCGCGACCGTCTTGAGGTCGTTCTCGATGGCCTTGTCGATGCCCGGGTACTGCACCTTGACCGCGACCTTGTCGCCGTTCTTGGTGTGGGCGCGGTGCACCTGGCCGATCGAGGCGGCCGCGAACGGCTCGCTCTCGAACCCGTCGAACACCTCTGCTGGCGGGCCGCCGAGCTCCTCCGTGATGACCTTGACCGCGGCCTCGGGCGAGAGCGGCGGGGCCTTGGCCTGCAGCTTCTTGAGGACCTCCTGGAACTTCTCTTCGTAGCCAGGGGGCGCGAGGCCATCGATGTAGCTCGCCATCTGGCCGAGCTTGAGCGGCAGGCCCTTCATCTCGCCGAGGGTCTTGAGCATCGCCTCGGCGGTCTTGCGCGCCTCGACGAGCAGCTTGGCGCGCTGCGCGGCCTCCTCGTCCTCGGTGAGCTCGCCCGCGAGGCGCTTCCTCACGCCGGCGATCGCCAGCGAGGCGGCCTTGGGCGCGAGGGCGCCGAGCTTGGCGAGGCGTCCGAAGCGGCCGGTCGGGGGGCGGGAAGGGCGTTTGTCGTCGGACATCCGTGAGGGCTCGGGAGACGGGATCGAGCATAGCCGCTGTCGGAGCGGGAGGGGGGAGCGACGTGGTCGTTGGAAACCAGCTTGACGGTGCGGCTCCGCGCCTCGACGCTTCCCGCATGTCGGACCTGGAAACGGCCAAGAAGGCCCTGCTCGAGGGGATCGCGTCGCCCAAGGTAGAGGCGCTGGTCGAGGCGATGTTCCTCGCGGCCACCGCCGACGGCGAGCTCGCGAGCGAGGAGATGCTCCAGTTCACGGCCACGCTGGGGGCGCTGACCGACAAGGCGTTCGACGGCGAGGCGGTCGCGGCGATGCTCGAGACGTTGACGCGGCGCGTGCGCGAGGAGGGCCGGCAGGCGCGGCTCGCCGCGATCGCCCAGCGCCTCCCCGAGCCCAAGACGCGGGAGACGGCGCTCATCCTCGCGGCCGCGATCACCGCGAGCGACGGCGAGATCAAGTCGACGGAGAACGACCTCCTGGCGGACCTCGCGGAGGCGCTGCTCGTCGAACCAGGGCGCGCGAGCGAGCTCATCTCGCGGGTGCAGCGGCGCGCCTGAAGGCGCTTCTTGCTGTTGCGGCCGCCCATGGAGGCGGCCGCTGTTCACTGCGCTCGCCTCCGGCTCGCTCCGTTCACTTCCTCCGCGCGTACGAGCCGCGGCGGCCGCCGGCCTTCTTCGTGGTGGTGCCCTTCTCGCCGCCGCCGTAGAGCGCGCTGCCCTTGCCGCCCTCGTAGACCGAGGTGCGCAGGCTCGGGTCGGCCTTGCCGATCGCGCGGAGCTGGTCGCGGAGCTGGGCCGCCTTCTCGAAGTCGAGGCTCTCGGCCGCGGCGAGCATCTGCTCGCGGAGGAACTCGATCTGGGCCTCCTTGTCCTCGGGGCTCGCGTCCTTGGCGAGCCGGGGGACGGCGGCGTAGTCGCGGTCAGCGCCGCCAGGGGCGAGCTCCATGATGGTCTTCTTGACCGTCTCGGGGGTGATGCCGTGCGCCTCGTTGTAGGCGATCTGGAGCGCGCGGCGGCGCTCGGTCTCGTCGATGGCGTGCTTCATCGCCGGCGTGATCTTGTCGGCGTACATGATGACCTCGCCGTGCATGTTGCGCGCGGCGCGGCCGATGGTCTGGATGAGCGACCGCGGGGAGCGGAGGAAGCCCTCCTTGTCGGCGTCGAGGATCGCGACCAGCGACACCTCGGGCAGATCGAGGCCCTCGCGCAGCAGGTTGATGCCGACCAGCACGTCGAACTCGCCGCGCCGCAGGTCGCGCAGGATCTCGATGCGCTCGAGGGTGTCGACGTCGGAGTGCAAATAGCGCACGCGCACGCCGAGCTCGCGGTAGTACTCGGTCAGGTCCTCGGACATGCGCTTGGTGAGGGTGGTGACCAGCACGCGCTCGTCGCGGGCGGCGCGGGCGCGCACCTCGGCGAGCAGGTCGTCGACCTGGCCCCCCACCTTGCGCACGTGGATGATCGGATCGAGGAGGCCGGTCGGGCGGATGACCTGCTCGACCACCACGCCCTCGGCCTTCTCGACCTCCCAGTCGCCCGGTGTGGCCGAGACGTGGATCACGCGGCGCATGTAGCGCTCGATCTCCTCGAACTGGAGCGGGCGGTTGTCGAGCGCGCTCGGCAGGCGGAAGCCGTAGTCGACCAGCGTCTGCTTGCGGGCGCGGTCGCCGCGGAACATCGCCCCGAGCTGGGGGACCGTCTGGTGCGACTCGTCGAGGACGAGGAGGAAGTCCTCGGGGAAGTAGTCGACGAGGGTGGGCGGAGGGTCGCCCACCTTGCGGCCGGAGAGGTGGCGCGAGTAGTTCTCGATGCCGGTGCAGAAGCCCACCTGCTCGAGCATCTCGAGGTCGTACATGGTGCGTTGCTCGAGGCGCTGGCGCTCGAGGAGCTTGCCCTCGGACTCGAGCAGGGCGAGCCGGCTCGCGAGCTCCTCGCGGATGCCGACGATCGCGCGCTGTCGCTCCTCGTCGGGCGTGACGTAGTGGGAGCCGGGGAACACCGAGTAGGCCTCGAGGCTCTTGCGGACGACGCCGCGCAGCGGATCGACCTCCTTGATGGCCTCGATCTCGTCGCCGAACAGCTCGATGCGGATGGCCGTGTCCTCGCGGTCGGCGGGGAACACCTCGACCACGTCGCCGCGCACGCGGAACGTGCCGCGGTGGAAGTCGGCGTCGTTGCGCTGGTACTGGATGTCGACGAGCGACCGCAGCAGCACGTCGCGGCGGATCTCCTGGCCGACCGAGAGATCGACGCGCATCTCGTAGTAGGCCTCGGCCGCCCCGATACCGTAGATGCAGCTCACCGAGGCCACGATGATCACGTCCCGGCGCGAGAGCAGCGAGCGGGTGGCCGCGTGGCGCATGCGGTCGATCGCGTCGTTCACGATCGAGTCCTTCTCGATGTACGTGTCGGACGAGGGGACGTAGGCCTCGGGCTGGTAGTAGTCGAAGTAGCTGACGAAGTACTCGACGGCCGCGTCGGGGAACAGCTCGCGCATCTCGGCGTAGAGCTGGGCGGCCAGGGTCTTGTTGGGCGCGATGATGAGGGTCGGGACCCCGAGCTCGGCGATGACGTTGGCCACCGTGAACGTCTTGCCGCTGCCCGTGATGCCGAGGAGGACCTGGTGCGGGTCCTTGCGCTCGAGGCCGGCGAGGAGCGAGGCGATCGCCGTCGGCTGGTCGCCGCGCGGGGAAAAAGGGCTCTCGAGGCGGAAGGTTCGCGGGGCCGACACGCCCGTTCGATGCCCCGTCCGGGCCCGGGGTGCGAGGGTGGGTTGAAGCTCGGGGGGTTCGCCCGTATTCCACTGGTCCGATGAGCGGAACCCACGCCCTCTCCCCTGTCGCAGCGGCCTTCGAGAGCGAGCTCCTCGCCGCGCGCGTGCTCGTGATCCAGCCCGGGCTGCACCTCGAGGCCCCGACGGCGCGCAAGAACGCGTTCGACCAGGAGGTCGAGGTGCGGCCCTACACGGACGCGACGGCGGCGCTGCGTGACCTGCCGGCGCGCGGCGCGGCGTTCCTCTCGGTCGGCGCGCTAGTCGACGCCCGCGCGGCGTTCCGCGACCTCGTCGATCAGCGGCGCGCCGTCGTCGTGCACGCGGTGCTCGGCGGGACGGCCCGCGACGTGCTCGACGCCCACGCCGCGCTCGACCTCGGCGGCCCGGCACTGTTCTCGCGCGACGGCCAGGACGGCGCCGATCTCGCGGTCGTCGCGCATCGCCTGGCGGAGGACGCCGAGGTGCCCGTGCTCGTGGTGCACGAGGCGGACGAGCCGGCCTCGAAGGTGGTCCCGGCCGACGCGGCGCTGGTGCGGGGCGCGCTCGAGCCCGCGCCGCCTCCGCTCGGTCCTTCGGAGGGGCGTCGTCACCGGGTGGCGGGAGAACGCGCGCCCTTCGCGCTCGCCTCGGCGCTGCGCGCGTTCGAGCGCTTCGCCGGTCGCAAGCAAGAGGTCGTGCGGAGCGTGCGGCTCGAGGGCGCGAGCATCGTGCTGGTCGCGGCCGGCGGGGTGGCCCTCGCGGCGCGCGCGGCGATCGAGGAGCTCGCCCACAAGGCGGGCGAGCTGCCCGTCGGCCTGCTCGAGGTGGTCTCGCTCCGCCCGTTCCCGGGCCGCGAGATCGTGAAGGCGCTCAGCCGCGCGCGCGCGATCGCGGTCGTGGAGCGCGCCGACACGCCGCTCGCGCAGTCGAGCTCGCTGGCCCTGGCGGTGAAGGCCGCGTTCGCCGACGCGCTCACCTGGACCCCGGGCTATCCCGGGATCGGGCGCGTGCCCGCGCTGTTCTCGGCGTGCATCGACCCGAACCCGGAGCCGCGCGATCTGCTCCGCGTGGTCGAGCGCATCCACGAGGGGGACCTCGCGCCACGTTCGTTCGTGGTCGAGCGGCCGTGATCCTCGCCGCCCGCGGCCTCGGCGTCGTCGGGCTCGACGGCCGGCCGCTGCTCGCGGGCGTCGACGTCGTGGTGGAGCCCGGCACCTGGACGGCGGTGCTCGGGCCGAACGGCGCGGGCAAGACGACGCTCCTGCGGGCGCTCGCGGGGACGTTGCCTCCCAGCACGGGGGTGGTCACGCTCGACGATCGCTCGCTCGCCTCGCTCGAGCGACGCGCCATCGCGCAGGTGCTCGCGGTGGTGCCGCAGGACGTGCCCGAGGCGCCGGGATACTCGGCGGGCGAGGTGGTGGCGATGGGGCGCGCGCCGCACCAGCGCGCGTGGGCCCGACCCTCGAAGGAGGACGAGGCGATCGTCGACGAGGCGCTCGCGCGGTGTGGGCTCACGGAGCTCGCTCGGCGCGAGTTCGCTTCGCTCTCCGGCGGCGAGCGGCGTCGCGTGCTCGTCGCGCAGGCGCTCGCGCAGCGCCCGAAGATCCTGCTGCTCGACGAGCCGGCGGCGTTCCTCGATCTGCCGGGCGCGGCGTCGCTGTTCGACCTGCTCGCGGCCGAGGTGGCGCGCGGCATGGCGATCGTCACGGTGGTGCACGACCTCGGCCTCTCGCTCCAGTACATGTCGCGCGCGCTCTTGCTCTCGGCGGGCCGCGTCGTGGCCACCGGGCCGACCGACGAGGTGCTGCGCGAGCCGGCGCTCGCCGCGGCCTTCGGCGTCCCCGTCGCGCGCGTCGAGGCCGATGGCGTCGTGGCGTTCAGTACCAGCGCACGTCGAAGTCCGCGTCCGTGAGGCTCGTGAAATCGGCCTCGATGTGGGCCTTGCGACCCATGAACGCCACCGCGCCCTCGAGGTTGCCGAGCGTGCTGCAGTCGAGCCACGGGGACCAGTCGCGGTAGGAGAGGCGCACGGAGCCGCCGAGGTCGCGCGCCTCGCAGTGGCCGCTCTTGCCGGTCATGGCGTGCACGCGGGGCATCGCGAGGAGCACCCGCCGCGTGTCGACCGCGAGGTGCATGAGGACCCTCCCGGCGCCGGACTCGGCGAACCGACGGGCGTTGCGCTGGTGCAAGCGTCGGATGGCCTCGCGCGGAAAAGTGCCGCTCCGGCGGACGAGCGCGAGGACGAGCCGCGCGTGGTCGCGCTGCGGGTAGTCGGAGAACGGCAGGTAGCGGCCGAGGCGCGGCGGAGCGTCGAGGGTGGGGAGCAGCCGCTGGACCGCGTCCGGGCCGAGCTCCGCGAGCACGTCGGCGAAGAACAGGCCCTTGAGCACGTGGTCCGGCGGGGTCTGCAAAAGCCGCTCCTCGAGCGGTCGCTCGCTCGGTCCGAGGACCGAGTCGGGGTCGACGACCAGCCGCGCAGGGAACATCCACGGTCAACCTACCGTGGTAGCCTCGGTCGAGCCATGAACGTCAACCGGGTCTTCTTCCCGCAAGCGCTCCTCGACGAATGGACGGCCGACGAGCGCGTGGAGCTCACCGGCGATCAGCTCGTCCTGCGCGGCGAGGGGCGGCGCTACCTGATCTCCGAGGCCGTGCACGTGCTGCGGGACGCCGCGGGCGGCGGCGATCGGGCGGGGCTGGTCGGCAAGGTCAAGACCCACGAGCAGCTCGCGGAGCTCTCCGCCGAGGTGTTCGAGGGGTCGATGATCATCGGCGAGGAGGCCTACGACGTGATGCCGGGGTTCGTCGGCGAGCCGATGGGCGCGCCCGAGCCGAGCAAGCCCACGGCGTCGGTGAACGAAGAAGATCTCCTCGCGCAGTTCCTGCTGCAGAAGCTGTGAGCGTCAGCGCGCGCGGGAGAGGATCCGCGCGGTGAAGCTCGGGCGCAGGTAGAAGCCGCGCGGGACGGTCGCGATGGGCTCGCCGTCGCGGTCCCACGCCACGGTGCGAACGCTGCCGTCGCGCGCCTTCGGGCGGATCTGCAGGTGCACGCCGTCGCGCGCGGTCAGATCCTCGATGTGGCCGGCGCCGATGCGGCCCATGAGCTCGTCGAAGTCGGCGCCGAGCGCGCGATCGTCCTCGGGGTCGAGCTGGTAGAACACCGGCCGCGCGATGCGGGTGCGATCGACGACCGGGACGAAGAGCACGTGGGCGAGCTTGCGGCGGGCCCACGAGGTGGCCCACGCCTCGTGCTCGGCGCGCAGGAGCGAGATGCTGCACACGTAGGTGGACTCGCGCGGGCGCAGCTGCTCGTCGACGGGGATGGTCTTGAGCTCCACGCCGAGGTCGGGAAAATCGTGCTGCGCGACCGAGCCGCCGGTGGCGCCGAGGGCGCGCTCGATCAGCGAGCCGACCTTGCCCTTGGTGTGCAGGCCGGTCTTCGCCTCGCCGCCGAGCTCTTCGGCGAGCTCGGCGAGGGTGCGGCCCTCGAGCGCCAACGCGCGGTCCCGCAGCTCGGCGAGGTCGCGCGGGGGAGGCCGAGTGCTCACAGCCGGAGGTGTACGCCGAGCACGCCGCCGAAGCCGCTCGGGTCGACCGAACCGGCGGTGAAAACGACCTCGCGCGACTTGCGATAACCCCCCTCGACGAACAATGCGACGCGGGGGTCGAGCGTGTAGCGCAGGCCGACGAAGCCGCGACCCTCGAGGCCCGTGCGCCCGTCGGCGGGTGGCGAGCCAGGATCGGTGGTGAGGCGCGCGTGCCGCACGCCGAGCGAGGCGCCGAGGTAGGGCGACCACGGGCCCTGATCGAAGAACGCGAAGGACAGCGGGAGCCCGAAGCGGAAGATCGAGCCATCGACGGTGCGGTCGCCGAGGGGCACCGTGCCGAAGCGATCGAGACCCCCTTGCAGGAGCACGTACAGCGCGCCCGAGCCGAGCGGGATGCGCGCGCCCTCCTCGATGACGAGCGACCCGCCGGTGCCGAGGCCCTCGGCGGCGAAGTGCCCGCCGAGGCCCACGCCGAGCACCGAGCCCACCTTGCGCGGCGACGCGCCCACCGGTGTCGGGCCCTTGTCCTCCACATCGGGCTGGCTCGAGACCGCGACGGCCGACTCCTTGCCGCCGACCGTGAACCGCACCTGACCCTTGGCGTCGGCGCGGAGGAAGCGCGCGACGGTGGAGTAGGTGCCGCCCTTCTCGGCCGAGACGGGCGAGGTGCCGAGGCCCTCGTCCGCGCTCACCTGCACCGAGAGGCCGTCGACGGGCATGCCCGTCGCGTCCTTGGCGATCAACGAAACCTTGCGCGTCCCGCCGACGAGCGGGCCCGCTCTGGTCTCGAGCACGAGCGGCCCCGCCTTCGCCGCGGGCAACGCGAGCTCGGCCTGGCTGGCCGTGCCGCCGGGCTCCGCGCAGGCGAGCACGTGATCTTTGCCCGGAGACAGCGGGACGGGCGTGGTCATCACGGCCATCGCGCCCCCGTCCACCGCGCAGGCCGTGCCCTCGATGAAGACCGAGGCGAGCTTGCCCGGCGTCGTCGCGGTGGGCAGCGCGCCCTCGACGACCGTGGCCCGCACGACGTCGACGATCAGCACCTCGCCGAACGGCCCCTCGAACTTGTCGCCGTCGTAGCCGGAGACGCGCGCGTAGTACTTGCCGGGGACCAGCCCCTTGGCCTCGAGCCGGGTGATGTCGACCGCGACGATCGCGTCCGCGACGAGATCGTTGAAGCGCTCGTCGCGCGAGACCTGCACGTGCCACTTGGTGGAGGTGGGTCCGGGGCCCTTGCCGTGCTCGAAGCGACCGGCCTTGTCGCCGGTGAAGTCGAGCGTGGCGGCCGTGGCGAACGCGACGCGTGGCAGGCGCTGGGTCCACGCCGGGGCGGGCGGCAACGGTTTGGGCGGCGTCGGCACCTTGCCGACGACCGCCTTGCTGCCGAACCCGGCGGGCACGTCGACCGCCTTGCCCGCCGAGGCGATCGTGCCCTTGCCCTTGTAGACCGCGAGGCGCGCGGTCTTGTCGTCGTCGACGTGGAGCTTGGCCTCTCCCGTCGAGAGATCGACCTTCGCGCCGGGCGTGGCGAGCACCGCGGGCTTCTTGCCGGCGAGCTCGCCGAGGTGCGCGCGCAGCGACCCCTTGAGCAGCGTGGTGTCGGCGGCGGTCTTCTTGGCGGCGGCGTTGACGTTCGTCGAGCCGAGCACGATCACCAGCGTCTCCTCGCCGAGCTGCAGGCGGGTCTGGTCCTTGAACGTGATCTCGGCCGACGACTCGTTCTGGGTCGTGACGCGGTGGCCGCGCAGGAGCGGCTCGTTCTTGGTGCCGGGGTGCGGGGCCGGCGTGGCCGCCTCGACCTTGTTGCGCAGGAACGTGAGGTGGGCGTCGGGGCCGGGCCGCGGCACCTTGAGGACGGTGCCCGGCTTGAGGTTGTGGGGCATCGGCCCGAGCTGCGGGTTCAGGCTGTGCAGGACCGTGTAGGCCTGCGGATCGCCGAACACCTTGGCGGAGATCGACTCGCAGTTCTCGCCCGGGCCGACGACGTAGTCGAGGAGGTCTTCACCCGCCGCCGACGGCGCGACGAGCACGGCGAGCGGCGCCAGGAACACGATCGATCGGC
>JAEUKC010000470.1:0-16018 GCA_016794445.1 Myxococcales bacterium
TCCTGCGGGCCGTGGACGTAGCGGAGCGCCATCCGCTCCCCTTTGTCGGCCGAGCCACGGTGCACCGCCGCGAGGATCTCGCCGTCGGACAGCAGGGCGTTGATGGGGAACTCGTCGTCCCCGCCCTCTTCGCGGATGACCTGATCCACGAGGGACATGGTGGACGAGAGCGCGCCGCGGAGGTCGTCGCCCGAGGCAGGGGCGTCGCGCAGGCGCCCGGCGTCGTGGAGGAACGACAGGACCAGGTGGAACAGCACCTCGCTGTCGGTGTCGCCGCGGATGTTGCGCCGCAGGAACTCCGGGATCGACTCGGTGAGGCGCTCGCGCACCGCGTCCCACTTCGACACCGAGCCGGTGTGGGCGAACAGCCAGTCGCGGCAGCGGAACGGGTGCGTGTTCTCGGTGCGGATGGCGCCGATGGTGGCCTGGCGCACGTGACCGATCATGAGATCCGAGCGGATGCCGTGCGCGAGCTCGGCCAGATCGAGGCCCTGGCGGTCGTCGCTGGGCTTGCGCCGCAGCAGGAACTCTCCGGCCTGGAAGAAGCCGATGCCCCACGACACCGGCGTGTCGCGGTCGAGCACGCTCTTGTCGACGAGGAGAGCCTCGCGCTCGAGGTCGAGCACGCTGCCCGCGAGATCCGCGCGGTTACCGATCAGTCCGAACAGTCGAGCCATGCGATTCCTCTTCGTTGCCCCCACCTGCACTGTCTGCACGGGCCGTACCGTCGTCGTCTGCGCCCGCGCCCATCCCCAGACGTTGGAGCATCGCGCGCGTGCGATCCTTGGCGCGACGCTCCTCGAAGTCGATCCAGGCCCGGACCAGCATGGGGGCCACCACGCAGGCGACGAGCACCAGCGCCCACACGGGGAGCCCCAACGAACGCATGCGACGAAGCGATCATAGCATCCCGTGCGCGGTGGCTGACGGCGATGTCGCCAGAGGTGCGCGCGCCGATCAGTTGAGCTCGTGCTTGCTGCGCGGGCGCTGGCCCTCGCGGCCCTCGAGGAACGTGGCGGTGATCTCCTGCTCGAGCAGGCGTACGAGCTCGTCGTGCAGCTCGGTGGCCGACGCGAGCGGGCGCTCGATGTTGCGCTGGTAGGCGAAGACGCGCGCACAGGGCGGGCCGGGGTGCTCGGGCGTGGCGATCCCGTCGAGCAGGAGCGGGGCGCGCGGATCGATGCCGTCGCAGATCACCTCGTACCCTGGGAGCTCCACCACCCACACGTGGGCGTGCTCCACGAACCGACGCAGCGCGGGGTCGAGCGTGCGGATCGCGCGCTCCATCGCCGCGAAGAAGCTCGCCTCCGAGAGCGACCAGGGCACCATCGGCGCGCGCTCGTCGAGCTTGCGCACCCGCAAGAAGTGCTCGACGGCCTCGGCCTGCTCGCCGCGGAGCTCGAGGGTGAGGGCCGCGTAGTAGTTGGCCTCGGGGTGGAGGCCATCGGCGGCGAGCGCTCTCTCGAGCAGCTCGTGGGCGCGCTCGTGCTCGCCGAGCTCGAACCACGCGCGCCCCACCGCGAACAGGAAGCGCACCGGGTCGCGCTCCTCCTTGCCCGCGGGCTTGTCGTCTTCGCGCTCCTGGGCCTCGACCCGCTCTCGCGCGCGGGCCGGCGCGCCGGCGTCGATCACCGAGCTCGGCACGGCGCCGAGCGCCTTGCGGACGCTGTCGTCGTCGCGCACGGCGAGGAGCGCGTCGATCTTCACGAGCAACGCGTCGGCCTTCTCCTCGTCCGTCTCGGCCCAGGAGATGGCCTCGTCGCACATCTCGATCGCCTCCTCGTACTCGCCGAGCGGGAAGCACAGCACCTCGGCGGCGTTGAGCATGGCGTCGAAGTACCCCTCGTCGAGGGCCAGGGCCTGCCGGTAGTGCTCGACGGCCTCCTCGGGCTCGCCCGCGAGGGCGGCGACGTAGCCCAGCAGGTTGTGGACCTCGGGCGCGTCGGGATCCACCTCGAGCGCCTTCTTCGCTGCCGCTTCTGCCCCCCGGACATCGCCGTGCTGGGCCAGATCCCACCCTCGATCGAGGTGGGCCGAGAGTCGATCCATCGGCAGTACCTAGCACAACGACCGCGCACGGGGCGCACATGGGTGCTAAGGTCACCGTTCGATGGCCTCGGGGGTCACCGGCGTCACTCAAGGCGTCAAAGTCGCGGTCTTCATGGTCATCCTCGTGGTGGCCGGATGGCTTGGCTATCGCCAGATCGCCAAAGACGCGCGCCCGAGCGGGTACTCGGTGTTCGTCCGCCTCGACGACGCGAGCGGCCTCATCGTGAAGTCACGCGTGCGCGTCGCCGGCATCGCGGTCGGCTACATCGACCGCATCGACCTCGACGGCGACAAGGCCAAGGTCGTGGTCCGGGTCGACAAGGGCGTGGCCCTCCACACCGACGCCGCCGCCGGCAAGCGCGCCGCCTCGCTCCTCGGCGAGCAGGTGCTGGTGTTCAACCCGGGCAGCGCCGACCTGCCGGTCGTGGGCGACGGCGCCGAGATCCGCGCGCTCGCCTCCGCCGGCACCGACAAGATCATGGCCGACCTGGCCACCATCGCCGAGAAGGTCAAGGCCGTCTCCGTGCAAGCCGCCGGTGCGTTCGGCACCGAAGAGGGCGGCAAGCAGATGAAGGACATCCTCAAGAACCTCGCCGAGGTGTCCAAGGAGATCAACGAGACGGTCAAGGAGAACCGCAAGGCGGTCAGCACGACCATCACCAACATCGAGAAGATCACCAACGCGAGCGTCCCCAAGGTCACGCAGATCCTCGTCAACGTGGAGAACGTCACCAAGGACCTCCAGGACCTCCTCGAGAAGGACAAGCTCGCCAAGGCGCAGCCCGGCAGTACGCTCGCCAACGTCAAGGAGACGGTCGAGAACCTGAAGAGCGCCTCCAAGAACCTCGACGCGACCCTCAAGCACACCGAGAACATCACCTCGGATCTGCAGGCCGGCAAGGGCACCGCGGGCAAGCTGCTCAAGGACGAGAACCTCGCCTCCGACGTCGAGAGCGTGGTCTCCGACATCCGCGAGTTCACCGGCGGCATCAGCCGCGTGCGCACCATCGTCGGCCTCCGCGCCGAATACCTGATCGGCGCCAACGGGTTCAAGAGCACGCTCGATCTCCGGCTCCAGCCGCGCGAGGACAAGTACTACCTCATCGAGATCGTCACCGACCCGCGCGGCGTCACCACGGTCACCCAGGTCGACACCCAGAGCACCGACCCGAACAAGCCCGCCCTCAGCCGCGAGCTGCGCACCGAGACCAAGATCGGCTTCCGCTTCTCCTTCATGTTCGCGCGGCGCTTCGGCCCGGCCACGTTCATGTTCGGCGTGCGCGAGTCCACCGGGGGGCTCGGCATGATCCTGCACGGCTTCGACGACCGCCTCGAGCTGCGTACGGATGTGTTCGGCTTCGGCGAGAACGTGCGCCCGCGCTGGCGCGAGCACCTCGGCTTCGAGTTCGTCAAGCGCATGTGGCTCGTCGCCGGCGTCGACGACATCGTCAACCCCGACCGCCGCGACTACTTCTTCGGTGGCCAGCTGCGATTCGACGACGAGGATCTCAAGACGATCCTCCCGTTCGCCACGATCCGCCCCTAGCGACCGCCGCGCGTCAGCCAGATCATCGCGACGACGAACGCGACGAGCGCGAGGAACCCGAGCACGAGCGAGCGGGCGAGCGCGCGGTATCCGGTGCCGAGATCGCGCCCCCCGCGCCGATCGCAGCGCACGCAGATCGCGTGCACGTCGACCCCACCTTCGGTCAGCACGCAGCAGTCGCCACACACCATCGCGTCGCACCGCCGGCACGGCCCCACCGCCTCGGCGCCGCAGACCACGCAGCGCGGGGGGCCGTCGTGCTCGACGAGCTGCAAGCCGCTCATCCGCCCTCGGTCCGGGTCGCCATCAATCGGGGGCGAACGTGGCCGACTGCAGCGAGGGCGTGCCGTCGTACACCGGCACGCTGTAGGTCTGCAGGAAGTAGTACTTCTCGTAGCCCTTGCGCTGGAAGCTCACGGCGCCGAACAGGTTGATGGCCACCGCCCACGCGGCCGCCGCCTTGAACAGCCCCGAGAAGCGCACCCCGGTGACCGCGAGCAGGACGAACAGGTAGGGCGCGAAGTCGTTGGTGTAGCGGTAGCCGAACGAGACCCAGCCCGCGCTGTGATAGAGCAGGTCCTGCAGCGCGATGGGGAGCGCGGCGGCCCAGAGCGCGAGCTGGAGCGCACGCTGCTCCTTCTTCGGCCAGAGGAGCCAGAGCAGCACCGGCGTCGTGACCCACATGGCCATGCCCATGCCGGAGAACTGCACCCGCCCGACGTGCGGCGGGGCGTTCTCCGGGTTGATGACCGGCAGCAGCGTGAACGCGCAGTGCAGGTTGCGCGAGAGGTAGTGGTAGGAGAAGAGGCCGTAGCGCTTCACGCGCTCCATCCACACCACGTTCAGCAGCGTGTGGCCGAACTCGCCGGCGTCGCCGAAGCGCGCCTTGTTGATCGAGAAGCTGATGCCGATCGCGACGAGCACCGGCACGCCGAACGCGGCCCAGCGCAGGAGGACCGCCTTCTTGTCGAGCCGACCGATGGCGCTCTTCAGCTCTGCGATCAGGCCCTCGCCCTCGACCGCGCCGTCCCGCAGCGAGGCGCGCGCGGCCTCGAAGGCGAAGAGCCCCGCGGCGAGCAGGAACGGCGGCCGGGTGTGGTACCCGCAGCCGACGAGCACGCCGGCGAGCACGCACGCCCACAGCTTGTCGGCGTGGAAGCAGGCGAGCAGGAACCCGCCGGTGAGCACCGCCGCGACGACGTGCGCCGCGAACCACACCGTGCCCTGCACCGACGAGAAGAAGTAGACCGTGCCGAACGCGTAGAGCAGCGCGAGGAAGGCGTGCTCCTTCTCGGTGCGGCCGCTGCGGCCCTGGTCGCGCAGGCGCTCCATGGCGAGGAACAGCAGGGCCGGCGCGAGCCCGGCGAGGGCGACGACGAACAGCGCGTCGCGGAACATGAGCGCGCTCCCCGCCATCGAGACGAACGGGTACATGAGCACGGCGGGGAACACCGGGAACGAGTTGAAGTACCGCGCCTCGACCTTGTGGGTGACCGGGTCGGTCTTGCGGACGACGGCCCAGTCGTTGCCCATGTCGACCTCGCGCCGCCGGTGCCGACCCGCGATGTCCTCCTCGGTCATCGACCACTGGCCCTGCTTCCAGAGCTCCGCCTGGATGGCGAAGTGGTTGTTCATGGTGTGGCCGTTCAGGCGGTCGCCCGCGATCCACGCGAACACCACGGTGACGATCGCATAGATACCCAATGCAAAGGTCAACCGGCGCCGGAGCTGCCCCATCGCGCGGACCCTACTACGGACAGCCCGGTGTCTGCACCTCGACGCAGTACCGGTCGCCGAGGCTCCGCTCCTTGCACACCGCGTGGTGGCAGGGGCTCGCGGCGCAGGTGGTCCGGATGCCGTGGAGGCAGCGGCCGCCGACGCAGCGCTCGACGCCGTCGCAGAGGTCGTGGTCGGTGCAGTCGCGGTCGGTCGCGCAGGTGACGGGGAGGGGGGTGCACGCGCTGCCGACGCACCCCTCGGTCTCCTTGCAGCGGGCCGCGTCGGGCCGGGTGCCACACCCGCTCGGGTCCGCCGAGCCCTCGCCGAGGCAGACGCCGATCCCGCAGGCGCCCGCCGCGGGGCAGCGGCCGTCGATCGGGACGTGCAGGCAGCGGCCGGTCGCCACCTCGCAGCGGTCGTCGGTGCACGCCCGCCCGTCGTCGCAGCGCGGATCGGCGTCGCCGGTGCAGCCATCGGCCGCCGGGCAGGTGGGCAGCGAGAGCGAGCATCCCCCGGCCGCTTCGACGCACGTGGCGGTGGCGCAGGAGTCCTTGCAGGCGATGTTCCTGGCCGAAGTGCACTTGCCGGCGAGGCACTCCTCCACCCCGTTGCAGAACACGCCGTCGTCGCAATCGGCCTGGACCGAGCAGGGGTCGCCGGGGCGCGGGCCGGCGCCGATCTCCGCTTCCGCGGCGCCGTCGTGGGCATCCGTTCCCACGTCCACGGCGGAAACACCGGCCTCTCCGCACCCCATGGTGAGGAGTGCCGCAGCGACCAAGCCTCCTCGACCCTTTCGCACCGTCCCTGGTTCTGGCACGCTCTTCGCTCGGCGCCCACCGGATTGAATCGCTGGAGACGTCGTACGTCCCCCCTTGGATATCCTGGTCCCCGCATCCGTCCCCCTCGCACCGAACAAGGGCCACGCCAAGCAAGGGCAGCCGCCCGCCGGAACGCCGGCGTTGGTTCGAGGGAGACGAGGACACGAACAAAGGAGCTTCTTCATGTCGACGCCTCTTCGCCTCGGTCTCGGTACCCTCCTCGTCGGCGCGCTCGTCTATGGTGCCCTCGGTACCACGGGCTGCGTGGTCGTCACCGACAGCACCTCGGACGCCGGTGACACCGGGTTCGTGGACGACACCGGCCTCGTCGACACCGGCGTCGGCGACACGGGCACCGACACCGCGCTCCCGGGCGTGATCATCCCGGGCGCCCAGCTCCTCGGCGACGACGTCCTCGACTTCGGCGGTGGGTCCAGCAAGGCCGACATCGTCACCAACAGCCGCATCGCCTACGCCGTCGCCAAGGTCGGCGCGAACGAGAGCGGCCCCATCGGCAAGGACGCCTCGGGCACCATCGTCAACGGCAAGCTCACCGGCCTGACCCCTGGCGTTCCTGTCACGATCACCGTGACCGGCTATCTGCGCGGCCTCACCGGCAAGAACGCCGACCCGGCCAACGAGCGCATCCCGTGGGCGGTCACCACCTGCACCGCCACGCCGAGCGCCAGCGCCGACGTCACCGCCACCTGCAACAAGCTCGCGCTCATCACCGACCTCAAGGGCATCGTCGTCACGAGCGACGTCCTGCCGGCCGGCTACTGCGCGGGCAAGGGCGCCACTGATTTCGAGGAGTTCCGCGCCCGCACGCCGTTCTCGGGCAGCGCCATCGCCTCGCGTTACGTCACCGACTGCTTCGGCGTCATCTTCATCCCCTTCACGGACTTCTCCTCCTCCGAGGTCGGCGGCGTGACCGAGTGGTCGCTCAGCCTCGGCTCCAAGAGCAGCTCCACGGCGTGCACCTCCACGGCGCCCTGCCGCGTCGACCGCAAGACGTCCACGGCGAGCCCGATCGACCTCTACGTCGTCGGCAGCGAGTGCGGGCTGAACGCCAGCACGGCGGCGCCGACCACCTGCTTCTGATCCACCGCGCACGAGCGTAGCCTCCGGCCCGTTCCGCCACGCCCGTCTCGACGGGAGTGGTGGCGCGGGCCGTTTGCTTGGGTTACGAACCACCGATGCAGAGCGGCGGCGGTTCCGAGCGCGACCGCGTCGGGCGGGCTCCGTTGACGCTGGCGCTCCTCTGCCTGCTCTTCCTGCTCACCGTGGCGCAGCGCTTCGACGACGACGCCATCGCCCGTCAGGGCTCGCTGCTGCCGAGCCTCGTGCTCCGCCGGCCCTTGCAGGGGTTCCGCCTCGTCACCCAGGCCTTCGTGCCCAACGGCCACCTCGCGGACCCTCTGTTCGCGGGGGCGGCGATCTGGTCCTTCGGGCCTCCCCTGGAGGGGGTGTTCGGAGCCCGCCGACTCCTCGGGTTCGTGCTGCTCGCCGCCCTCACCTCGGGCGCCATCGCCCTGCTGTACGGCTACTTCCACCCCACCTTCCGGGCCCAGCCGGCCCACGGCGTGGGCACGCTCGGGGTGGCGCTCACCGTCGCGTTCGGGGCGTGTTTCCCCGAGGCGCGTCTCGCCGGCGTCGGCGCGCGCCTGTTCACCAAGGTGGTCGTCGGCCTCGCCCTCGTCAGCGTACTCTTGGCCTCGCAACAGACGAGCCCGGCCGCCCCGGTGGGCGCGCTCCTCTTCTCGGCCGCGCTGGCGCGCGCCCTCGATCCGCGTAGAACGATGCTGGAGGCGAAGTGAGGCACATCTGGTTCGTCGTTCTCGGTCTCGTGCTCGTTGGCTGCGGCAACTCCGGCGTGCGGGACCGCTTCGGCGACGACGCGTCCACCGACGGCGCGGGCGGCGACGGCGTCCTGCCCGACACGGTGTTCCCCGAGACCGACCCGAACCTCGGTGGCCCCTGCCTCGACGACGGTCAGTGCCTGCGCCCCGACATTCCCTGCGCGTCGTTCAAGTGCGACCTCACGGTCAAGCGCTGCCGCGCCACGCCCGACGACACCAAGTGCGACGACGGCCTCTACTGCAACGGCCAGGAGAAGTGCGACGCGCGCGTGGGCTGCGTGCCCGGCGCGGTCGTCGACTGCAACAAGGGCGACACCTGCTCCATCGACACGTGCGTCGAGGAGACCCGCAAGTGCGAGTCCAAGGTGCGCGACGCCGACGGCGACGGCGACCCGACGGCGGCCTGCGCCGACAAGGGCGGCAAGGACTGCGACGATACCGACCCGACGGTGAGCAGCAAGGCCAAGGAGATCTGCGGCAACAAGAAGGACGACGACTGCGACGGAACCGTCGACGAGGCCGACTGCGTCAAGCCGGCCTACTCCACGTGCGACACTGCGCTGGTCGTCGACAAGCCGGGCACCTACGCGGTCTCGCTGGTCGGCACCACGCGCACCGTCCCGGCCTCGTGCGCCTCGACCACCGAGTTCCCGCGCCAGGTCGTGGTCGCGGTGAAGGTCCCCTCCGGCGACGGCAACCGCGACGTCAACGTGGTCGCGACCACCCTCGGCGGCGGGCGGCTCGCGCTCGCTGCGGGCAAGGCCTGCGGCGACGGCGGCACCGAGACGGGGTGCGTGCAGCAGCCGATCGGCACGACCACCGTGCGCCTCAAGATGCGCGACCTCGCGTCGGGTACATATCCTCTCTATGTACTCTCCACCGGCGAGGCGACCGCCGAGCTGAAGATCGACTTCCTCGTCCCCACGCCCCCGCCGACCAACCTCGGCTGCGCGACCGCGCTCCCCCTGCTCGACGGCACGACCACGACCACCACGGCGAGCGCCGAGATCGGCACCTCGGCGGGCACCCTCGCCACGGCGTGCACCACGGCCGCGGGCCCGCTCACCTACAAGGTGCAGATCCCGACGACCCTCGGCCCGCGTGACCTCCGCGTCCGCGCCACCGCGGGGTCGGCCGGCGCGCGGACCATCGTCGGCCTGCGCGACGAGGGGTGCGTCACGCTCGCCAACGAGCTGCGCTGCGGCCAGGGCAACCCGGCCGACTTCTTCGTGCGCGCGCTGCCCCCGGGCACCTACTACGTCACCGTCGGCGCCACGACCCCGACCGACGTCCTGATCGACGCGGGCCTCGCCGCGCCCTCCACGCCGCCCGCCACCGAGGTGTGCACCGGCGCCCCCAAGCTGCCGCTCGACACGACCGTGGTGGTCGACCTCGGCCTGCACGCCGACGACATCGCGGCCACGTGCCTCGGTGGCGGAGGCTACGTGCCGATCGCCCGCGACGCCGCGTACGCGCTCACGCTCGACGCGCCGTCCGACCTCCTCGTGGTCGCGCGCTCGAGCGGCAGCGACTCGGTCGGCCTCGGGCTCTCGTCCGCGAGCTGCTCGGCCGTCGAGTTCGGGTGCTCGCGTGGCTACCCCACGCGGCTCGTCAAGCGCGCGCTCCCGGCCGGGGAGTACCGCGTGTTCGTCGAGAGCGCGCTCGGCGCCAAGACCTCGCTCTCGAGCTTCGTGCGCCCCGCCGCCACGCCGGGGCCCGTCGGCGCCGACTCGTGCAAGGACACGGCGGTGGTCATCCCGAAGGAGGGCGGGCTCTTCGTCGGCACCACGGCTGACAAGAAGTCCGACTACGACTCGTCGTGCGACGCTCCGTCGATGCCGAAGTACGGCGCGCCCGAGGTCGTCTATCGCATCGACATCGACAAGAAGTCGCGCCTGATCCTCGACGCGGCGGGCTCCGCGTACACCACGACGCTGAGCGTTCGTAAGGGCCCCGCTTGTCCGGGCGTCGAGGTCGAGAACGGGTGCGCCGCGGGGTACTACGTCGACAACGCGTTCCTCGATCTGTCCGTCGATCCGGGCACCTACTGGATCGTGGTCGACGGCTACTCGCTCGCCTCCGGCAGCTACCGGCTCGACGTCCGCGTGGCCCCGCCCGCACCGGCGCTGCCCTAGCGAGCCAGAGATCAGCCGCCGTCGGTCGCGCTGTCGGCCGCGTCGATGGCGCCATCGGTGGCGGCATCGGTCGCATCGGTCGCATCACCGGCGTCCAGCGTGTCGCCGGGGGTGTCTCCGCCCGCTCCGGCGTCGGGCGCATCGCTGACCGCGCCCGCCTCCGGCGGTGCGGTCACGTCGGTGTCCGCGGCGGTGGACGTGTCGGCCACGCCGCCGTCGGATCCCCTGTCCTCGGCCGGGTCTTCCGGCTTGGGGCCGATGACGCACGCGGCGAGCGCCAGCGCCGCCACGACCGCGCCGAGTCCTGTCCCGAGCAGAGGACCCTGGCGGCGGAGCGAGGCCAGGCTCATCCACCCTCCACGGGCGTGTCGGCGCTGCCGTCGGTCGCGTCGGTCGCGCCATCCATCGCGGCGTCGCCGCCGTCGCTGGTGTCCGCGTCTCCACCTTCGGGCGCGTCGGACTTGTCGGCCGCGTCGGTCGCCGGCGTGGCGTCGAACAGCGCGGTGCCCGTGTCGGCACCCCCACCCGTACCCGTGTCGACCGCGGCCGCGTCGACGTCGACGAAGGCGTCCGGATCGCCCGGATCTTCGGGCTTGGGACCGATCGTGCAGGCGCCGATCAACGAGAACAGCGCGATGAGGCCGAAGCGTTTCATCCACCCTCCGCGGGGCTGTCGGGCAGTGCATCGACCGCATCGGTGGCGTCGGTGGCGTCGGCAGCATCAGCATCCGCAGCATCGGCCGCGTCGGTGCCCTCATCGCCCTTGGCATCGTCGGCGCCATCCGAGGGCGGAGGCGCGGCGTCGGTGCTCGTGTCGACGGCCTTGGAGTCGGCCGTCGCATCGCTCGGATCGCTGCCGTCGTCCAGCCCGGCGTCGGTGCCCGCATCCGCTGTGAGGCTGGGCGCCGGGTCCTCGGGCTTCGGACCGATCACACAGCCCACCGCCGAGCTCGCGACGAGGAGGAACAGCAGAGGGAGCCGTGAGGGTTTCATCCGCCCTCCGTGGCGTCGCCCACGGCATCGAGCGCATCGCCGAGCGCGTCGCCGGGCGCGTCCGTGGCCCCGTCGAACGGAGCGTCGGCAGGTGCATCGCCCGCCTCGTCCGCAGGGCCGAGGTCGGAAGCCGAGCCCGTGTCGGACGCGGCGTCCGCGCTGCGCGTGTCGTCGATCCCGGCGTCCAGCATCGGACCGATGGCTCCATCCACGCCGGTGTCGGCGGCGGTCGGGTTCGGGTCCTCCGGCTTGGGGCCGATGACGCAGCCCGCGAGGAGCCCCAGGAAGAGGCCGATCCAAACGCGCGGTCTCGGGATCATGGCCGAGCCTCAACCTAGCACTGCCTGGGCCATTGTGCCCGGGCAACATCCCGGCCCTTTCCGGGAGAAAGTTCCGCGAGCCCGGCCCAGGATGGCACAAGGCCCTGACGCCTCTTTCCGGCATCAGGGCCTCGCAGCCACGCAGGTGCGGTGCGGACTAGAGGTTGATGCTCCAGCCCACGGTCTTGGGGTCGCCGCTGAACGCCGGGACCTTCGCGCCGCGGAAGCGGCCCGCGATGCAGCTCTTGGTCGGGCCGTCGTAGTCACCCGCGGTGACCGAAGCACCCGCGACGCTGCCGCTCGGGCTGAAGGTCACGGACACCTTGCCCGCGCCGCCCGAGCCGCAGTCCTTGTAGGGGACGGCCTTGAGCGACGACGTGGCCGCGCCCTTGTCGAACTCGGCGCCGGCCGCCTTGGGGGGATCCTTGGGGGGATCGCCACCGGGCTTCGGCGAGCCCATGCACTCCTCGAGGCTCTTGCAGCCCGGCTTGGCGCCAGGAGGCGGAGGATCGCCGGCCTTGGCCGTGGTGGAGGCGGCCGCGGCCGTGCTGGTGCCCGCCGTCCCCGGCGCGCCGGGCTTGCCCGGGACCGCCGGGCCGCCGGCCTTCACCGAAGACGAGGTGCCAGGCTGACCGATCGGACCTCCCGCGCCCGGATCGGGCGGGCTGTCCGTGCCGGTGCCCTTGGCCGTGGGATCACCACCCACGGCCGGGTCCTTCTTCTCGGACTTGTCGTCCTTCTTGGTCTCGGACTTGTCGTCCTTGCCCTTGGCGGCCTCCTTCTTGTCGTCGCCGCCGCCCTTGAGGACCAGCACGAGGACGAGCGCCACGACCACCGCCGCGAGGCCGATGACGACGAAGAGCATGCCCTTGCCGCCCTTCTTCTCCTCGGCCGCGCCACCCGAAGTGGACGCCTCGAGCGCCGCTGCCGGAGGGGGCGCCAGGATCGGCGCGCCGAGGGCCGCGCCGAACGCGCCGCCGCCGCCGAGGTTCATGATGTCGTCGAGCTTGGCGCGGTCGTCGCCCTTGGCGCCCGGCTTCGCCGAGGCCGCGAGCTTCTGGATGTCGATGAGGCCGGACTTCTCGTCGTCACCACCGACGGTCGCGGCGGGGGCGTTGGAAGGGCCGGACGCGGTGAGCGCGGACAGCGAGAAGAGGACGCTGTTCTCGTTGCGGGCGCCGATCGGCTTGCCGGAGCTGACCTCGCTCAGGCCACCGCCACCGAACATGCCGCCGCCGCCGCCGCCACCCGCCGCCGGGGCGCTCGTGGCGACGTCTTCGTCTTCGGGCGCGGCCTGCGTGGCGAACAGATCGACCGCGCCGCCGCGGCGCGAGCCCCCGAGGCGGGCCGCCTGCGCGGTCTCGATCTGGGGAGCCGGATAGGCCGGCGCCGCGGGCGCCTCGGGTTCGTACGCGGGCTCCGGCGGACGGTTCGACTGGGCGGCTGGCGGCTGCGAGGCCGCATAGCCAGACGACGAACCGTCGTTGGAGAGCGCGCTCGCGAGCTCGGGCACGTCACGGATCGGCAGCCAGTCGGCCATGCCGTCGCGCCAGACGAAGGTGTCGGCGTTGATCACCCCTTGCTGCAGGAGCTCGGCGATCTGGGCGCCCGTGGACTCGCGCTGGTCGTTGTCGTCGACGGAGACCGTCCAGGTCTCGCCGCCGCCGCCCGCGGGTGCCTGGGCCTGGTCGTAGACGCGGGTCTCGTCCTGGTCCTGCACCTGCTCGGCGGCCTCACGGCCATCGATCTCGATGCGCGCGCCGCACTTCTTGCACGCGATCTTGACGATCTTCCCGCGGACTTTCTCGTCGGCGATGTTGTACTTCGCTCCGCAGGACTGACACGAGATCTTCATGGTGGATGGCCTCGAAACGCCGCCCGGAGGCGACCTGCATGGCAGGAACGGAAACGCACCCCGCCGTGGCGGGACCGATCCTGAATCTTACGTGCAATGGAAGCGTACGATCAAGCAGGCTACAAAGATCTCCGACGGCCGACGCGTCGTGACCTTGGCGGGCCCATCCACCCACACCGGCGCCTTGACCGTCGGAGCTCGGTCGCCGGCGCTCGAGGCGTGTCGAAGAAATGCCCGGGGGCATTCATCGACAGGCCTTCAGTTGACGTCCACCAGGGCGACGCCGTCCTTGTTGCAGAACCGGGCGTCGGGCTCGTAGTGGCGGGCGCACACCGGGCACATCTTGCCTCTGGGCGCGGCGGGCGCCGGGGCGGCTGCGCTCACCAGCCGCTGCCCGTCGTTCGGGCAGAACTCGGCCTCGAACGGCGCCGCCGCGCCGCAGAGGGGACAGCGCTTGCCGCGAGGATCGGCGAACCCGACCGCGGTGCCGGCCGGAGCCGCCGGGGGACCCGGCAGGGGAGGCGGCGGGGGCGCGACGAATGCGGGCGCCGCGATGGGCATCGGGGTGTGCGGACGGTGCTGGGGCTTGACCGGCGCGAGCGGCACGGGCTCCGACGAGGCCTTGGGCGACTCTCCCCTTCGCCACAGGATGAGCGCGACGAGGAGCAGCAGCGTGCACCCGCCCCCGACCACGGCGAGCCAGGCGAACTGGCGACGACCCTCGGTGCCACCGGCCGCGGGCTTGGCGGGCGTGCTGCCGACCGCGCCGCCTCCCCCGGAGACCACGACGACCGCGGGCTCTTCGCTGGCGTCCTCGAGCGACCCCGAGCCGAGCAGCTCGGCCCAGCGCGCGTCCGAGACGACCTCCACCTCGACCTTGACCGACTTGCCCGCTGCCTCGACGACGATCGACACCTTGCCGGGTTCTGCGCTGGCCTTCGCGCTGACCTTGCCGCTGGCGTCCACGGTGACGGTCGTCGCGCTGCCGGCCGCCTCGGGCGCGAGCTTGAAGGTGGGCTTCTGCGCGAGCTCGCAGCCCTTGTCGTCGAGCAGGCGCGCCACGAGATCGAACTGCTCGCCGGCGCGCAGGATCTTCTTCTTCGGCCGCACCTCGAGGGTGCGCGCCTCACCGATGGCATCGCACGCCGGCTTGGTCACCGTGGCGGTCGCGGTCGCGGTCGTCGTCGCGGTGGCGCTCGTCGTCGGCGCCGTCGTGGTGCTGGCCGTCGCGCTCGCGGTCGTGGAGGCCACCGTCGCGCCGACGCGCTTGTAGAGGCGCGAGCGATCGACGGTCACCGAGCACGCGCCGGCGCCCGCGGTCGGGGCGGGCGCCTCGTACTTCGCCGACTCGGACATCACGATCGTGTCGTCGTCCGTCGCGCGAACGAGCGTGGTGATGGTCGCCTTGCGCGCGTCTCCCGCCGGGCTCTCGCAGCGCGTCTTCCACGAGCGCGCCGAGGGGGTGGCGCTGTGCGAGACGCGCTTGGCGGACTCGCGATCCCAGCACTCGTCGGACCGGAACGGCCGGGCGCCAGAGAAGATCAGCTCGTCGCCGACGAGGCTGATGGTGTAGCCGCCGCTGCCCGCGTTGCCGCCTTTGGGTTTCGGTCCACACTCCTCGGGCCAGCTATGGACCGTGACCACCTCGGAGAGCGCGCCCGCGCTCCACGCCCCCGCGAGGCTCGCGCCCTCGGCCCCCGCCCTCGGCGAGAGCGTGAGCGCGAGGACCGCGAACACCAGGCAGAGCCAGCGACCCAGGCCTGGTCCGAATCGCCCCCCATCCCAGGATGGCCGGCCGGACGCGAGCATGCCGCGAGAGGCTACCCTCACCCGGCCCCTCGGAGGGGAATTTTCCTTTGACCCCCTGATCCGTGGCATGTTAGCTGCGCACATCCGCGTACCGCGTCGTTGGTGCGCCAAGAGTGTGCCCGAAGGAGCTTGTCGATGTCTTCCACTTCTCGCACGAGAGCCCTGCTCGCCGGTCTGGTGTTCACCGCTGGAGCCGCATTCGCGCCCCAGGGCCACGCAGACACCAGCCTCGCTGACAACAACGGGAAGGGCATCAACACCCGTCTGTTCCGCGCGGCCGTCGACTCCAAGGGCTTCTTCTCGGTCAACGGGACCGACGTGCTCGGCAAGGGCGACCTCGCCTTCGGCCTCGTCCTCGACGGCGGCTTCGGCCTCCTGCGTCTTCAGGACAAGGACGACAAGGGCATCGAGCGCGCGAGCAAGCAGCTCATCGACACCCAGATCCACGGCGTGCTCTTCGCGAGCTACTCGCCCGTCTCGAACCTCACCATCGGCATCGGCATCCCGACCGACCTCGTGAGCGGCAAGGCCCCGAACGACCCGGAGAACCCCGCGAACCCGGCCCAGAGCGTCAACCTCCCGATTGGCACCAAGGGTCGGAAGACCGACGTCAACGCGTTCTTCAGCGGCAGCTACACCGTCAACCTCAAGTACCGTATCCTCCGCGTCGAGGACGCGCCGATCGGCCTCGCCGTCATCGTGCAGGCCGACCTCCCCGTGAGCCAGGACGCGAAGCTCGGCTACGCGGCCGACCCGGGCCCGGCGTTCACCCCGATCCTCGCCCTCGAGAAGCGCTTCGGCGCCCAGCAGCGCCTGCGCATCGGCGTCAACGCCGGCTTCAACTTCCTGCTCAACGCCAACGAGGCGAGCAAGATCGGTGACCTCAAGGAGGGCACGCTCGGCAAGTCGCTGCAG
>JAEUKC010000421.1:0-13945 GCA_016794445.1 Myxococcales bacterium
TTGGTCCAGCACGAGCGCCACGGCGCCGGCCTTGAACTCGTCCGTGAAGCTACGCCGCTTCTGCTTCTGCTGCCCCTTGGGTGCCATGCGCGCCATCGTATCCACCTTTCGCCAGGTGTCTGCGAAACCGGATCAAGCCCACCCCGCTCCTCCCCCGTCACCGCGCCCCGCACCACCACCCGCGCCACCCGCGCGGCATCCACCCCCACCACCGCCGCCGCCCACGCGCGCACATCGCGGTGCGGCCCCCGCGGCACCACCTCCACCCCCCACCGCCCGTCCGCCTCGCGGGTCAGCACCACCTCGAACCCGTACGCGCGGAAGCTCGCGCGCTCCAGCGTCGCCGGCAGCGCCGAGAGCCACCCCGCGAGCGCCACCCCGGCGCCCTCCGCCGGGTCCTTCGCCACCGCGAACCGCCGCAGCGCCGGCCCGAACGGGCACTCGAACAACCACGCGAACGCCTCCGCGCGGATCGGTTCCCCGCTGGGCTCCGCGCCCACCTGCAGGTCGTCCAATCGCGGGAACGCGCGCGTGTCCCGCAGCGCCGCGCGCAGCGACGCCGCGAGCGGCCAGCTGTCCACGCGCACCCGCAGCGCCTCCACCGGCAACGGCGGCCCCTTCGCCAGCGCCTCGAGCAACCGGGGCCGCAGGTGCAGCACGCGCAGCGCCTTCGCCGCGTGGACCACCTGCGCGTCGTCCGTCGTCAGCGTCGTCACCGTGGACCACGCGGGGTGCGTGGCGAGCGCGCGCTGCGCCGGCGTGCGGAACCGCGTCTGGCACGCGGCGAGGAAGCCCCGCTCGAACACCGCGCTCCTCGGCTCCACCACCGGCGCGAGCGCGAACAGCAGCTCGTGGCCGTGGTCCTTCACCAGCGCCCGCAACCGCTGCTCCTGCGCGCGTGCGGTTCGCCCGCAGCGACAACTCCACGAGCTCGCCCCGCGGCAGCCCCCACTCCGTGCACGCGTCCGCGTAGACGTGGCGCGCACCGTCGTCCGCCGGGTCCGCCCACACGAGCGCGAGCAGCGCCTCCTCGCTGCGCACCGGCTTCGCCTCCACCGGCGCGCCCTCCACCCCGCGCCGCGCGTCCTTCGCGCGCTCGACGAGGCGCGCGAGCGTCGCCTGCTCCTCCGCGTCGAGCACGGGCTCCGCGACGTCGAGCGCCACCGCGAGCGCCTCCATGCGCGCGCGGTCGCGACGCTCTCCACCATCCAGGAACGCGCGCAGCACCGCGAGGCCGCGCCGGTCCCGCAGCGCGCCGAGCACGGCGAACACCCTCGTCCACAGCGTCGGCGAGCTCCGCGCGAACCCACCGCTCAGGAGCTGCATCACGCGCACGGCCACGCGGGGGTCGTTCGGGTGCACCCGCGCGAGGAGCTCGAGGCGCTGCAGCACGTCCTTCGCCGACTCGGTCGGCCGCGCGAGCACGTCCAGCAGGACCGGCACGTCCTCGACGCGCCCCTCCGCGCAGCGCGCGAGCCACGCGATCTGGAACGCCCCCGCCGTCGCCCCGACGATCGGCGGGAGGTCGCGCGCGAGCGCCACCGACAGCGCGTCGATCGCCTCCGCGATCGCCTCGACCCGCCGCTCGGCCCACGCCGCGAGGAGCGCACGCAACGCGACGACGCCCTCTCCGCGTTCGAGCGCGGCCTCGGCAGAAGAGAGCGTCATCGCGGCTCCATTGGCAGGCGCATGCCAACCGAGTGGCAGCCGCCTGCCATTCTCGAAGTCACAGCACCCCCACCACGCCGAGGTCCATCTGCGCGTCCCTCCGCGCATCCCCCGCATCCCCCGGCAACCGGTAGAGCACCTGCCGCCCCTCGAAGAAGATCCCGAGCGCGGGCGTCGCCGCGGTCCCCCGCGAGAACGTCCACCGCACGCCGACCACGAGACCCCCACCGCCGCCCACGCCACCCGCGTGCGCGAGCGTGGCGAACGGGCCGAGCAGCACCTCCATGTGCTGCGACCCCACCGAGAGCCGGTGCTTGCCCACGAGCTCCAGCGAGCCGAACCCGACGCGGTGCTCCTCCGGGCCGGGCACCGCGCGCTTCGTCACCGACAGCGTGTACCGGACGCGCGCCTCGAGGAACCGCACGCCCGGCTCCACCCCCACCGCGACCATCGGCGTGGAGACGCCGTCCGGGCTGCCGAGCGTGGGCCCGAACCAGTGCGAGAACCCGAGCATCAGCGCGAGCATGGGCCCATGGTCTCCCAGTGTGCCGCGCGTCGCCACGGAATGCGCACCGGCGCGCGCCGCGTTCTGGTCCCGTGCGCCACTCCGTGCTGCTCGCCGTCCTCGCCGTGGGCTGCGAGGGGCGCGAGGCGCCCGCCATCGTCCGCGCCGATCTCCCCGTCGCGCCGAAGCCCCCGCCGATCGTCTCCGCGCCGCCCTCCGTCACCGCGTCGGCTTCGGTGTCCACACCGCCGCCCGCACCCTCCGTCGATCCGTGGGCGCGGCACCTCGAGTTCAAGCAGCGCGTCCCACTCGGGCTCGCGACCCACGGCTTCGCTGGGCACCTCGACGTCTACGGCGAGGAGGGCGATTCGCACAGCGTGGAGCTGCTCGACACCGTGCTCAAGCTCGTGCCGAAGACCGGCGCGCCGACCCACCTCACCTTCAAGAACGCGTACGCGCCGAAGATCACCGCCGTCGTCTTCGGCGACGCGAAGCAGGCGAGCCTGCTCCTCCACGACGAGCTGCGCTGGATGACCGGCAGCGAGGCGGTGATGGCGGTGGTCGAGATCGAGGACGGCAAGCTCGTCCACCGGCAGGCGCAGCACCCGACCACCAAGGAGCAGAAGGCGGTGCGGGTCGGCACCACCTCGAGCGGCGCGTCGATCAGCACCGCGCGCCTGCACCCGGACGCAGACGCGCACCACGAGCTCCTGCAGGTCGTGTGCGGCGCGACCAAGCCCGACCACACGTGCCCCTCCGTGAACCGGGTGTTCTACGTGCGGGACCAGGCGTGGCGGTGGGCCGAGCGCGCCGGCACCGCGTGCGAGCCCAAGACCAACGGCTGGTGCAGGAGCGTGGAGCCATTCCCAGCGCGGAGCGAGTTCCCCGACGCCGAGTGAACGCTCACCCGAGGCACAGGCCGAAGCCGCAGACGAAGTGCCCCGCGACGGGGCTGAACGAGCAGTACCCGTGGCGACCGCCGTCGGGGTGCCTGGGGTCCACGCAGTCCTCGTCGTCGAGGCACTGGTCCTCGGGGCGGTGGCAGTACCAGCCGACGACGCCGCGGAACCACCCGCACTCGAGGTCGACCGAGGGCGAGCAGAAGCGCGCGGGTCCACAGTCGCTGTCCGTCCGGCACTCCGCCACCAGGCACGACTGCGGCTGCTGGTACCTCGCGTGCTCGTAGGCCATCCCGCACATGCACATCGAGCCCTTGCCGCAGTCGTCGTCCTGCCGGCAGCGGAGCTCGGTGCACCGGCCCGCCGTGCACTTCGGGTCGCGGCCCGGGCAGTCGGCGTCGGCCTTGCACACGATCGGGTGCCCGATGCGGAGCGGCAGATCGGTGCAGCGCTCCGCCTTCGCGCGGTGCCGCCTGGGCACGCGCGCCGTGACCACCGGCGTGGTCGGCTTCGGGGCCGCCGCGTCCACCACCTCCTTGGTCACCGGCTCGGCCTGCGGCGCGCGACGGCTGCACGCAGCGGCGATCGCGAGCGCGCCGAGCACGAGGGTGAGGCGACGGCGACGCATGCGCCGAGCGTCGCAGAGAACGCACGCCACGGGGAGGAGTGCCGACGGGCGGGGCGCCGTTCTGCGCTCGTGCGGGCCGCGCTCCTCCTCCTCCTCGCGGCCTGCACCCGCGCCGAGCGCCCGGGCGTGGCTCGACCGAGCGTCGGTCGAGGCCTCACGACGAGCTCTTCGCCCTCGACGGGAAGGTGAGGCCGAGGTCGGTCATCGTCTTGAGGCCGAGGCCGAAGAACCAGTACGAGCGCTCGGCCTGGATGTCGTAGCCCCACCCGAGCTGCACGACGTCGCCGAACACCTGCAGCACCGGGCCGAGCCCGAGCTGGATCGAGGTGGTGTCGATGGCCTTGCCGTTCTCGAGGCGGGGCAGCGCGAGCGTGACCGCGTGCAGGCCGAGGCCGAGGTCGAGGAGGTTCCAGAGCGCGCCGAGGCCCGTGGCGCTCGTCGCGCCGGCCGCGCGACCGACGCGGTAGTGGTAGGCGAGCGTGAGGGCGGGCGAGGCGGCGAAGAGGCCCTCCTTGCTGCCGTCGCTCCGGTCGCCGCGCGTGTTCGGGGTCACGAACAGGAGGGCGCCGCTCAGGTCGGCGTGCGAGCCCACGCGGACGACCCGGAACTTGCTGGTCGGGCCCTCGACCACCGCCGTGCCGTCGACGACGAGCGACGGCCGCAGGAACACCACGTCCTTCTCGGCGCGGCTCGTCCGCATGAGCTCGAGGCTGGTGTTCGGGATGGACGAGAGCGGCTGGTCGAGGAAGTCCGTCTTCGACCACGTCGGGTCGACGCGGCCCACGATCCCACCCACGTTGCGCAGGAACTCCTGCACGAGCGCGAACGCCGCCTTCACCTTGGCGAGGTCTTCGAGGAGGGGCTTCAGGTCCTTGGCGACGTCTTCGCCGAGCTCGGCGAGGCCCTTCTTCAAGAGGGCCTCCGAGAGCTGGGCGGCCTGGTCGAGGTCGGGCGCGAGGCCGGCGAGCTTCTCGACCTTGGTCGCGCACGTGGAGAGGAGCGCGGGGATCGTGGTCAGATCGGGGGTCGGGCGCTCGACGGCCTCGATGGCCTTGGCGCAGGCCTCCTTGGCGTCCACCAGCTGGTTGCCGATCTTCTTCGTCACGGCGAGCAGCTTCTTGCCGTTCTCGCTGCCGGCGAGCTTCTTCTCGACGGAGGCGAGCTTGCTCTCCACCTTGGGGACCGAGTCGTAGGCGGCGACGAGGTTCTGCAGGTCGGCGACCAGGGTGAGCGCCGTCGCCCGCAGCTCGACGAGCACCTTGCCGTTGCCGGCGAGCAGCTCGTTGGCCGACTTGGCGAGCTGCTTGGCTTCCTCGAACTCGGCGAGGGCGGCGGGCAGGCGCGTCGCGAAGCGATCGAAGGGACGGATGGGACCGTCGGGGCGGGTGTCGTAGTTCGGCAGGTGCAGGGGCTCGGCGCGGCTGCCCCCGAGCGAGGCCTCGACGCGGAAGCGCACGCCGCCGAGGCGCCCGAGCAGGGTGGCCTCGTCGGCCTTCGCGCGCTCGATCTCCTTCTGCAGGAACGGCAGGACGCTCGCCTGACCGGCGGCGTAGACGGTGGCGCAGGGAGCCTCCTTCTCGTTGGCGCAGTACGCGCGCACGCGCCCGAGGACGGCCTGCTCCTTCTTGGCGACCTCCTTGAGGGCCGCGTGGAAGCCCTCCTTGGTGGCCTTGGGCAGGACCTCGGTGAGCACGGTGAGGACCTCGCGCTGCGCGTCCACGAGCGCGCGGAGCTCCTTCATCCGTGCCCCGAGCGCGGTGAGCTGCTTGGACACCTGGGGCACGATTCCGCTGGCCGCGCCCGTCACCTTGTCGCCGTCGACGGACACCTGCAACGTGCTGTCGACGTCGACCTCCGTGACGCCGTCGGCGCTCACGGGCAATTTCTGGCCGTCGGGCGTGACCTCGACCACCTTCAGCGAGCCGTCGAGCCCGTTGGTGGTCGGCGCCGCGGGCGGCTTGCTGGTGGTGCACGCCGCGAGGCCCGCGCAGGCGAGGAGCCCGAGCGCGCGCATCACAGCGCCTCGGCGTCGATGAACGCGCTCTCGAGGGCGAAGTCGTCGCCGGCGGCCATGGCGTCGATCGTGGTCGCGGCGCGCCAGTCGATCGAGACAGTGACCCCCAGGGCACCCGCGGCCAGCGCGGGGGCGAGCGCGGCGAACGCGGGGCAGGCGGCGAACGCGGCGGGGTCGACGAGGCGCAGCACCGTGCGCGGGGACGGGCCGACGTGGTGGTCGGCGCGCGCGGCCAGCGCCACGGCGGCGGCATCGTCCCCGAAGACGACGCACTTGACGGTGCGCACGTCGGCCTTGGCCTCCGTGAGCGCCTTGCACACGTCCTTCGGAGTTCCGCTGATGACTGTCGACATGGCTCCTCCCACTCGTGTTGGACTCGTCACGACGAACGCGGCGAGCGGTCCCGGGGACGACGCCCCCGCGTCGCCTCGAAGTAGTCGCATTGAATCCACGGCGACGACGGGGCGGGCATGGGACCCCATTCGGCGCCGATGCGAGGCCAGCAGACGCTCGATCGCGGCACGATGCAAGTCGACTCAGACCGTGCATCGCGGGAAACCAAACCCTGTTCTAGCGCAACTCGCCGCGAGCGCAGAACGCCGCGATTCGCCGTTGTGGGGGGGAGACTCACCCCGGGCCGAAGTGCAGCGGGCTCGTGAGGTCGAAGGTGACGCCGAGGTGGAGCTGCCAGATCGCGTCGACGTAGAACGCGTTGTAGTAGTCGCGCCCGCCGTAGAGCCGCCCGAAGAAGCCGAAGCCACCCCAGTTGCGCCACGTGAGCGCGGCCTCGACCCACCCGCGCAGCCACGGCACGTGCGCGCCGGCGCCGAGCGACGCCTCGATCGCGCCCTCGAAGCGCAGGCGCTGACCGCCCTCGAGCTCGTAGAGGTACTCGGCGAGCGGGCGCAGCTGCACGAGGCCGTAGAGCGGCACCTCCTCGGTCTCGAGGCCGCCGGCGCCGGGGACCTGCAGCTCGGCGCGCGCGCCCAAGGTCCACGCGCGGTGCACGTAGCCGTTGTCGTCGAGGGTGCCGAACTGGTGGCGCACGTCGAAGCTGAGCGTGTTGGAGCCGAAGTCGCCGCGGCGTCGGTTCAGGCGCTCGGAGAGGTCGGGCGCGTCGCGCGCGGGTGCGCAGGCGGGGCGATCGAGGCCCGCCTGGTAGGGGCAGCCGTGCTGGCCGTTCGAGTGGTGGTTGAGCCCGTAGGTGAGCCCGAGGATCCGGAACGCGCCGCCGATCTGCCACGGCCACACGCGCAAGAGCTGGAACTCGAGGCGCGGCATGTACGACGGCATCTGGATCGGCGACGACGCGTCGCGCAGCATGCGCAGCCGCAGCTGGAACGTGAACGAGAACGCGCGCGACCAGCCCTCCTGCGGCGTGAAGCGCGAGACGCGCTCCTGCAGGTCGTCGTAGATCGGGAAGTTCGCGACGACGGACGCCTCGAACAGCCGCTCGGCGCGGCGGCCCGGCGGGCCGGGGTCGGGCACGCCGGAGAACAGGTACGAGCGCTCGCGGAACAGGAGCGGCGGCACGCGGAACGGGCTCTCGATGCCGGTCCTCTTCGGGGGCGGCGGCGGCGGGGGCGCCGAGGGCCCGGGTGGTGCGAGCAGGGGCGGCGGGGGCAGCGCACCGGGGCCGAGCGGTCCCGGTGGGGGTGGGGGCAGCGCGCTGGGATCGATCCCGCCAGCGAGCGCGAGCACGAGCGCGAGCATCAGGGGATCCCCAGCGTCTGCCTCTCGGCGCTGGTGAGCGCGGGCTGCGCCTGGCAGACGTCGGCCTGGAACACCTGGGTCGCGACGACGCGCGCGGTGACGCCTTGCTGCGCGAACGCGGCGACGAGCGCGTCGAGCGAGGCGACGACCTGCTGGAAGTCGAGCGCCGAGGCGAGCACCGCGACGTAGGTGCCGGGCACGAGCTCGAGGCCCGCGCGGTTCTGGGTGAACGCGTTCTTCATCCACGAGAAGAGCGCGTCGGTGTCGGACGGGGCGCCGCCGATCACGGCGCCGGAGACGTGCATCCACATGGGTCACCCCTTCGCGGCGCGAGGATACACGCCCGGGGCGACGGGGAGCGCGTCGCGGGCCTCACGCGGGCGGATGGGCGAGGAGGCCCCGAGGGGCGAAGGGTTCACGATACCCCTCGCGGAGGAGCCACGTGCGCGGCGGCGCGTCGGCGCGCGGACGGGGGCGTGGACCGGCGCGCGGCGCGGCGAGGCCGAGCGCGGCCCAGTCTCCGAACCAGGGCGCGGTGGAGCACTCGTCGAGGTGCAGCTCGGCGGGCAGGTGATGGGTGCGGTTGCGGAGCACGTAGCGCAGCGCGGTGCGCACCGCGGACGGGGTGTGGAGGCCGCGCGCGTGGATGCGCCCGGCGAGCACGCGGCCGCCGCGACGCATGACGCGATGGAGCGCGTGGGTGACGTGGGCGGAGAGCGCGCGGAGGCCGGCGGCGAACGCGCGGTGGTTTTCGACCTCGACGACGAGGTGCGCGTGGTTGCCCTGGATGGAGTAGTGGACCACGCGGAAGCCGTGGCGCCGCACGGCGACGAAGGCGGCGCGGAGCAGGCGGAAGCAGCGCTCGGCGCGCAGGTTCCACACGCCCTTGGCGACGCGGAAGGTGACGTGTTGCGGCTGACCGGCGAGGGCGCGCGGGCGGCGACGGTGGGATTCGCTGCCCCTCTTGCGCGGTCGACCGGCGCCGACGCGGGCACCGCCCCACGACGCGACGGTGGGGGTGACGGTGGGGGTGACGGCGGGGGTGACGGCGGGGACGCCGCCGGGGACGCCGGGGACGCCGGGCGGGACGGCGACGATGGGGGGTCGCGGGGCCACGATGGCTTGATTATGGCGCTCCATCTCCGAGACGCAAGGCGGAATCGGCGCGGCGCGTTGGGCGGTGCGGCGTGGGTGGTAGGCTGGCGCGATGGACGAGGACCGACTGACGCGGTTGCGGGACGAGCTGCGGGCGTTCGTGGAGGAGCGGGAGTGGCGCCAGTTCCACGACCCGAAGAACCTCGCGATGCTGGTCGCCTCGGAGGCCGGGGAGCTCGCGGGGGTGCTGCGCTGGGTGCGCAACGACGAGGCCGACGCGGCGGTGCAGGCGGAGCCGCTCCGCACGAAGCTCGCGCACGAGATCGGCGACGTCGCGCTCGGGCTCGTGCTGCTCTGCGACCGGGTGGGGCTCGATCTGGTGGACGTCGCGCGCGCGAAGCTCGCGAAGAACCGCGCCAACTACCCGGCCGACCAGGTGCGCGGCACCGCCGAGCGACCGCCGCGCGAGGGGTGAGCGGGCCCGTCGCCGACGAGCCCTCCTGCTTCGCGCGCTCGGGGTGACACGCTATCCCGGCGGAGATGCTGGTCTCGCGCCGCCGGAGCGCACTGCGTGAAGGGGTGTTCCTCTCGACCGACGCCTTCGTCACGCGCACGTTCCGGCTGCACCACGTCCACAACCGCGGCGTCGTCTCCGACGATCTCCTCCACCTGCGCGCGTTCCCGCGGCGCGGCTTCCTGCATCGCCCGGTGGTGACGGTCGTGCTCGAGGGGGCGGCGCTGTTCCGGGGCATGGAGGGAGGCGCGTGGCTCGAGCCGGGCGACGTCGCGGTGTTCGCCGAGAAGGCCGAGGTGGCGATGCGGCAGTCGCGCGACGGGGAGCCCTACCGCACGCTCGTGTTCGAGTGGGACGGCTCGGTGGACGCGACGCGCCTCCGCGCGGGCCGCGTGGACGATCTGGCGGCCCTGCGTGGGCTCGGCGACGCGTTGCTGTCGGCGAGCGATCCGCTGCCCGTCGTGCGGGCGATCGTCGGGCACCTCGGCGCGATCGCTCCCGTGCCCGCCGAGCTCGCGACGGAGCCCGTCCCGGCGCGCACGGTCGCGCTCGTCGCGGCGCTCGACGAGGTCCTGTCGAACCTGCGGGAGAGCCCGATGACCAACGACGTCCTCGACGCGGTCGCGCTCTCGCCCCGGCAGCTCGGCCGCGTCGTGCCGGAGCTGCACCGCGACTACGGGTTCAACGCCGAGGGGTGGCGCGACGCGCGCAACCGGCGGCGCGTGATGTTCGGCGCCACGTTCATGTCCGCGGAGGGCGCGACCGTGGCGGAGGTGGCGGAGGCCGTGGGCTACGGCTCGGCCGAGGCGTTCACGCACGCGCTCGGCGCGCTCGGGCTGCCCACCCCCCGCGAGATCCCGGCCGTGCTGCGCGGGCTCGCGATGGCCGAAACCATCAGGTAATCCCGGGCACCCTGCGCCGTCTCATCTCCGTGGGCGCCTCGTGTGCGCCGCGGAGGTCTCGGACATGCGCAACTTGGTCATCCTCTCTCTCTCGTTGGTCCTCTCTTCCGCGCTCGTCGGGTGTGGCAGCGACAGCTCGAGCAGCGGCGCGCCCGGCGGCGCCGAGGCGTTCGCCAAGTGCGGCTCGGGTGGCTCGGGCGGCGGCGGCTCCACGGGGCCCGACGCCTGCGGCACCTGCGTGATCAACAAGTGCGCGAGCGAGATCAACGCGTGCTTCTCGTCGAGCGGCGCGTGCATCTCGTGGGCGAACGCCGGGTGCAAGGGCTTGCCCGACGCGACCTGCATCTCGTGCACCGAGAAGGTGAGCGCCTGCGAGTCGAGCCAGTGCGCGACCGAGTGCAAGGCGGACACCGGGCCCAAGCCGGACACCGGCGCGTCGGACACCGGCGCCTCGGACGGCGGCGGCGACTGCAAGACCCTCGCGCTGTGCTGCCCGACACTCACCGGCGACCTCAAGACCGGGTGCGAGAGCAGCGTGTCGTCGGGCGCCGACTCGACCTGCGCCGCGGTGCTGAGCGGGTTCAAGTCCGCGGGCTACTGCAAGTAGCGCTTCACTCCCCCGGGTTCGGGAGCTTCGGCTTCGGGGCGCGGGGGCGCTGCTTCGGCCGACGGGCGGGCGGCGGGATGAGCTTCGCGTCGCGGACGCGCTGGACCATGGTGCGGAACACGCGCTGCAGCCCGACCTCGATCTCCTTGGGCTCGCCGCACAGGGTGAGCGCGGCGGCGACCGACTCGAGCGTGGAGACGTACTCGCGGCGCGGCTCGGCGCGGAGACTGCCGTAGATCGAGGGCTGCGCCGGCTTGAGCGTGAGCCGCTGGAGCTTGGTGATCCACGGGTTGCGCCACCAGAGGGTCTTGGCCTTGGACCACGTGCCGTCGAGCACCACCACGCCCTCGAGCTCGCTCGGCACGACGACCGACCTGGCCTCGCCCTTGGCCGACCTGGCCTCGGCCTTGGTCGACTTGCCCTCGGCCTTGCCCGACTTGGCCTCGGCCGTGTCGCCCTCGCCCTCGGACTCGCGCTCGGGGAACAGCACCGCCCAGCGCCGGGGGTCGACGCCTTCTTCGCCGAGCGCGTGCGCGAAGTTGCGCCAGCTGAGGCCGACCACGAGCTTGGCGCTGGGCAGGCTCGCGACGAGGATCTGCGCCGAGCCGAGCACCGCGTCCTGCTCCTGCGGGTGCTGGAGGATCAGCACGCGCCGTTGCGTCGGGTAACGGACGATCTTGTCGCACACGCACGCGACCGTGGGGCGATGGCAGGTGGCGCAGGTCGAGGCTTCCAAGGGGTTTTCCAGGCTAGGACGACGACCCCCCGCTTGCACGCGCGATCACCGCGGGGCGTCGCACACGGTGACCGGCGGCACGAAGGGCGTCGTCACCTCGCCGCAGCGACAAGGCAGATACACGCTGCTCACGAACGCGGACAGATCGCGGTGCGCCTCGAGCTCCTGACCCCGCACCTCGACGATCAGGGTGCGCGCCTGGAACGTGACGGCGACGGAGCCCTCCGCGTGGCGGCCCTTCAGGCTCGGGTGATCGAAGGCCCCGATCACGGTGAAGAGGCCCTCCTCGCGCAGCTTCTTGCGGTGCTTGCCGCGGAGCGCGCGCGCGAGCGGGAGGAGGGGATCGAGCTGCGGGACGTCGCCCTCGAGCGGCAACCGCGCCAACTCGGTGAGCGACGCGTCGGCGAACCAGTGGATGCCGCGGGCGCCGTGGAGGCGGAAGAAGTAGGGGATGTCCCCGCGCGCGAGCTGCTCGGACTCGGCGGCGAGCAGCGGCGGCCAGAGCGGCTCGGTGCGCGCGCGCACGTACTCCTCGGTGCCGCGGAGGCAGACGCGGATCGGGGTGGTCGCGAGCGTGGGGAGCGCGGTGAACACCGCGGCGATCTCGGCGGCGTGGCGGTCGAGGAAGGCGAGCGTCGCGCGGTACGCGGCGGCCATCGCGACCAGGTCGCCGGCGTCGACGGGCTTGCCGAGCCACGGCAACACCCGCCGCACGCCGCACGCATGCTGGCACACCGCCGCGTACTCCGGGTCGGGGTCGGGCAGGAGCTTGGTCTCGGTGGGGAGGCCGAGATCGGCGAAGATCATCTCGACGTCGAGCGGCGCGAACACCACCTGCCCGCGCGCGCCGGCGCCGATCACGAGGTTCTCCCAGTGCAGGTCGGAGACGCCGAGCCAGGCGAACAGGGCGAGCGCGCGGCCGACGATGCGCGCGAGCTCGCGCCGCTGCTCGGCGGGGAGGGCCTCCGGGAGGGGCTCGAGCACCACGCGCTCCACCTGGCCGCCGTCGCGCGCCTCGGGCGTGGTGAACGCGAGGTCGGGGAGGAAATCGAAGAGCGCGCCGAGGCCGTCGCGCGTGGCCGCCTCGGCGAGCAGCGTGCGGAGGGGGCTCTCGGCGGAGAGCACGAGCCACTCCCACAGGATCGCGCGCGGCTTGTGAACCCACCGCTCGCCGACCACGACGTGGCGACCGAAGTTGTGCGAGTCGCCCGCGCGGACCGCCATCGTCACCGACCGTCCGCGAGGTCGCCGAGCGCGTACTGGAGCACGGTGAGGCCGACGATCACCGCGGTCTCGGCGCGGAGCACGCGGCCGCCGAGGCGGAGCGGGAGCGCGCCCTTCTTCTCGAGGAGCGCGCGCTCGGCGTCGGACCAGCCGCCCTCGGGGCCGACCGCGAACACCACCTCGATCGGCTTGCCGGGCTCGCGCGCGGGCCAGGCCGGCGCGTCGCTCGCGGTGCGATCGTCGAGGGTGAAGCGCAGCGCGGCCTCCTGCCAGACCGGGTCGTCGAACAGGCGCTCGAGCGGGATCGTGGTGCGCATCTCGGGCAAGCTCGCGCGCCGGCACTGCCGCGCGGCGCGCAGGGTCTGCCCGGGCCAGGCGTGCGCCTTCTCGTGGGCGAGGCCCGCCGCGTTGACCGAGTGCGCGCTGAACACGGGGAGGATGCGGGTGACGCCGAGCTCGGTGGCCTTCTGCGCGACCATCAGCATGCGCTGCCGCGCGAGCACGGCGCACACGAGCGTGATGCGCGCGTCGGACTCGGGCGAGCCCAGCATGCGCTCGTAGATGGCCACCTGGGCGCGCTCGGCGGAGAGCGAGAGCACGCTCGCGCGAAAGTAGACGCCGTCGGCGTCGCGCAGGGTGAACGCCTCTTTCTCGTTGACCTCGCGGAAGCGCAGCGACTTGGTGGCGCCGGCGTCGAGCGCGATCTCGGTGCCCACCTCGAGCTTCTTGGCGACGCGGATCGGGGCGTAGGGGTGGCGAAGCTCGGGCATCGCCGGGCGATCTGCCACGGCCGCGCGCGGTCGACGAGGCGCGCGCGCCGACCTGCTAGGATCGGCCCATGGCCAAGGGACAAGAGAAGCCGAAGAAGAACAACCAAGAGAAGCTCACCACCAAGGAGAAGCAGAAGAAGAAGAAGGAGAAGCAGGCCGCGAAGGGGAAGTGACCCGCGCGGCGGCTCCGGCCTCTCGAGCGCCTCGGCCGTGCCGGGGCGTTCGTCATTTCAGGGGCGGCGAACCCTTTTGGTGCGCCCCGGCCTCTCAACGGACAGGAAGAGGAGACCGCATGGCCACCATCGAGCTGACCGGAGACAACTTCGACACCTACGCCACCAAGCCCGGCATCGTCCTCGTCGACTTCTGGGCCGCCTGGTGCGGACCCTGCCGCGCGTTCGCGCCGGTCTTCGAGAAGGCCTCGGAGAAGCACCCCGACGTCACCTTCGGCAAGGTGGACACCCAGGAGAGCCCCGACCTCGCCGGCGCCTTCCAGATCCGCTCCATCCCCACCCTCATGATCATCAAGGACGGCGTCGTCGTGTTCGCGCAGCCCGGCGCGCTCCCACCCGCCGCGCTCGAAGACCTCATCCAGCAGGCCAAGGCGCTCGACATGGAGGCGGTCAAGAAGAAGGTCGCCGAGAAGACGGCGGCGGCTTGAGGGCTCCGG
>JAEUKC010000038.1:0-78117 GCA_016794445.1 Myxococcales bacterium
TCGTTGGTGCCCGGCCGTCCTCGTCCTCTCGATCGGTTGTGGCGGGACGACGGCCGACGAGTCCAGCGACGCCGCGACCGACAGCGCGCCCGGCGACGCCGCGGTCGACACGAGTGTGACCGACACCGGCGCTGCCGACGCGCAAGACGGTGGCGGCGAGAGCGGCAGCACCGACAGCGGCAGCCCCGACGTCGGCCCCGACGTGCCCCTCACCGGGTGCATCACCGACAAGAGCGCGGGCATCCACGTGTTCAAGTGCGCGGGCGTCACCTACGACGTGACCATCCCCGCGGCCTGCACCAGCAAGGCGTGCGGCCTCGTGCTCGACGTGCACGGCGCGACGATGACCGGCCGCATGGAGGACGCCAACACGCAGATGCGCGCGCTCGGCGACAAGTACGGCTACATCGTGATCCAGCCCACGGCCCCCGGCTCCGCGCCCACCACCTCGTGGACCCCGGGCATCGACGACGACAAGGTGCACGCGGTGCTCGTCGAGGCCGTCGCGGTACTCGGCGTCGACGCCAAGCGCGTGCACATGACCGGCTTCTCGCAGGGCGGCATGATGACCTCGCGCTTCCTCTGTCGGTTCGCCGAGCTGTTCGCCTCCATGGCCCCGGCCGCGGGCACCGGCTGTTCGTTCTTCGGCCTGGACGCGCCCTCGCGCGAGGTCCCCGTGCTCTACCTGCACGGCACCAAGGACGTGCTGGTCGCGTTCACCGAGGGCGTGAAGCAGCGCGACGCCGCCGTCGCCGCCTGGAAGATGAGCGGCCCGACCACGCTCTCGAGCGACGCGAGCCACTCGCGCAAGCGGTGGACGAGCGCGAAGGGTACGGTCTTCGAGTTCGTGCAGCACGACTACAAGGCGCCGCCGGTCACGCTGCAGGGGCACTGCTACCCGGGCAGCACCGACAAGGGCGGTGAGCCCGGCCAGCTGTTCTCGTTCGCGTGCACCCCACCGAGCGCGTTCGTGTGGGGCGAAGAGGTGATGAAGTTCTTCGTCGCCCACCCGCGAACCTGAAGACCACACCCGCCGTTCTGCGTACGCTCGCTCCCATGGTGCGCTCCTCCCTGTGCCTGGGCCTCGCGCTCGTCTCCGGGTGTGGACGGTGCAACGAGAGCTCGACGGGCGCCCCGACCCCGTCGGTGGTCGTCGCGAGCTCCGCCACCCCATCCGTCTCCGCGGCGCCGTCGGCGTCGAGCCCCTACGCGCCCAAGGGCACCCCCGTCCCGACCGAGCTGCACGGCCCGCTGCTCTACGTGCTCGAGAACGCGAGCGCAGAGGACAGCCTCGAGCTCGTCGACGTGAAGGCCGAAGGCGCGGGCCCCGCGCGCAAGATCCTCGAACGGCCCCACGGCGAGCTCGTGGGCGGCGCCCTCTCGCGCGACGGAAGGACCGTGGCGTACGCGCGCATCGTGACGATGGCCGACAAGACCGAGGCCACGGTGAACACCGTCGGCGTGGACGGCAAGGACGACAAGCGGGTCGCGGTCTGCGACCACGTCTGCGAGATCGTCGGCTTCGACGCCAAGGGCGCGCTGTGGTTCCTCGAGCGCGGTGCGGGCGATTTTCCCACCATCCATCGCTTCGCCGGCAAGGCCGAGCCTCCCTGGGGCGGTGGCTGGTCGGCCTGCAACGCGTCGCACGTCGTGCTCTCTCCGGACGGCCAGCGCATCCTCGTCACGCTCGACGACTCGTTCGGCTGGCCCGAGTGCATCGAGAGCAGGTTCCAGGGCGTCTACGTGATGGCGGTCGACGCCCCGCGACTCGACACGAGCCACCCGCTCCTGCCGTTCTCGAAGAGCAAGACCAGCAAGGGCATGAACCTCAACTTCGCCGAGGCGGGCTTCTCGCTCGACGGCACACGCCTCGAGCTCGACGTGAGCGGCGTCGGCGAGGACGAGGCCGACAGCGGCTCGGTGGTCGATCTCCCCTGGAGCTGCAAGCTCGACGGGACCGACCCACGACACGCGGCCTTGCCCCCGCGGTGGTCCTTCGTGGTGGTCGAGGAGGGCAAGGCGCAGCGCGGCGTCGCGCGCCTCGAGGGCAAGGACACGCTGCCCATCCCCGTGATCGGCCCGGCGAAGACGATCGCCTGGCTCACTTCTTCGGCGCGAACACGGGGGGCAGCGGGGGCAGCGGGAGGATGATGCTGGAGAGCGGGGCGGGCTTGCTCGGCGCGGGCGGCGGCTCCTCGCTCGACTTGAGGACGACCTTGACCTCGCGCAGCTGGGTGCCGCGCATCACCGTGAGCTTGGTCTCGTCGCCGGGCGCGCGCTTCTTGATCTGCTCGGCGAGATCCTCGGCGCTCTTGGTGACGGTGCCGTCGACCGCGACGATCGCGTCCTCGTTGGCCTTGATGCCCGCGAGGGCCGCGGGGCTGCCCTCGGCCACCGCGATGACGCGCACGCCGAGCTTGTCGGTGAGGCCGGTCACGCCGAGATAGGTGGACGGAGCCTTGATCGGCGGCGCCGTCTTCAAGAACTTGCGGATCTGCGCGATCGGCGCGCCGAAGAGCGCCGGGGTGCAGGCGACCTCCTTGGGCGCGCCGGTCTTGCCGGTGCCCGGCGCGCACGCACGACCCACGACCCCGATGACCCCACCCTGCGGGTCGACCAGCGGCGTGCCGATCGCGACGTTCTTGGTGTCGAGTGAGAGCGCGTCCTTGAGCACGTCGCCGTCGGGAGAGAGGTAGTCGCGCTTGCCGAGGATCGCGGTGGCCTGCGGCTGCACCTTGCCGGTCTTGAGCAGGACGAACGTGGAGAAGGTCATCGTCGACGAGAGCGGATCGAGATCGGAAGGCTTGGCGCCCTCGCTCCACTTGGAGGAGTAGGGCACGAGCAGCGCGAGGTCCCACGCCGCGTCCTCGTGGTGCAGCTTGACCTTCGTGGTCGCGTTGCTCTCGGGGAAGCGGATCTCGAGGTCTCCGGTGCCGCCGCCGAGCGCGATCGGGCTGCGCGCCGTGATGACCACCGACTTCTCGCTGAGCAGCACCCCGAGGCCGATGGGCTTCTTGTTGCGCTCGAGCACCACCGTGGCGAGACGCGCGCGCTCCATGCCCTCGACCGTGGGCGCGGCCGAGACCGACCCCGAAGGCGCGGCCTTCTTGGCGGTCGACGACGAGGCCCCCGGCGGCGGGATGAACACCCAGGGCCCAGGGGGCCCGGCCGGGGAGGGCGACGCTCCGAGCAGGACGGCACCGCCGAGCGCGAGGGCCACGAGGCCAGGCCCCTTCAGGCTGAGCCCGTTCGGGGACGAGGAGGTCTTTTGGGGGGACATGGGCATGAACATCCTAGCAAGGTCGATGCCTGCGTGCCCGCCAGGGCGAAACGGCGGGACGTGCAGGGCAGCGTCGGAGGTTGGACGGGCGACCGTGGCGCGACGTTCACTCCCTCCGACCACACCCGGCTCCGAGGAGCGCGTCAGCCGCGGACGAAAGGCGGTGGGATGGTGAGATCCTCGCCGCCGAGCAGGTCGGACAGGCGCGGTGCCACCGACTCCGCGAGCGCCATCTCGACCTCCGCCGCCGTGGCGAGCGCGCGGCACTCCGCGGCGAGGCCCTCGCACTCCTCGAGCGAGAACCGGCGCAGCGCCTCCTTGATCTCCACGATGGCCGCGGCCTCCATCGAGAGCGACCGCACGCCCATGCCGACGAGCAACACCGCTGCGAGCGGGTCGCTCGCCATGGCTCCGCACACGCTGACGGGGATCTCGGCGTCGGTCGCGGCCTTGGCCGTCATGCGGATCAGCCGCAGGATCGAGGGGTCGAACGAGGACGCGAGGCGCGCGAGCTCGTGCGAGCCGCGGTCGGCGGCGAGCGCGTACTGGACGAGATCGTTGGTGCCGAGCGAGAAGAAATCCGCCTCGCGGGCGAAGAGGTCGGCGCAGATCGCCGCCGAGGGCACCTCGATCATCACCCCGAGCGCGGGCTTCCGGTGGGGCTTGCCCTGGGCCGCGAGGTCGGCGAGCGCCCGGTCGAGGAGCTTGCGCACCGCGCGGATCTCCTCGAGGTTCGACACCATCGGGATCATCACGCGCACGTCGCCGTGCGCCGCGGCGCGCGCCATCGCGCGCAGCTGGACGCTGAACAGCTCGGGCTCGCGGAGCGCGAGGCGCACCGCGCGGGTGCCGAGCGCCGGGTTGGCCTCGTCGGGGACGGGCACCTTGGTGGCGAGCTTGTCGTTGCCGAGGTCGAACGTGCGCAGCGTGACCGGCCGGGGCGCGGCGAGCTGCACGATGTTGCGGAACAGCTCGTACTGCTCGTCCTCGGTCGGGAGCTCCTTGCGGTCGATGTAGAGGAACTCGGTGCGGTAGAGGCCGATGCCCTCGGCGCCGTGCTCGAGCGCCAGGATCGCCTCGGCGGGGAGCTCCACGTTGGCGAGCAGCGAGATGCGCGTGCCGCACGAGAGCGTGGCCGGCTCACGGTGCCGGCTGCGGAGGACCTGGGTGCGGGAAGCGAAGCGCTCGCCGCGGGCGCGGGCGCGGGCGATGACGTCGGGCGAGGGGCGCACCCACACCTGACCGCGCAGACCATCGACCACGATGAGGTCGCCCGTGCGGACGTGGCCGCGGATGCCCGTGACGCCGACGACCGCCGGGATCTCGAGCGCGCGCGCCATGATCGACGTGTGGCTCGTGCGGGTGCCGACCTCGGTCACGAACCCCACGATCGGGTCGCGGACCATCGCCGCGGTGTCGGCGGGGGAGAGATCGCGCGCGACCACCACCGTGGGCGCCTGCACGATCACGCCGAGCGGCGGTGTCGCGCGCCGGATCGGCCGCGGCGTGGGGAAGCCGGCCTTGGGTGGCACGACGACGGGCTGCGCGGTGACCAGGGCGCGCATGAGGCGCTCGCCGACGAACTCCACGTCGTGTCGCCGCTCCCGCAGGTACGGGTCGTCGAGCGCGTCGAACTGCCGGAGGATCCCCTGCAGCGCCACCTCGACCGCCCACTCGGCGTTGCGGCCCTTGACGACGACCTCGTCGTGTACCGCCTGCGCGAGGTTCGGGTCGCCCAGCATGCTCTGGTAGGCCTCGAGGATCTTGAGGTGCTCCTCGGGCAGAGCGTCGGCGACCCGACCGTGCACCTCGCCGATCTGGAACTGCGCCTCTTCGACCGCGTCGCGGAAGCGACCGAGCTCGGCCTCTTTCTCGCTCGAGAGGATGGTGCGCCGCGGGACGCTGCCCTTGCCCTGCTCGAGGACGAGCGCGACCGCGACGACGATGCCCGGAGAGCCCGCGATGCCTTCGAGCGGCCCCACCATGGGGACCGGCTCGCGCCCGCCCGGGGCCTCGCGCGGCGGCTCACTCATCCGCGCCCACTCACTCCGGCTCGCCGAAGCGGGAAGCGATGAGCGTGCCCACCGCGGCCACGCACTCTTGGGCGCGCTCCCCCTTGGCGCGCACGTCGAGGAAGGTGCCCTTGGAGGCGCACAGCAAGAGGACGCCCATGACGCTCTTGCCGTTGGCCGTCTGACCGTCGCGACCGACGATGACCTCGCACGTGAACTTGCTGGCCAGCTGCACGAGCTTGGTCGCGGCCCGGGCGTGGAGCCCGAGGTTGTTCACGATCTGGAAGCGGCCCTCGGCGTCGGCGTCGATCGTCATGTCCCCTTGCCTGATGGTACCGGAATCGCGGGAGGAGGACCCGCGCCGGGAATCGGCCCTGGATCCGAGCCGCGCGACCCCGCCACGTCTCCACGGCCCACGTCTCGATGCTGGACCGCGACGTCGGAAAAACGCTTGCGCAACCGCTCGCCGAGCTCTTCGGCGACCGCCACCGAGCGGTGGCGCCCACCCGTGCACCCGATGCCGATCGTCAGGTAGGCCTTTCCGTCACGCGCGTAGAGCGGGATGGAGAAGTTGAGGAGTGCCTCGATGCGATCGACGAACGTGCGCGCCTCTTCGCGCTCGAGGACGAACGCGGCGACGTCGGCGTCGGTGCCGGGGCGATGCTTCATCTCGGGCACGAAGAACGGGTTCGCGAGGAAGCGCACGTCGAGCACGATGTCGGCATCCACCGGGGCGCCGTACTTGAACCCGAACGACACGAGCCGCGTGACCATCGAGCCCGTCTCGCCGCGCGCGGGCGAGAACTGCCCCAGCACGACCGAGCGCAGCTCGTGGACGTTGAACCGCGTGGTGTCGATCACGCGCGTGGAGCGGGCGCGCAGCGGCGCCATGCGCTCGCGCTCGATGTGGATCCCTTCGACCACGTCTCCCGCGGTGGCGAGCGGGTGGGGGCGGCGGGTCTCCGAGAAGCGGCGCACGATGGACTCGTCGCTCGCGTCGACGAACAGCACGTGGAGGTCGCGGTGGCCGGCCGCGTCGAGCGCGTCCATGGCCGGGCCGGCCTCGCGGAGGAAGTTGCCGAGCCGCGCGTCGAGCCCGAGGCCGATGCGGTGGATGCCGTCGCGCTCGCACATGGCCACGATCTGGGGGGCGAGCTCGGTCGGGAGGTTGTCGCAGCAGTAGAAGCCGAGATCCTCGAGCGCGTGCAGCGCGGTGGACTTGCCCGCACCGCTCATTCCGGTCACCACGACCACCTGGGTACGGCTCATCCTCGCCCCCCGTCGACGTCGTCGTCGCTGATGGCCTTGCCGAGCAGCTTGCGCTCGAGCCGCTCCTGGAAGTCGCGGGCGCCGTGGTGGCCGGCGCGCTTGAGGAGCTCGTTGCGGGCGGCGATCTGGACGATGCCGCCGACGTCACGGCCGGGCTTCACGGGGATGGTGACCTCGGGGATGTCCACCCCGAGGATGCGGTGGTGGCGCTCCTCGAGCCCCAGCCGGTCGTACTCGACGGGCTGGCCGGCGGCGTCGACGGCGTCGCTCATGCGCACCACGAGGTCGATGGGCATGCGCGCGGTCACGCTCGTGACCCCGAACAGGTCCTTGAGGTTGAGGATGCCGAGCCCACGGATCTCGATGTGATGCTCGAGGAGCTCTGCGGGCTCACCGATGACCGCCTTCTTGGCGGGATCGACGGAGCTGCCGTAGGGGCGGACCGAGCACTCGACCACGTCGTCGGCGACGAGGCGGTGCCCGCGCATCACGAGGTCGAGCGCGCACTCGCTCTTGCCGACGCCGCTGCGGCCGATGATCAGGATACCGAGCCCGTAGATGCTGACGAGCACGCCGTGCAGCCGGGTGCGCACCGCCAGGCGGTCGTCGAGCAGGGCGTGGAGGAGGTTGATGGTGGTGGACGACTTGAGCGGGCTGCCCAGCAACGGGGTCTCGGTCTCCTCGCAGGCCGCGACGAGCTCGCGGTGTGGACGCACGCCGCGGGTGAGCACGACGCCGCAGGGCCGCAGCCTCGCGAAGCCGAGACACGCCTTGGCCCGCGCCTCCGAAGAGAGCCGGTCCAGGAACGAGATCTCCGTCGCGCCCAGGATCTGGAGGCGCCAGGCCTCGAGACCGTGGAAGTGCCCGACGAGCGCGAGGCCGGACTTCTGCACACGCGCGTTGAGGATGCGCCGCGAGAGCCCCGCCGCGCCCGCGAGGATGGAGGGCTGGAAGCCGAGCCCGGGATCGGCGCACAGCTTCTCGACGGTGACCCCCGCGGGCTGCGTGTTGCCGGACTGCGCGTCCGCGGCGGCGAGCAACGACTCCGAGGGCCAGTCCTCCGCGCCCGGCCGGCTGTCGCCCGGTCGGCTCTCGCTCGGCCTTGCGGCGCTCGGGCTCGAAGGGAACGGCGCGTCGCCGTCGGTGCCATCGTCCTGCGGGCCGTCCTTCGGGAAACGCTTCTTGCCCCCGCCCGATCCCCCACCCGATCCCCCGGTCGACCCCCCTGCCGCCATCAGGGCACCTTCGCGTCTGCATCGGCGACGAGCCGGAACACCTCCGCAGCGTTGGGTGCCGCGACGATCAGATCGCGGAGAGACTGCTCACGGAGCACCTTGCTCACGCGGGCGAGGATGCGTAGGTGCTCGACCTGCGCGTTCATCCCCTTCTTGGGGCCGACGACCCCGAGGATGATCCGCGCCGGCTTGTCGTCGATCGCGTCGAACGGGACCCCCGCCGGCACCACCAGCAAAGCCGCGATCTGGACCGCGAGGTCGCCGAGGAAGCCGTGCGGGATGGCCACGCCGTCGCCGATGCCGGTCGACTGCAGGCCCTCGCGCTCCTCGAGCACCGCGCGGACGGCCGCGACGTTGCTCGCGGAAGGAGCCGCCGTGCTGGCCACGCCGCTGACCCCACGCGCGAGGAGCTGCGCCATCGTCTCGAGGACGGCGGCCTTGCCGCCCAACGATTCGGTCGCTGCGTGCAGGGCCACCCGGTCCGCGGTGAGGATGTCGACGAGCCGCATCGAGAGCCCCGTTTTCGCGCGATTGCCCCGCGGCGTCCAGCTACTTCGCTCGGGTCCGGTCCGGCCTCGACCGCGGGTGAGCGCCATCGGGTTGCGCCCACCGGCGGCGAGGATCTCGGGATCGCTACTCTTCGTTGCCGGCCGCCAGCCGCTCTTGCTCGGCCGCGAAATCGTGGGCCTTCATGCCCTTGCTGGTGGCCGCGAGCTTCTTGCCCTTCGCGTTGTTGACCTGGTGCTCCAGCTTGTCGCACACGCGATCGAGCGACGCATACATGTTGTCGCTGGTTTCCTTGGCGGTGTAGTGCTCGCTGCCCGCGGTCACGATCACCTCGGCCATCTGCTCGCCCTTCTCGATCGACAAGGTCACGGTTGCCTTCATCGGCTTGCGCAGGAACTTCTGCAGGCGCCCGATCTTCTCTTGTGCGTATTCCTTGATCGCATCGGACGACTCGAGGTGGCGAAACGTGATGGCGATGTTCATCGGAACCCTCCGGTACCAGGCGAGCTGCGCCATGGCCGCGCTCCCTCGCCCGTAATCCAGTGCCCCAGGGCCTCACTCGCTACGTCCCAGGGGCCTCCTATGACGACAGTGACGAAACTGCGCTCAGCTCCTTCTCGGGAAGATCCCGCTTGGCGTGACGCGACGACGATGGGTACGGCGCGACGGTGACAGTCCCATGGCTGTCATCTAACCATAGGCCACCCTCCAATCATCCCGCCGTCAAGCATCTCGCGAGAAACTTTCTGGTTCAGGATCCGTGCCACGGCCTCTCACCCAGAAACGCCACGAAAACCCGCGTGGGTCTCTGTGCGTGTCTCGTCGGAGCGACGCTCAGGAAAGCGCCGCCGCCGACACCAAGGCGTCGTATCCGGTCAAGCGGGTGACGCCGGGCGGCACTGGCTCGAGCACGCTGGCCCCCCCGGCGAAGATCGCCACGAGCGCGGGGACGGCGCGCCGAATGCGCGCGAGCTCGCGTCTTGCGTCGAGCGGCTCGAGCGCCAGCGCCGAGAGCACGACCGCGTGGGCGCGCGACTGCTTCACGGCGTAGGCGATGTCGGCCGCGGGCAGCGAAGGCCCGAGGTACACGGCGCGCGCGCCGGCGGTCGCGATCACGACCGCCGCCATCATCACGCCGAGCTCGTGCTGCTCCCCCTCGGGCGTCGTGCACACGAACAGCCGGGCGGCGCGATCGGCGCGCGCGTTGCGCAAGAGCTCCGCGAGGTGTCCGCGGACGGCGGCGCTGGCCGCGTGTTCGTGGGCGATCGTGAGCCGCCCGGAGCGCCACGCCTCGCCTATCTCCACGAGCAGCGGCGCGATGACCTGGGTGACGAGGGTGAAGGGATCGACCGCGAGACCGGCGGCCGACAGGGCGCGCTCGGCCTCGCCGGGGTCGAGCCGGTCGACCGCCGCGAGGAAGCGGTCGCGCGCCGAGTCGAGCAGCGGGACCTCGGGGCTCGCGACCCGGGACGCGGGCGCGGCGTGCCGCCGGATCCCGGAGAGCTCGGCCGCCGTGAGCACCGCGATGTCGCCGATCGAGTGCCCCTGGTCGAGGAGGTCCTTGATGAGCCGGATGCGGTCGAGGTCGTCGCTCGTGTACAGCCGATAGCCGGCGGCCGAGCGCTGGGAGGCCATGTTCCCGTAGCGGCGCTCCCAGATGCGCAGCGCGTGGGGCGAGATGCCCGTCGCGCGCGCGACCGCGTGGATGCGCAGGAGACCGGGGCCCGGCTCGGCCTTCTGGGCCTCACCCTTCCGGTCGATCGAGCTCACTGCCCACCGGGAAGCGCCGCGAGCGTCTCGCGCACGCCGGGGTAGCCGAGGAAGAACCACTTCCACCAGCCGAACATCATCGTCAGGTGACCGACGAAGATGAACGTGTGGCTCCACATCTCCACGCGATCGGAGCGCTCGCTCCAGTAGCGGTGCCAGTGGAACACCTCGTCGATCAGGCTGTAGACGAACGACATGATCGTCAGCACCATCGCCGGGATCCAGAAGGCGCCCCGGTTCTGGTAGGCGGCGCACAGGAACACGCAGCTGCCGATGCCGCAGAAGATCGTCACGTGGTGCACGAGCCCCTCGGCCCGCGCGATGACCTCCTTGTAGACGGTGCGGTGACCGATCGTGTCGACCGCGATGGCGCCGGCGAAGATCGCCGCACCGATCGGCACCATCCACGCCTCGGCGGGGAAGTGCACGTGCGCGTGCCGACCGAACAAGAGGAAGCCCGCGGTCGAGCCGAAGAGCCCCACCATCAGGCCGACCCACGCGACGTAGACGAGCCAGTCGTCCCGACGGAACGCGCGGAACAGGGAGAAATAGGTGACGAGCGCGCCCCGGGTGGATTCAGGGATCGGCTGCGTGGCGGGTGCTCGCTCCGCCGCGACCGGCGCGGTGAGCTCAGACTGGAAGGACGTCATGGGGGAACCCGAGGACGCGATCGGGGGTGACGATCGCGCGGCGACGGAGCAACCGAGCGGGGAGCTCGGCCAGGGTGAGGACGACGGCGAGGAGCACGAGCGCGAGCTTGTGCAGGAGCGGCACGAAGGCGCGGCCGCGGAACGGATCGAACGCGCGCCGACGCAGGATCGCGCCGATGGCCGCGTACACCTGGCGCGCGACGCGGATGCCGAGGGCGGGTCGGAGCCCGAGCGCCGGCAGCCCGCGGTCGGCGGAGCGGTAGTAGCGCTCGGCGAGCGCGAGGAGCGTGGCCACGGTGCGCTGGACGGCCGCGCGCGTGGGTGAACCCTCGGCCGGCGGGCGCTCGAGCGACGTGCCGAGCATCTCGCTCGGCAGGTACACGCGGCCGTCGGCGAGGTCTTCCTCCACGTCGCGGCACACGTTGGTGAGCTGCATCGCGATGCCGAGGTGGGCGGCGTTACGGAGCGCGCCCGGCTCGCTGACCCCGAGCACGTGGCAGGCCATGAGCCCGACGACCCCCGCGACGCGGAAGCAGTAGAGCTCGAGGTCCGCGAGGGTGACGTACCGCGCGCGGAGCACGTCCATCTCCATGCCCGCGAGCAGCTCCTCGGGGTAGGCGCGCGGGATCCGCCGCGCGCGCACGAGGTCGGCGAACGCCGCGAGGATCGGGCTCTCCGGAGCGCCCCCGTACACCTCGTCGAGCTCGCCCCGCAGGCGCGCGAGGGCCGCGGGGCGCTCGGCGCGGGGCGCGAGATCGATGGCGTCGTCCACGTGGCGGCACCACGCGTAGAGGACGGCCATCTCGTCGCGGCGGGCGGCGGGCAGCAGGTGCGAGGCCAGCGCGAAGCTCTTGGACTTCGTCGCCAGCGTCTCCTTCGCCAGCGCGACGGCGCCGGGCGAGAGCGGGACGGCCAGGGTCACGCGGGGACCTCGCGGAGCGACGCGGTCGCCGCGGGCGAGGCCCCGAGGCCGAGGTCGCCGATCACCACCGAGGCCGTGGCCTTGGCGGAGCCGACGACGCCCGGCACGCCCGCGCCCGGGTGGGTCCCCGCGCCGACGATGTAGAGGCCCGGGATGTGCGGGTCGCGGTTGTGCGGGCGGAACCACGCGCTCTGAGTGAGGCGAGGCGCGAGCGAGAAGGCCGACCCGTGGTAGGCGCCGAGCTCGCTCTGGAAGTCGTCGGGGCTCATCCAGCGCTTGGTGGTCACGTGCTGCCGCAGGTCGGGCATGTGCCGCTCGAGCGAGGCGAGGATGCGCTCGGCGTACTCGGGGCCCGCCTTCGCCCAGTCGATCTTCGCGTTGCCGAGGTGGGGCACCGGCGAGAGCACGTAGTAGGTGCCGTGCCCGGGCGGCGCGAGCGAAGGGTCGGTGACCGTGGGCGCGTGCAGGTAGAGGGAGAAGTCGTCGGGCAGCTTCGCGCCGTGGAAGATGTCGTCGAGCAGGCCCTTGTAGCGCGGCCCGAACAGCACGGTGTGGTGCGCGATGTCGTAGTTCTGGTCGGTGCCGAAGTAGAGGACGAAGAGCCCCATCGACCACTCGGAGCGCTCGAGCTTCTTGCGCGTGCGCGCGGCCGCCGGGTGGCTCGCGAACAGCTTGGCGTACGTGTGGTGGAGATCCGCGTTGGAGACGGTGGCGTCGAACGCCTCGCGCCCGCGGGTGGTCGTCACGTGGTGGCGGGTGCGCCCCTGCTCCGTCTCGACGTCGATCGCGGTCACGGGCGACGAGAGCCGGACCTCGCCACCGAGATCCTCGAGCAAGCGCACGAGCGCGCGCACGAGCGAGCCCGTGCCGCCCTTCGGGAAGAACACGCCCCACTTGCGCTCGAGGTAGTGGATCAGCGTGTAGATCGAGCTGGTCTCGAAGGGGTTGCCGCCCACGAGCAGCGAGTGGAACGAGAGCGCCTCGCGCACGTGCTCGTTCTTCACGAAGCGCGCGACCGTCTTGTAGACCGAGCGGTCGGCGCGCAGGCGGATCAGATCGGGCGCGCACCGCACCATGTCGGTGAAGCGGAGGAACGGCACGTGGGCGAGCTCGTCGTAGCCCGTCTCGAACACCTCCTTGGAGTAGGCGACGAAGCGGCGGTAGCCCTCGACGTCGGACGGGTCGCGCCGGGCGATCTCCGCCTCCATCGCCTCGGAGCTCCCGACGTAGTCCATCTGGTCGCCGTCCGACCAGATCAGCCGGTAGAACGGCGTGACGGGCAGCATCTCGACGTAGTCCCGCATCGAGCGCCCGGAGAGCGTGAACAGCTCCTCGAGGCTCTGCGGCGCGGTGATCACCGTGGGGCCCGCGTCGAACACGTGGCCCTGGTCCTCGTAGACGTACGCGCGACCGCCGGGCTTGTCGCGCGCCTCGAACACGGTGACCTGCGCGCCCGCGGCCTGCAGGCGGATCGCCGCGGCGAGGCCCCCGAAACCACTCCCGACGACGGCGACACGCGGACGCTCACTCATAGCTCTGCTCCAGGGTGCGAAGATCACGGACGAGGGACTCGAGCTTGGCGCTCGGCCCCGGTTGGTGGACGGCGAGGTGGTCGCGCAGCCGCGCGATCGCCGCGTCGAGCCGCGCGCGCGGGGCCCGCTTCCAGGCCAGGTCGACGTGCGCGCGGAACGCGTCGAGGAAGTGATCGAGGTTCTTCTGGGTGGCGAGCGCGCGCTGCAGCGAGCGCACGGTGAGCTCGTCGGCCGACTCGGCGAGGAAGGCCCACGGCCAGGTCAAGCGGGCGGCGCCGAGGTCCTCGAGCGCCTTGGCCCGGCGCGCGGGCGAGGTGACCGACCCGAGGTCGTCGAGGGTCTGCAGGGCGATCCCCGCCTCGCGCCCGAGCAGCCCGAGCGCCTTCACCGTCTCGGGTGGGGCGTCGGCGGCGAGGGCCCCGAGCCGGAGCGAGAGCTCGAGCAGGCTCCCCGTCTTGAGGCGCGTCGAGAGCAGCACCGCGGCGGGGAGCTCGCGCGGCGAGACCTCGTGCACGCGCACGCCGAGGTCGAGCGCCTGACCGTGGTGACAGCGGAGCATGGTCGACGACACCTCGGCGTGCATGGCCGCGAGCACGGGCGGCGCGAGGGGGAGCCGGGAGAGCGCGACCAGCGGCCAGAAATACAGCCAGTTTCCGGCGTTGAGCGCGACCGGCACGCCGTGGGTCACGTGCAGCGCGGGGGCGCCGCGGCGCTCGGTGGCCTCGTCCTCGATGTCGTCGACGACGAGCGAGCCCGCGTGGAGCATCTCGACGAGCTGCGGCAGCTCGGGCGGCAGCTCCGGCGACCCGGGGCGGCGCGCGATCGCGTACCCGTAGGCCACGAGCCGCGCGCGGACCTCCTTGCCGGGGCGGGCGAGCACGTCGGCGAGCGGGCCATGGAGCACCCGGCGCGCGAGCGCGAGCGCGTCGTCGTCCTCCTCGTCGAGCAGGCGGGAGAGCTCGCCGAACGACAGCTGCTCGTCGAGCATCGCGCGCAGCACGGGGAGGCGTTCTCGAAGGGCGGGAGCGTTCATGCCGACAGGACCTCCGCGAGGGCCGCGCGGAGGGAGACCCCGCGCGGAGGACGACCGAGGAACACCCGCGCGCGATCGGTGCGCGTGGTGGTGAGCGCGTAGAAGCGGCGGATGGTGGCCGGCGGGAGCCGGTGGAACCGCTCCATCACGTCGCGGCGGTGCTGCGGCGGCGTGACGGCGAACAGCAGCCGGTTCAAGAGCAGCGCGAACCGGAGCTGGCTCCGGTGCTCGTCGAGCAGACGGTCGAGCGCGGGCCCGAACACGCCGTCGGGACCCGAGCGCGCGACGTGGAGCGCGAGCCGGAGCGCGACGGGGAACGAGTAGCCGGTGGTCGGGTGGAAGAAGCCGCCGCGATAGCCGGCGACGAGCGGGCCGCGCGTCGGCGTCGGGACCGTGAGGGTGAGGGGCAGCGGCAAGCACCCCTGCTCCTGCCGCTCCACATGGGAGATCTCGAGCCCGAGCCGCACCGCGTAGCCGATCACGTCTGCGCGCACGCCGGCCACGTCGAGCGCGGCGTCCGACGAGAAGAACGTGTCCTCGACCAGCACCCGATCGGGGGCGAGCGGCAGCACGTAGAGGAAGCGCAGCCCGTCGGTCTGGGCGACGGTGGCGTCCATCAGCATCGGGCGCGCGAGCCGGTGCGGCCGGGCGAGCGCGAGCTCGAGGCCGACGAACTTCTGGTAGCCGGTGGCACCCTCGAGCACGAGGCCTTCGGGTCCCCGCGCGTCGACGACGCACTCTGCCTCCAGCACGCGCCCATCGGCGAGGGTGACCACCCGCTCGCCGAGCGCGACCACCTCCGCGCCGAAGAGGAGCGACGACCCAGGGGCCGCGGCGAAGCTCTCGGCCACCACCGCGTGGAGGCGCGGGGAGTCGATCGACGCGTACGGACTGTCGAAGGTTCGACGAAGATCGGGGAACGCCACGTCGAAGCCGTTCCACCGTGCGACCACCAGCGGATCGACGAAGGCACGCGCCTCCTCGGGGACGTCGTCGGCGTGGAACGACCAGAGGTGATTTCCCCCTATTTTTCCCGATCTCTCGACGATGGCGAGGCGCGCCGAGGGACGCAGCGCGCGAAGCGCGAGCGCTATCAGGGCGCTCTGCAACCCTCCACCGACCAGGACGAAATCGAACTTCATGGGCTCCACCGAGGTCCGCTGTTGACTAACTCTTGTCCAATGTTATTGTCTAACCTTCCCTTGTCAAGCTCGACTCTGCAACCCGACCTCGCCCTCCGTGTCGAAGGTCTCGAGAAGCGCCTCGGCGACACGCACGCCGTGGCGGGCATCGACCTCCGCGTCGCGCGCGGCGAGGTGGTCGGGCTCCTCGGGCCGAACGGCGCCGGCAAGACCACGCTGCTCCACCTCTGCGCGGGCCTGCTCGCGCCCGACCGCGGGTGCATCACCATCGCGGGCCAGATCGACCCGCGGAGGCCGAAGTCCCGCGCGCTCCTCGGCTTCGCGCCGCAGTCGACCGCGCTCTACGACGAGCTCTCAGTCGAGGAGAACCTCTCCTTCTTCGGCCGCGTCCACGGCCTCACCGGCGCGCGGCTCGAGGTCGCGGTCGAGGAGGGGCTCGCGATGAGCCGGCTCGGCGAGCGCCGCCGCGCCCGGGTCGGCACGCTCTCGGGCGGCATGCGCCGGCGGCTCCACGTGGCGACGGCGGTCGTGCACGCCCCCACGCTGCTCCTGCTCGACGAGCCCACCGTCGGCGTCGACCCCGACTCGCGGAGCCACATCCTCTCGGCCATCGAGCGGCTCAAGTCGCGCGGGGTCGCCGTCGTCTACGCCTCGCACCACCTCGACGAGATCGCGCGCCTGTCCGACCGGGTGCTGTTCCTCGCCCAGGGCCGCGTGCACCAGGAGGAGACCGACAAGAGCTCGGCCGAGCTCGAGCACGCGATGTCCCTCCTGCCGCGGGGGAACGCATGAGGACGGTGCTCCTGCTCGCGGAGAAGGACCTGCGCCTGCTCGTGCGCGATCGCGGCGCGCTGTTCTGGGCGTGCGTGTTCCCGCTGATCTTCGCGACCCTGTTCGGAGCCATCTACCCGCACGAGACACGCGAGCGGCGGATCGTGGTCGCGGTGGTGGATCAGGCCCAGGACCCCGCGTCGAAGCAGCTCGCGCAAGGCCTCGCCGCCCAGGGCCTCACGCTCGACCCGAGCCGCTCGGCGGACGATGCCTCGCTGCGCGTGCGCCGTGGCGAGGCCGCCGCGATGCTGGTGGTGCCCGCCGCCTTCGCGACCGGCGCGCCCCTCGCGCTGGGGGTCGATCCCACCAAGGGCGCCGAGGCCGCGTGGATCGAGGGCGCCCTCGCCAAGGGCCTGCTCTCGCCGGGGTGCGCGCTCGCGCCGATCGAGCGTCGCCCCATCGCGGACATCGTCGCGCCCCGCACGGGGTTCGAGCTCGCCTTCCCCGCCGCCGTGCTGTGGGGCCTCATCGGCTGCGCCGGCGCGTTCGCCGCGGCCACCGTCGCCGAGCGCCGCTCCGGCACGCACCTGCGACTGCGGAGCGCGCCCATCCGCCCCATCACCCTCTTGCTCGGCAAGCTCGTCGCCTGCCTCATCGCCTGCACCGTCGACGCGACGGTGCTGCTGATCGCCGCGCGGGTCTTCTTCGGCGTGCGCGTCGAGAAGTTCCTGGGCTTGCCTGTGGCCATCGTGTGCTGCGCAGCGTGCTTCGCTGGCATCACCGTGCTCCTCGGCTCGATCGGCCGCACCGAGCAGGCCGTCGGCGGCGCCTCGTGGGCCACGCTGCTCCTGCTCGCCATGGTCGGCGGCGCCATGGTCCCCCTCTCGGTCATGCCCGCCTGGATGCGCGCCGCGAGCTGCGTCTCCCCGGTGCGCTGGGGCATCTCCGCGCTCGAGGGCGCCACGTTCCGCGGCCTCTCGGTCGCCGAGCTCCTCCCCTCCTGCATCGTCCTCGTCGGCTTCGGTCTCGTCTCGATCTTGTGCGGCGCCGCCCTCGCGCGCCGGGAAAGCGCCTGAGCATGCGTCGAATCCTGTTCCTCTGCGAGCACGTCACCTGGTCCCAGATCGTCCGCAGCCTCGTGCTCGCGCGCGGCCTCGATCGTCGCGAGTTCGACGTGCACTTCGCCTGCGGCACGTACGACCCGCGCCTGTTCGACGACGCGACCCTCGCGCCCGAGCGCATGACGCGGTGGCCGCTCGCCTCGATCGACCCGAAGAAGATCGAAGCCTCGCTCGCCAGCGGCGACCGCCTCTACGAGCGCTCGGTGCTCTCGTCCTACGTCGACGACGAGCGGCGCCTGTTCGACCAGGTGAAGCCCGACCTCGTCGTCTCCGACCTGCGCTGGTCCACGGCTATCTCCGCCCCGCTCGCCGGCGTGCCGTGCGCGACGGTGGTGAACGCGTTCTGGAGCCCGCACGCGATCCGCGAGCGCTTCCCCCTCCCCGACCACCCGGTGCTCAAGCTGGTCGGCATCCCGATGGCCGAGAAGTACTTCCCGATGGCGCTGCCCAAGGTGCTCGCGCACTTCGCCAAGCCGGTGAACGAGCTCCGCAAGAAGCACCGCCTCCCGGAGATCGGCAGCCTGCACGAGGTGATCACCTGGGGCGACCGCACGCTCTACCCGGACGACGCCTCGCTCGTCCCGCTCTCGAAGCACGACCCGCGTCGCGTGTTCCTCGGCCCGATCCTGTGGTCGCCGAACGTGGCCACCCCCGCCGACTTCGACGAGCTCGGGCGCACGCGGCCCCTCGTCTACGCGACCCTCGGCTCCTCGGGCGACGTCAGCGCGCTCCCGGCGGTGATCGACGCGCTCGGGCGCCTGCCCGTCGACGCGCTCGTGGCCACCGCGGGCCGCGCCAGGCCGAAGGTCGTGCCCCCCAACGTGCGCGTGGTCGACATGGTGCCCGGCGACCTCGTCGCGCGCCGCGCCGCGCTGGTGATCTGCAACGGCGGCGCGAGCACCGCGTACCAGGCGATCGCCGAGGGCGCGCCGGTCGTGGGGATCCCGAGCAACCTCGACCAGTTCCTGGCCATGACGGCGATCCGCGACGCCGGCGCGGGGCTCATGCTCCGCGCGAGCACGGTGGCCTCGGGCGCGGTCCGCGAGGCGGTCGTCCGCGTGCTCTCGGAGTCGAGCTTCAAGGAGCGCGCCGTCGAGCTCGGCCACTCGTTCGCGCGGCACGACGTCCACGCGCGGTTCCGCGCGGTGGTCGACGAGCTCACGGTCGCGCGGCCCTACGCCGCGGCGGGGGTGGGCTGATGCGCTGGGGCCTGCCGTTCGCGGTCGCCACCTCGCTCGTCGCGGTGGAGGCCTCGGCCCTGCTTTCTGCGGGGACCTCGCTCGTCGACTTCACCGTGCACGACGCCGACGACAAGGCCTTCGCGCTCTCGGCCCTGCGTTCGGGCAAGGCGGCGCTCGTCGTCTTCGAGGACAAGGACGCGGGCGGCCAGAACAAGGCCTTCAAGGAGCGCTTCGGCGCCCTGCAGAAGACGCTCGGCGGCAAGGTCGTGCTGCTCCCCATCGCCGACGTCTCGAGCTGGAACTTCTTCCCGGCGAAGGGCTTCGTGAAGGATGCCCTCCGCGACGCCGGCAAGAAGAACGGCATCACGGTCTACGCGGACTGGAGCGGCAAGGGCAAGACCGCCCTCTCCGCGCACGCGAACCTGTCGAACCTCGTGCTGGTGGACAAGGCCGGCAAGGTGCTGTGGGCCAGCGCGGGGCAGCTGACCAAGTCGCAAGAGGACAAGCTCCTCGAACTGGTGAAGGCGGCCGCGTTGTGACTGGCGGCGAGACCTAGAACATCCGCTTGCGCTTGCTCGAGGCGAGGATGCCGAGGACCTCGCGGTACTTGGCGACCGTGCGGCGGGCGATCTGAATGCCCTCGTTGCGCTCGAGGAGCTCGACGATCGCCTGGTCCGACAGGGGATTGTCCTTGTCCTCGCCGTCGATCAGCTTCTTGATGGCCTGCTTGACCGCCTCCGAGGCGATGTCGTCCTCGGCGGTGCGGCGGATGGCCGAGTTGAAGAAGTACTTGAGCTCGAAGAGCCCCTGCGGCGTGTGGACGTACTTGTTGGTGGTGACGCGCGAGATGGTGGACTCGTGCATGCCGACCGTCTCGGCCACGTCGCGCAGGATCATGGGCTTCAGGAAGGCGACGCCCTTCTCGAAGAACTCCTTCTGCTTGTCGACGATGCACTCGGTGACCCGGATGATCGTCTTGCGGCGCTGCTCGATGGCGCGGATCAGCCACTGGGCGTTGCGCAGCTTCTCGCCGATGAACTCCTTGGCCTGCGGATCCTTGAGCATCCGCTTGGCGAGGCCCTCGTTGATGTAGAGGCGCTGCAGGCCCTTGTCGTTGTCGACCACCACCCACTGCCCGTCGTCCTTGGTGATGTAGACGTCGGGGGTGATCGCGATGCTCTTGTCGTCGGTCGTGGTGAAGTTGCGCGCCGGCCGGCTCTCGAGCTTCTGGATCTGCTTGGCCGCCTCGACCACCTCTTCGGGGGTGATCTTGAGGTCGCGCGCGATGGCGCCCCAGTTGCGCTTCTCCACGTTGTGCAGGTGCCGGTCGATGATGTCGATCTCGGCGTCGTCGTAGCCGTAGAGCTCGGCCTGGACCAGCAGGCACTCGCGCAGATCGCGGCAGCAGGTGCCGACCGGGTCCATCTGCTGCATCAGCTGGATGACCTCTTCGGCGTCTTCGGGCAAGAGATCGGCCTCGTTCGCGAGGTCTTCGAGGGTGAGGTCGGGGGTGCGGGTGCCGTCTTCGCGCTCGGTGCCCCCGAGATCGAGGAAGCCCCGGTCGTCGAGGTTGCCGATGACGAGCTCCGCGAACCGGCGCTCGGCGTCGGTGAAGTCGCTGTTCTGGACCTGCCAGAGCAGGTGCTCCTCGAGCGACTCGCGGCGGGTCAGGTTCTGCTCGATCGGCGGCAGCTCGTCGAAGCCGTTGCGCTGGGAGCCGGTGGACTGCTGCTGGGTGCGGTTCTCGAGGAACTGCTCCCAGTCCACCTCGGCGACCTGCTTGTCCTGCGCGCGGTCGGCCAGCGACTCCTTGTTGCTGTCCGCGATGTCCACGCGGTCGGGCGTGGTGAGCTCCATCTCGGCCTCGCCGGCCGCGCCCTGCTTCGGATCGGTCAGCTCGTCGGAGAGGACCGGGTTGGCCTCGAGCTCGTGGTTGATCTCGTCGCGCAGCTCCAGCTGGTTCAGCTGCAGGAGGCGAATCGCCTGCTGCAACTGGGGGGTCATCACGAGGTGCTGCCCCAGCTTGAGCTGTTGTTTGATCTCCATGCCGGCCCCCACCATAACACCCGCCGGGCCCCCGCCACAGGGGTGTATGCAGGTGGCGAGCCAACGCTGGATTTTGCTTGCAGTTCTGGGGGTTCGTGCTTCCTGGGTCAGTGAAGCCGAACCCGGCCCCCATCCGGCTGCTGACCGTCCCCTGCTCCTCAATCACCGAGGCGACGATGGCGAGCCCGCGCGGTCCCGGTGAGCAAGCCGTCGTCGGGCGCGCTCGGTTCCCATGACCTGCACGCGCCGCTCTGGCACATCGACGGGTTCGCGGCAGTTCTCGAGGAGTCGGTGGAGGCGCCGCTCTGGGAGGTGCCCGCGCTGGACCCGTGGCGCCTCCGTCTCCCGTACCTCGCGAGAAGGCGGGCCTAGACACGCGGGCCCCCAGACCACGTCAGAGATCGAGGCCAGGACTGGGAGCCGAGCGCGACCACCATGCCGGCTGCGATCCGCGCTCTCCCCGAGTTCCCTGAGCGGTTCGAGCCGCTCGACTCGAAGCAGTGGACTCGTTGGCAAGCGTGATTGGGCACCTCGGGTCCCGTCACGATCACAGGCACCTCCACACACACCGCAACAGCCTCCTGCCGTCTGGACGGTCGAGCGTCCCACCGGCGACACCTCCACGTCCCAGCGGCGACACCCCGCGATCACGCTTCAGCGGCGGGCGCAGCCCGACACGCCGCCGCGATCTCCGGCCCAGCTGAGCGCGAACAGGTAGCTGAAGGACCGGCTCCGAGGGAGGACGCTCGACGTCCGTCGCACTCCCCCGCGATCGGTGGAAGTGCAGCACAATGGCATCCCCCCTCGAAGTTGGCCTATCCAGCTCGAGCAGAGCTGGTGCGGATCGGCGCAGAGTTAGCGGATCCGCGCTGGAGGCTGCGCGCGCTGCAGATCCGCGCTCGACAGGGCGCGGTGCCGCGCTGGTAACCCGCCGACGGTCGCTACTGTGCCCGAGCCCGATGACTCGCCTGCGCCAGTCTCGACGACAGAGCGCCGGCCGAGACCCCTCAGCAAGCGACGTGGGTCTCCGGCGCGGAGTGCGAGGCGACCGAGCATCGTCCCTGCACCAAGGGGAAGCCCAGCGCTCGTCGACCAAGAGCAGCCTGTCATCGACATCCTGCGTGCCGAACCGCACGTCGCCCATCTCGAGGTCGAGGAGGCGCGAGTTCGTCGAGCGCCACCTGCACGCAGACGCTGCCGGCACATGCAGCGCGCGTCCGATCAGGCCGCGGGCTCGATGTTCTCCTGAGCCAGTACCTGCGCGGCGCAACGTTCTTTCACGGTTGGCTCCAGCCATGTGCGGACGGAACCCACAGCCGGCAAGGTGTCGTGAGCGGCGAACACGCGCGAGCGGAACGGGCGCGCCTCGATAGCCGTCGGCGACCAGAGCCTCGAGGATTCCACCGTGGCCGTCGAGAATCGGCAGCTCCCGCACGTCATCGTCCCACTCCGCAGCGCGGACGCGGAGCCCGAGCACACCGTTCTGAGCGACCCGCGAGACGAGTTCTCTCCGTCGACGTCGTCTCGTCCGCGCGCGCGCCCCCACCAGCAGACTTGTCAGCACCAGCAGCCCGAGTCCCCCCCGTCCTCCGCTCGAGATGGATACGTAGCAAACCTTGCCCATCATCAGCGCCGAGAACACGGCCACCGTGACACAGCAGACCTGGTGGGTCGCTTCGATGGCGTCGTGGCTGAGTGGGCAGGCAGCGCCCGCTGCCCAGAGGAGAGGCAGGAAGCAGATGCCGTGGACGGCCCCCGATAGACCTCCGACCACACCGCCTAGCATGAGCATCCGCGCGTCGACGCCCACGGAGGCCATCATGGGGAGCATGGCGTTCAGGGCACCGATGAGCGAGGCGAGGCCGACGGTCCTTGCGACAGCGCTCTGGAACGTGCGACTCCGCATCGCGACCTGGCCCAGACCTGCGGCAGCGAGCGTGTTCGTCACCCACTGCAGGCGCACATAGCCTGGACCGAAGCGCTCCACCTGGAGCCCCAACGTGGTGGCGACCAGCTGCGCATGGGCACCGACGGCTCCGCCGATGGCAGAGATGACCCCGAACGTGACAGAGACGGCGGTCGGTGCGCTCATCGGCCTCCGGAGAAGCTCGGTGGGTGGTTCGTCTCTGTATCCGCTGGAGCTGTGGTGCACGAGGAGACACCCTTGGGTGGGCGTGGGCCCTTGGAGACGACAAATGGAACGGTGAGGCCCTCGCGGACGAGCCTCACGAAACAGCTGAGCAAGGCGCGGACCGCTCCTGGCACGCGCCCGCCACACCTCAGGTCGTCAGGCAGGAAGCCCCTCGTGGAGGCGAGTCTCGAAGCGGATCGGTGGACACGCGTGGTTCGTGGCGGCAACTCCAGGCGAGGCAATGCGTGGCTTCTTCGTCCAGCGTTCTTCAAGGATCTCCGCGCCGCGCGAGTTGCCTCGAGCGCTCGACAAGGTGAGTCCCCTGGATCCCCGCGAGAGCCGTTTCGTACTTGCGGACACCGACCCGCTCCAGCAGCTGGTTGGCGTCCACCCCCTTCGCAACGAGGGCGAGCACGGGCAAGTCTGGCACCCGCAGCACCACGGCCTCGAGCAACGACTCGACGCTGCTCGCCGACAGGTCCACGATGGCCAGGCTTGGGAGTTCCGTGAAGGTCACCTCCGCGACACTCTCGAGGACGGTGACGTCGCATCCCCCGGACACGAGTTGTCGAGCGAGGTTCGCGCGGGTGAACCGATCGCGGTGGATCAGCAGCACCCGCAGATGGGGACGCAGCTTCGCGCTCGTATGCTCGGTCGCGTTGCCTTCGGCCGACTCCGCGGGCAACCACAGCGCGTCGCTGATCTCCTCCAGGAACTTCGCCACGGCGCGAGGCCCGAGTTCGTCCGTGAGCGCGTCGATCAGGTGCGCCCGGACGAAATCGAGGATGGCCGGGCGGTCGGTCGGAAGCGTCGTTCGACGTGCGCTGTGGAGGGCGGCCTGCAAGAAGATAGACGCCCCCGGATCACCCCCGAACGCGGCCTCCAGCTTGTCGACGAGCGTGGCGTGCGCCGCGCTCGTTCCCACTCCCCTCTTCAAGGTCCCCTCCCAGGTCTCCAGCATCGCGCTGGCCGAGCGGCGTGACAGCAAGAAACACGCGCTCGATTCACCAGACGCTCTGCTCGGAAATGGCCAGCTCGGTCCGGTGGTCCGACCTGACACGGGTCGAGAGGCGCCACATGGGTCGTTTCGACACGCCGCGACTGCAAGAATGCGCCGGATTCTCGTCGGTCTGCGGCTTGCTGAGCGTTCGGCCCTATGGCCCCGCCCCGACGTTCCCCCTCGATGAGCCTTCCGCAGCGTGCGTTGCTCACGACCCTCGATCAGGTGTTCGGCGAGCAGGCCGCGACGGTGCTCCACACCGCGCTCCGGCGGGCACGACGGCCAGGTCTTCCGGTCGATGCGCTGACCGCGCTCGAGTTCCTGCGGCTGTACGTCTCCCCACCCCATGCAGTCGATCTGCGGGCTCTCTTCGTGGCCGCGCTCGCCCGTGGCGAGGCCTCGGGTCGGGAGCGGAGTGCTGCGCGGACGACCGTCATCGTCGGGGTTCCGGCCGCTGGACAGCAGCCTAGAGACCCGCACGCTGGAGGGCCAAGGTGAGCTCCGCCGCGTCGTAGGGCTTGAGCAGCAATGTCAGACCTGGGGGGAGGTCCAACCCCCAGGCCGCAGTGAGGATCAGCCGGGCTGTCGGGGCGGCGCGCCGGATCTCCTCCAGCGCGGCGGGCACCGACGGCTCGCGCTTGTCGATATCGAGGATCACTCCATCGATCGGCGGGCCGTCGCTGGTCAGGATCTCGACCGCCTGCCTTCGATCACGAGCCTCGACGACCTCCAGGCCGCGACGTCGCAACAAGCGGGTGATCAGGGAGCGTACGAGGCCATCGCCTTCGACCAGCAGCACCCGGGTGGTGGGGTTCGCGGACATCAGCCCCGGTATTCCATTCAGGACTCCTGTTCTTGCCTGCGTCTTAAGGGTCACTTTGACGTTGCTCTTCGGTTCGGGTCCTCTCCGCGGCGCAGCTCAGAGGCGGTCCGAACGCCGTCGGCGACGACTGCGACCTTGCCCACGACGCGCCCGGTCTCGACGCGGCGGTGCGCCTCCCCTAGCTCGTCCCAGGTGTAGGTCCTTTCCACGACCGGCCGGACCTGGCCGTTCTCGATCATCGTCGCAAGGCCATCGAGCATGGCTCCCGAGGATCTCACGAAGAAGACTACCGTTCGTCGCGACGAAACCAAGTTGCGGAGCCACGCCGCTGGGACGTCCCAAGGCAAGCCATTGACCGTCACGAGTACGCCGTCGGGGCGGAGCAGCTTGCGCAGGCGCGCGAGGGACGTGCCGCGGACGGCGTCGAGCACCACGTCGAAGGTGCCGTGGCCGGAACCAAACGGATCGCTCTTCGTGTAGTCGACGACGTAATCGGCGCCGAGGCCAAGGGCGACCGACGCTTTCGCCCCGCTGCACGTGGTGGTCACCTCGGCGCCGAGCGCCTTCGCGATCTGGATCGCGACGGTGCCGACGCCTCCGGCGGCCCCGTTGATGAAGACCCGCATGCCGGGTTCTAGGGGCGCGTGGACCGTGAACGCTTCGTACGCAGTCGCTCCCACGCCGGGGAGGGTGCCCGCCTCTGCCCAGCTCAACACGGCCGGCACCCTGCCGAGGTAGCTCTCCGGCAGGACCACCCCCTCCCCATAGCCGCCCCCGACCTTGATGCCGGTGAACGCGAACACCCTGTCGCCAGGTGAAAACCGCGTCACCTCTTCGCCGAGCTCGGCGACCTCCCCCGCCACGTCGACACCGAGCACGGCCGGCAGACGAAGGCGGTTGAAGCTCTTGAGCTTCCCGGCGCGGATCCCGCAGTCGACAGGGTTCACGCTCGAACTCTGCACCCGCACGAGCACCTCGCCACGTCCTGGCCGCGGCGTTGTGACTTCGCCCCGCTCGAAGACCTCCGGGCCGCCGTAGCGACGGATGAGCATCGCTCTCATCGCTCACGCTCGGGGTCGTCGATGAGTGGGAACATGTCGTCGAAGACGCACGGGCGCCCTTGCACCAGGAAGTCGCGTGGGAATCCGAGTTCGACCTTACTCGCCTCCTCGAGACGCCGGAGCGCCTCGTTGGGCTGGGTCACAGCGAGCGCGCCTGGCGCGCGGATGAGCTCGCCGACGATCTTCTCGCTGCTGCCATTGGTGTAGTGGTTCGCGGTGTCGAGGAAGTTGCCGCCCGCTTCGACGAAGACGTCGAAAGTCCTCCTGCACGCATCCTTCGATCGCCCCCAGCCCCAGTCTTCGCCGAAGGTCATCGTTCCGAGGCACAGCTCCGAGACCCGAAGCCCGCTACTACCGAGCAGCTTGTAACGCATGCTCGTCTCCTTTCTCGGTCGAGGTGGGCGCTCCGCTCAACGCACGACCTTGATCGTGAACATCGGGTTCTGGAGCGCGCCGTAGAGCCGCGCCCACAGTGGGAGGTACATCTCGGTGCCGCGTGACATCGTGATGTCGCCGAGGTCGATCACGTCCTGCCAGCCGAGCCCCTCCACGAGCAGAGCGGTGACGGTGGTCTTCGCGCCTGCGTCGTTGCCGCACACGAACATCGTGTGGTCCCCGCCCGCGAGCATCTTGGGAGCGACCATCAGGTATGCGTTGACCGTGTTCAGCGTCTTGACAACCCTCGCGTCGGGACAGGCCCGCTGGATCTGCTCGCCGAGCGAGTCTGTGTTGCAGACCGTGAGCGAGGGCGGCATCCCCTTCGAGAAGTCGAGCGGGTTCGAGATGTCGATCAGGATCTTCCCAGCGAGGCTCTTCTCCCCAGCCGCCTTCAGCGCCTCGACCGTGCCCGTCCCGCTGGTCGCGTTCACCACGAGCTCGCCGTGGGTGGCCGCCTGGGCCAGCGTGCCGAACTCGATGCGCGGGTGCTTCTCACGCCACACCTTGAAGGGCGGGTTACCGAACGTGTCCGGATTCGTTCTTGCTAGCGTCGTCGCTGGATCGCGGGTGCCCACGAATACCGCGTGCCCGAGTTCGGCCAGTTTCGCCGCGATCGTCTGACCCACAGGACCCGTTCCGAGTACGCCGATCTTCATCCCATTCCTCATCGTTCATTCCTTCGTTGTGTGATCGCTTGTCGTCCAATGTCACCCCATGCATCTGGACTAGCAATGGCAGTTCGTCCGCGTTTCATGCTCAATCGTCCGCCCCAACTGGACGACGACGCCAGGAACGGCCCATACTCTCAGCAGCATGAAGGACAAGAGGGCCTCGGCTCTGGTGGACCCGCTCGGCGAAGCGCTCCACTTCCTACGCCTGACCGGTACCTTCTACTGCCGCTCCGAGTTGACGGCGCCGTGGGCGCTTGCACTACCGGCCAGGGAGGGTTGCCTCAGCTTCCATGTCGTCATGTCGGGCCGGTGCCTGCTGGAGGCCGAGGGCGAAGAGTCTCGAGTGCTTCAGTCAGGCGACCTCGTGCTCGTCCCTCACGGGGAGGGACATCGACTGTCGAGCGAGCGGGGGGTCCCCGCGCCGAGTGTTCACGGGCTGCGCTACGAGCATGCAAGCGACCGCTACGCGGTCCTGCGACATGGGGGTGGTGGCGCGCCAACGAGCCTCGTCTGCGGCGCCGTACGCTTCGATCACCCTGCGGCTCATCACTTGGTTAGGCTCCTTCCGAGGATGATCCATGTCGAGGCGTCGGCGTCGCCGCAGATGGACTGGATGCAGAGCACCCTCCGACTCATGGCCGTCGAAGCGAAGGAGCTGCGACCCGGAGGCGAGACGGTGATCACGCGCCTCGCGGACATCCTGGTCATCCAGGCGATCCGAACGTGGATCCAAGAGGATCCGGCCGCGCAGACGGGGTGGCTCGGGGCGCTCCAGGACGAGCAGATCGGCCGCGCAATCGCGCTCGTCCACCAGGAGCCGGCACGCCCCTGGACCGTCGCCTCACTGGCGACCGACGTCGCGATGTCGCGCTCGGCGTTCGCAGCGCGCTTCACCGAGCTCGTCGGCGAGCCCGCCATGCACTACGTGACCCGCTGGCGCATGCACCTAGCTCTGACGTGGCTCAAGGAGGACAGCCCCGCTCTCGGCGAACTGGCGAGCCGCCTTGGCTACCAGTCCGAGGCCGCGTTCAGTCGAGCCTTCAAGCGTTTCATCGGCGTCTCCCCAGGTGCCGTACGCCGCACCGAACGGGCCGAAGGCGCGTGAGCATGCTCGGCGGAAGGCGGTCGACCTCGTAGCGACGATGACGTCGACCTTTCCAACGTCCTGACAGCCAACAGCGAGGGCGTCCGAACGTCCTGGCCGGATTCCTGCACTCCAGCGTGATGGGGCCCATTCCCCGAGCGAACGGCCCGTGCGCCGCGAAGCGCCTCTGTGCGCGGCTCGCTGCGCTGACTGAAGGCGCGTTCCGCGACGTCGTCTCTGGCGAGACCGGCCATGGATCTTCCGCGACGACGCCGATAGTGTCGGAGCAATGGGGGAGGTCGAAGTGCAGTCCCAAGGGCTGGTGTGCCTGGAGGGAATCGGGGGCGGGCTTGTCGACGAGCTTCTCCGACTCATCGCTGAGTCCTTCTCTACGCCCATGGCGTGGCTGTCGTTCCAGAGTGCAGGCGATCGCCGGTTCGTGAGAAGGGTGGGGGTGGCGTGCAGTGAAGTCCGCTGGGCGGGATCGCTGTGCGCCCACGTCGAGTCTCGCGGCGCGCTGCTCCTCGCCGACGCCCGAAGCGACCCACGCTTCGGCGGCGACCCGTTGGTGAACGGTCCTGACGCCGTTCGCTTCTACTGCGGGGTCACGGTCCCTGGCGGGGACGGCCACCCGCTCGCAGTGCTGTCGGTTTCGGACCGGACGCCGCGTCCCGTCGACGTCGGCGACATTGCGCGACTGGCAGCCTTCTGCCCAACGATCGGGCGCGCGTGGGAGTCGTGTCGCCAGCTGGAGCGCGCCGAGCGCGCGCGCGCCGAGGCGAGCGAGCGCCAGCGGGTCCACGAACTGCTAGCGGCGATGCTCGTGCACGATCTGCGAAGTCCGGTCACCACGATCCGCGCGCTCTGCCAGGCGATCGCGGCCGCGGACGAGGAGTCGGCCACCGATCTGGCCGCTGTCGAGCGCGAGGCGCGCCGTATGGGCCACATGCTCGCCGACATCCTGGACGTGCAGGCCCAGAGGGCTGGCGGTCTCCATCCACGGCCCGTCGCGTTCGACCTCCGCGCGATCCTGCACGACGTCGCCGCCCTGTATGGGCGAACCAGGCCGGGCGCGACCGTCGGCGTCAGCGGCACCGACGAACCCGCCCTTGTTCGCGCCGACCCCGAACTCGTGCGTCGAGTGCTCGACAACCTGGTGGACAACGCGCTGCACCATGCCGGCCCAGAGGTCTCGCTGCGGTGCTGGCGGCACGCCGATCGCGTTGGTTGCGAGGTGCGCGACCACGGCGCTCCGATCGCCGAAGCCGATCTACCAGCGCTGTTTCACCCCCTGGAGCGGGGACCAGTTCGGCGGCACCATGGGCACGGTCTCGGACTCGCATTCTGCCGGATGGCCGTGGAGGCCCAGGGCGGGACACTCTGCGCCCTGCCCCGGTCTTCGCCCCCCGGCAACGCTTTCAGGTTCGAGCTTCCGGCGGCGGACACTCCCTGCGACCAAGCATCGCAAGGGGGGAGTTCGTAGCTGCACCGGCGGCGGCCCGTCTGTCGTCTCTCCTGCGGGCAACCGGCGACGCTGACGGCCTGCTCGACATGGTTGGCGCGGAAGACGCCTATCAGTACTCGCGGGCCTTCACGATCAGGAGGGTGAGCTTCGCTCCGGCCTGGGTGAACGCACCCGTTGCGTCGAGCGCCTTCTCGGCCCCGATCTGGTCGCCGCTCTTCTTCTTGCGAACGACGTCGGCGGCGGACTTGTGGAACGCCGTGTGAGCGCACTCGATCTCCGCGAACGAGCCGCCGAGATCGCTCCGTCCGGGTCCGTAGAGCCACTTGCCGAAGTCGCAGCCCTGCGGCTGTTCCACGCTGGTGGCGTCGATGTCGGTCTCGCCGGCCATGAACTTCTTGAAGCGCATCTTCCATGAGGAGTGCGCGGCGATGGCTGCGTCGAGGTGCTCGCGTCGGGACATGTGTGAACCCTCCTGCGTCTCTGGACGGCCTGCGCAGCGGGACCTTGAGGGTTCGACTGCGAAGTTGCGCGTCGCGCGGGCCTGGAGGTGCGGCCGCCAGCAGAGGTCCATGGGCGTCCGCGCGTTCGCGTGACTGCCTCCCGAACACACGTACGCCCACCATTCTCCCAGGGGCCGCGCGCGACCTCTTCGCCGTCCCCGCCTCCTGCCGGTGGGACCTCGACATCACAGCGAGTCACGCGGGGCGAGGGCTTCACGCGCGGCCAACCAAGGCGATGTTGACTCCGGTTGACGATCTGTCGCCCGAGGTGACGGGCGTGCCCAACAGCGCCGTTGCCGACCATCGCGACACCGGACACCGGACGACGAGCTGGCCGTTGCTGACTCACGTTCGGACCGTCCTTGCCGGTCGACACCGAGGTCGGCCCGCCGCCGACCTGCTGACCCGGGTCGCCGACCGTTCGACACGCTTCGGATGCGACGCTTGACTTGGCGTGTCACAGTTCGCGAACTCGTCCACTCTATTTAGTCAGGGGGGAGGGAGGTGCCGCATGGCATGACTCGTCGTGCAGACAGTGGACGGGCTCTTCGGTGAGGTTGAGTGTCGGATCGAGGTTCGACGACTCGGGCACGAACTGGAGGGCAACTACTCGGCGCGTGTGAGTCGTCTCGCCTACGTCGTCCAGGATGGCGAGACGCTCGGCGTGTGGGCGGTGGTGAGGCTGCCCGATCGCATCGTCGCCGCGTCGCCCGACCGCGTCGCCTTCGTGGCGTCGCGCTTGCTCGAGGGTATGTACGGACGCTTGGCGATCGAGGTTTCCTGAGATCCGCGAAAGTACCGCCGATCGTCGACACGGCGCAGATCACCTTCGTACAGTGTCTGAAGCCCATCACCACGGGAATCGACGCCCAGGCAATCATGCGGCGCGTGGGCATCACGGTCTTCGCGACGATCCCGACCTGGGCTCGTGGGCTCGCGCTGGTCGAACGTCTGCGCGAACTCGTCGCTTCGTGCGTGCCGGGCGACTAGCCGTCATCGTGGTGTCGAGCGGACGCGCCTCGACGATCTCTGCGAGGAACTCCGGCAGGGCCACGGAAGGGCTGCGACGAACGCGGGGTCTCGCGACCGCAAGCGGAGACGGGCGCGACGAGGAGCGCGACCCAAGGCGGCGCACATCCGCGCGTTCAACGTCGAGTGGAGGCGGGTGATGGTGCTGATACGGCAAGACGATCGACGGGTGAGACGCTGCCTCGCAGGGCTTCGCGTGGATAGACGTTCCATGTTCCACGATTGACCGGCCCCGCCTTCCAGGATTACCTTACCTCGATGGTCAAACGCAAGAAGTCAGGCCGATCGCAACGCACCAAGCCTTCGACAAACCGCCGCGGTGCTCTGGAGGTGGTCGAGAAGCGCCTCGTCGCGCGCGCGTTCAACGATCTCATCGCCAGCAGCAAGGTCGTTGGAGTCGACGGGCGAACGGAGAAGCGGCGGGCACGGTTGCTGAGGGACCTCGCCGGCGACGGCGTCAAGGCCCTCAAGCCGATCCACGTGCTCGGCCTGGTCCGCGAACTCATGGAGCTGGGCGAGACACTCGGCGCCATTCGCAAGGTCCGCTCGGTGCCGCGCCCCCGCCCGTCGTCGCCAGAGCTGGTCGCCCTCGTTGCGCGGTTGCACGTTGCCTATGCCTTCCCAGGGGTGGTCTACCGGTTCGTCGGCGTGGGCGACGACGTGCTCGCGAGGGCGGGCGTCGTCGGGCTCGCCAAGAAGCGAGGACGGCCGAAGCGCAGCCCTTGATCGAAGGTCGACGACAGGTGCGCGGCGGGCCAGCGACCAAGCTCCTGCCGCCATTCGTCTGCTGACAGCCGCCGACCCGCAGGTTGCGTGCGCGCAGGGCGTCGGCCTCGACGTCGAGCGGGAGCCGGCGACGTCGCGTTTCTCAGCCCCGTCGTGAGGGCCGTGGGCGCCGCGTGGTCGAAGCCGATGTCGGTCACTCGTTTCGGACTTCGTGCGTGCCACTTCTCGGACGCGGCAGTAGACTGAACGTGGCGACCTTGGTGCGCGTTCGCACCAAACCCTGGGGAGGGAGCGCGAGATGGCGGTCACGAGTGCTCGCGAGACGTTGAGTCTCCCGCAACGGTTGTTGCTGGACGAGCTGGAGGCTTGCTTTGGTGGAGACCAGGGCGCGCGCATCTTCGTGCAGGCAGCCTTGCTCTCCGCCCGCCTCAGCGCGTTACCGAAGGAGCCCGCGCTGCTGCTGGACTTCGCGCGGGCCCACCTCTTGGTGGTGCTCACGGGTGAGATCGGCGAACGTGGCGCTGCGGCGTTCCTCGCCCGCCTGCAGGCAGCAATGGAGGTGTTCGAGTCGGGGATGCGGGATCGGCCCGTGATGCCGGACGTAGACATACCCATCACGTTCGATTCCATCGTTCCGCCGAGGCCCGAGCGAGTGGACAGCCCACGCCTACCGCTCCTTCCGCCCTCGGGCGGTGTCACCAGCAGTGGTCGTGTCCCCGCCGCGAGGCTGAGAGTGGTGCTGGTGCACGGCGATCGCTTCGGGCGCATCGGCATCGCGCGGCACCTGCTCCAGGCGTTCTGCGACGTCGACGTCGTGGACTCGTACCGCGACCTCGCCAGGCTGGACGCGACACTCCCGCCCGTCGCGATCGTCCACCTGGGAGCGCGAGACGTCGACGTCCTGCTCGACGGGTTGCTTGAGCGGAACCCCGCTCTGCGCGTCGTCGCCATCCTGGCCGACGACGATCGCGGAGCGGGGGAGGCGCTGCTCGCGCAGTGCCAAGTCCAGTACTACCAGCTCACTCCGAGCGGAGTGCGTGCCGCGGAAGTGGCGACCATCGCACGGAAGGTAGCGTTCTGGTGAGGTCGGTGCGCCGGATCCCCCTCGCGGCCACACGACAGCCGTCGGAGAAGCGCGCAGCCAGACCTTCGCATCGGCGGAGCGTGTCGACGATAGGCGACCTCGAAGTCCTTCTCGGGTGTGACCGCGGCCAGGCAGGCAAGCGACAGCGAGTTCCCAGGGCACGGAGATGAGCTTGATGCGGAGCCGGCGAGCCATCGCGGGAGATCAAGCGGGGCAGCGTGGCTGGTCAACATGAACGTGCCAGTCATCGACCTGCCCACGATTCGTCGTGGTGGTCGAGCAAGTAAGGCGGCATTCATCCGGCGCATTCGTGACAATTGTCGTGCGCCGACGACTTCCCCTCGCGAACAGCCTTGTCCGCGTTTGAGTCAGGCGTCGCGCGTGCCGCGTGGACCGTCGAGCGGGGCACCACCTGCTGCCCTCCGCGAAGGCCCCGAAGTTCGCGGCCTACAGGTTTCCTCGGTCACACCGACGTGACACTGGGCTCCCTTCGTCTCGGCGGGGACCGGTGACCGCGTCCAGACGATGCGTTCGGTGGACACGCGCCTGGAGGAGAGGGCAACATCAAGCCGGAGGGGGGACCTTGCCTCAACGTATTCCGCGAACCGGTCACTCGAACGGCGTGATCACGGTCCTCGAGCAGTCGGACTCGGGGCTGTGCACCTTGCTGCAGCAAGCGGGATTCCGTGCTCTTCCCATGCCGCACGGGAGCCGCCCGCTACAGCCGGGTCTCGTGGTCGTGCGCGGCGACGGGACCGAGACCCTCGCCGAGGCGACCGACCTCGCGAGGCGACACAGCGTGATCCTCGTCAGCGGAGAGACGACGCGCGAGGCGTTCGCCCGCGCGGCGACGGCGAAGGTCGCCGGCTACGTCACGGTGCCCTTCGCGCCGCCCCAGCTCATTGCGACGTTGACGATGGTATTGGCGCGTCGCGGTCCGGCCTTCACCCGTCGCGAACAACAGGTCGCCGATCACCTGCTGCAACACGCGCGGGCTCCGGCGATCGCCGAGGCCCTGCACATGAGCACCAACACCGCGCGCAACCACATCAAAGCGATGTTCGTGAAGCTGGGCGTCCGATCGCAGCAGGAGCTGATCAATCGCCTCCTCGGCCGCCCGCGCTGACGCTCGGGTCAACCGCCGTCCGGCGTTGGGCCCGCGTCGGCCATCAACCGCCGACGCTGGGTCGCGTCGCACGCGCCCCGCGCGCGACACCGAAGACGCCATTCTGGGATCACCATCATGGCTCCCCCGTACCTCGGCCTGTCGATCCTCAGGCACACCGCACGTCGAACGCCGACAGGTCCGTCGGCCCGAGCAGCTGGGCTACGCGTCCGGGGAGCTCCCCGCCCCACTGCAGGAGATGCGCTGGGGCGATCTGCCAACCGAACGCCGCGCGATAGAACGTGAAGATCGCCTCGAGGTCGTCGAGTGCGTCGAGCAGCCAGCCGAGGACCGTCGGTTCCATCGTGGCGAGCGGCCCGAAGCGTCCCGAGAGCATGCCGAGTGCGGAGAAGCCGGTCGAACATGGCAGATCCGTGGCGACCACTCGCACACCCTGAATGTTCCGCTTCGGCGTGCTCACCCACCCGACCCCGATCAGCGCGAGCGCCGCGAGCCCCACCGCAGTCGACACGCCCGCGCCGACGGCGTTCGGCCGGCGCGTGAGCGCGAAGTCGAGCGTGTGCGTGACCCCCGAGCTGCCCCGCTGCGCCTCGGGCGGCCCCTGGGTCGCCGCCACGTGCGTCGGATCGCCGAAGACCGTGCTCAGCATGTAGTGGAAGTCAGGCCCATGGAGCGGGCTGATCCGTGTGCCGTGGACCATGCCCCGCCCGAAGGCCTGGGTCTGGTGCAACATGTGGATGCGCGCGACGAAGTCCGCCCCGACGGCGGGCGGCATGGCGCCCTGCCTGGTCATCTCTCCCACGAAGCGCAGCAGGATCGGGATTCGGACGTCAGGAGCACCCAGCGCCTGGAGCAGCCCGAAGGCGCCGCTCGGGTCCTCGGCGGTGGCATGGGACACGGGCGGTTCCCACCGCTGCTCTGGCGGCAGTCGCAAGAGCCCCCGCAGGAACAGCGTGAGCGGCTCGACCGCGTCGGCGCATGTGATCAGGGGGATCGGGGCGCTGAACTGGGCGGCGGAGACCTCTAGCTTCGTCTCCATGAACCCCTTCTTGACGGACACGCCGGTGATGGCGCTGTACGGGATCATGACGTGCTTGCCGCTCGCCTCGGTGTACGCGAGCAGGCGTCGGTCCGTGAGCAGCACCCCCTCGTCGCCCTTGCCCAGGGCGGTCTCGTCGAGGAAGGCTATGGGGCGTTCCCCCGTGGCGTGATCCAGCCACTCGGTGAACGAGGCCGCGGCGGCGCGCAGCTTCTTGCGCGGCAGATCCGGCGCCAGGTTCACTTGGTCGTGCCTCAGGAACTGCTGCGCCAGCTCGCCGATCGGACCGGTCAACGGGGGCGTGGCGGGGCTCGCGGTGCCGCGGTTGATCGACACGATGGCGAGCAGCACCCGCCTGAGGATCTCGGCGTCCCCGAGGATGAAGGGCAGCTTCACCTCTCCCCTGGAAGTGCGCAGCGAACCCTGCTGCTTCACGCCCTCCGGGAACACCGGCGGCTCCAGGATCTCGCCGAGGGCGACGCGCGTCTTCGGATCGTCGTAGTAGAGCGCCTGCGAGGTCAGGAGAACGCCCGCCTTCCCCGAACCGAAGACGGTGTTGTCGATGAACAGCACCGGTTGTTCCTGCCCGAACGACGCCCACCGCGCGGCATTGGTGAGCCTCTTCGGGTCGATGCCGGGAGCGAGCTGCACCCCGCTCGGAGGGTCTACGCCGACCGCCTCCCTCAGTCGCTCGAGGAACTCACGCATCGGCGCGGAGTCTACGCCGCGCAGGGGCGACGGTCGAACGCCGAGTGCCACGCCGTCGCATACTGCGCCCGGAGAGCGTGCGATGGTTGACGTGCTCGAGCCAGGCCTCAGGCCGGGGAGATCTGCCTCGTCGACGAAGCGTCGCGACCGCTGGCCCTCGCGGCGTGCCGCATGGGCGGACGTCCTCGACGAGGCGGGGACCCACCTGGCAGTGCTGACAAGCGCGGACAGGCGTCGACGTCGCCAACGATGTTCGCAGGTCTCGAGATCGACGGCTTCCGGCTCGACGGGCTCGGGCGGGTCAACCTCATCATGGGGAAGAACAACTCCGGGAAGACCTCGTTGCTCGAGGCCATCAACCTGCTCGGCAACCAACAGATGATCCAGGGGCTTCCAGGCCTGTTCCGCGCAAACACCGGGCCGGTCGCCGAGCTCTTCTTCCCGTGGCTCGTGAGGGATGGGTGCGCATCGACCTCGCTCGCCGCGTTGCAGACGAGCGTCCGCGCCGCATCGTTCTGGCCGCGTCGCCGGCCCAGGTCGCGGGCCTGACGCGGATGAGTCCGAGGCTGGGCGACGTCAGCCTGTGGGTTGGCCGCCGCGTCTCGGCCCGGGCGCTCGCGCTCGCGTCTTCGACTTCGCGCGGCCTGATTTCGCGTCTCTCGTCGCGTTTCTGCGGCGATCCGAGTGGCGATGGCCAGGCAGGCGGTTCATCGCGCTGCAGCCCCGGCACGCGACAAGCACGGCGGATCCGCCACAGCGCGGGTCTGGTAGCCTCTCCTCGTGGGGGACGTCGACGCCCGCGGCCGCAAGACCGACAGCATCCTGTGGATCTGCATCGCAGGCTGGGCGGCATTCACGTTGCTGAACGCCGCGCAGGGCCGAAGACTGTCGGCGACGATCGACGGAGTCGTGACCGTGGCGACCTGGGGGGTCCATGTGTGGCGGCGGTCCGGTCGAGAGCGTGACGCCATCGCGGGGCATCTAACCTGCTTCTTCATGGGGGCCGGGCTCACCACCGTGTCCCTCGTGCAGGGCCAGGCCGCTGCGATGGCGGCCTGGTTCCTCGTGGCCACACCGCTCCTCGCCGGTCACCTGCTGGGAGAGGGCGCTGCGAGGATCTGGAGCGTCCTCGCGGTGCTGATGCTGGCGACCGTCCAGCTCTCCCCGCTTGCGCTCCACATCCGACCTGAGTTCGTGCACGGTCCGCTCGAGATCTGGGCGGGGGCCGTCGTCCTCGTCACGATCCAGCTCGGGTTCGCGACCGTGTCGCTGCGCGCCCAGCGCGAAGACATCGCCGTCATCCGCGCCCAGGCCGAGGAGCTCGCGCACGCGCGCGACGCCGCCCTGGCCGGTGCGCGGGCGAAGGACGAGTTCCTGGCGATGATGAGCCACGAGATCCGGACCCCGCTGAACGGTGTTCTCGGCATGGCGGACGTCATGGCTACGACCCGACTGGCCGATGTTCAACGCGAGCAGCTCGAGACCATCCAGACCAGTGGCGAGGCGCTTCGGGTCATCCTCGACGACATCCTGGACGCAGCAAAGATGGACGCGGGGATGCTCACCCTCGAGCCGGTTCCGTTCCTCCCCCGGACGATCCTGGCGGACTGCGAGAGGCTCTTCCGAACCCTCGCCGAGCAGAAGGGGCTGGCGCTGACCGTCGAGATCGCCCCCGAGCTCCCGGAGGCGCTCCTCGGCGACCCGCATCGGATCCGCCAGGTGCTGCTCAACCTGCTGAGCAACGCGCTCAAGTTCACGGAGAAGGGTGCGGTACGCATCCGCGTGGATGTCGAGGCCGGCGCGACGTCGCGCGTGCACGCGATCGTTCGAGACACGGGGGTCGGCATCGGTGCCGAAGTGCTCGACAAGCTCTTCCAGCCCTTCGTGCAACTGGACCGGTCCTCACGTCGACGGTTCCAGGGGACGGGGCTCGGCCTCACGATCAGCCGTCGCCTCGCCCGCTTGATGGGGGGTGAAGTGTGGGCCGAGAGCGAGCCGGGGCAAGGCTCGACGTTTCACTTCACCTTCGAGCTCGTGCCGTCCGAGCCTCCTCGCCCGCCTGAAGTCGCCTCATCCCCCCGCGCGCTGTCGGTGCTCGTCGTCGAGGACGACGAGATCAATCGTCGAGTGGCCGACGCCTTGCTCACGAGGCTCGGTCACCGCGCGGAGATGGTCACCTCCGGCGGCGAGGCCGTCGCGGTGCTGACCACGCGCGCCCGCGACTTCGACGTCGTGCTGATGGACATGCGCATGCCGGATCTGGATGGACTCGAGGCCACCCGGCGGGTCCGTGAACGTGTCGTCCGCGTCCACCCCTGGATAGTAGCTGTCACCGCCAACGCGCGTGGGGTGGACCGCGAGGCCTGCCTCGAGGCGGGAATGGACGATTTCGTCACCAAGCCGCTCTCTGCCGCGTTGCTCCAGGCGGCGCTCGCCCGAGTGCCCGTGCGATCCGGCCCATCTGGGTGAGCGGCTTGCGGTTTCGAGACCCGCCGGCGAAAGCAATCGCCAGCGCGGCGTGAGCGGCCTTGCCGCCGGCCCGCGACCGACGCATGCGTATCAACAGGCGCCTGACCCACGAACGTTGTGGGCCCCGCCGCAGTGGTCATGGCTTGGCTGGCTGACCGCACTGGGCGAGCATGCTCTCGGGGGTTCCACACCGCCCAGAGTATGCGACCCCGCTATCGTGCCTCTTCTCGAGCAGGATGGCCTCTTTTGCCTGCAGGGCGCATTCGGCATCGCGCTTGGCCGAATGCAACGCACACGCGAACTCGAGCCGGGCGGCGGCGTTGTCGGGCTCGAGGGCGACCACGGCGCCGAGGTCCGCCAAGGACGCGGACAACGCCCCGTCGCGGAGCTTGATTCGACCCCGCTCGAGGAGCGCCGCCGTGTCGCGCGGGTCGATTCGGATCGCCTCGTCCAGCTTGTGCAGCGTGGCTTCGTCCTCCGCGCGGCGGGCAGCGTTCTGGCGCGCGGTCCTCGCGGCCTTCTCGTCGGCGTCGCGCGCCGCCACGTTCTCCGCGTGAATCTCGGTGCCGACCGCAATTCCGAGCAGGCCGAGGAAGGAGACTAGGCAGCTCAGCAGAACCTCCCGGGCCGCGGCCTTGTGCCGGCCCCGGAGCGCGAGGCCGACGACGAGCCCCAGGAGCAGGCCGAGGAACCAGGCGGTGTATACGAAGAGCGGGTAGGCGTTCGAGAGGCCGAACTCGGGCCTTGCGCGAAAGGCCATCGGGTTGACGAGATAGGGCCATATCGACCAGACGCCGAGCAGGCACGCTGAGGCAGCGATGACGTACCCGAGTCGGCCTCGGCTTCCCATGCCTGTGGGATACCACTTCACCCTGCTCGTCGACCCGCTGCTTGCTTCGCCTAGATGACAAAATGCATGCTGGTCTTCGCGCGCCCTCACCCACCCGCGACCGTCGCGACGGTGTGCGGCGATCTCGCCCGACGCACACTCCTCGAGGTCCACCCTTCACTTCTTCTTCGGGGCCCACGGGTCGTCGATGTCGTCGCCCGGTGGCTTCTTGGTGGGCGGAGGCGGTGGGGTCCACTTGGTCGGCGTCGGGGTCGTCGGGGGCGTGACCGACGGGACCACCGAGGGCGCGATCGCGGACGGAGGGGGCTCCACCGACGACGGGGTGGGCAACGGCACCGGCGCGGTCGAGGACTCGCTCGCCGAGGCCGTCGGCTTGCTCGCCGCCTCGGTCGAGCCTCCCTTGGCCGAACCCTTGCCGTCCACCGCCGACCCCGCGCCGCGCCGGACGACGAGCGCCGTGACCACGATGCAGAGGCCGAGACCCAGCACCACGAACAGGGCCATCATGCCGATGCGCTGCACGCGCGCCTCGCGCTCGGTGCGGAACGCGGCGTCGATCTCGGCGCGGTGCGGGGGCTCGAGCTCGTCGGCGAGCCCCGCGACCGAGGTGCGGCCCCCCGGTTCCCCCGGGCGGAACGCCGGCCGGCGGATGCCCGAGACCTCCGCCGCGATGATCGCGCGCCCGTCGGGCCCGACCTGCACGATGCGATCGAGGTCGACCACGAGCTCGTCCATCGACGAGTACCGATCCTCGGGCCGCTTCGCGAGCGCCTTGAGGGTCACGTCCTCGAGCGCGCCGAGCTCGTGCGCGGGACCGGGCAGCTGCGAGGGCGGCACCGGCGCCTCGAACATGTGCTTGGTGAGCACGCCCATGTACGTGTCGGCCTCGAACGGCACCCGACCCGTGAACATCTCGTACATGATGACGCCGAGCGCGTAGATGTCGGTCCGCGCGTCGATCACGCCGCCCGACGCCTGCTCCGGGCTCATGTAGTGCGGCGTGCCGAACACCATGCCGGTGCGCGTGAGCTTGGCGGAGCCCGCCACCTTGGCGACGCCGAAGTCGAGGATCTTCGCGGTCTCGCGCCCACCCACGGTGAGCACGAACACGTTGTCGGGCTTGAGATCGCGGTGGACCACCGAGGCGTCGTGCGCGGCCTGCAGCGCCTTGGCGACGTCGCGGATGATGGTGACCGCGCGCAGCGCCGGCAGCGAGCCGCCGAGCTTGATCATCCGCGCGAGCGGCTGACCATCGAGGTACTCCATGACCATGTACGCGCTGCCGTCGGGGAGCGCGGCGAAGTCGGTGATCTCGACGACGTTGGGGTGCTGGATCTGCCCCGCGGCCTGCGCCTCCTGGAGGAAACGCGCGCGGGTCTCCGGGTCGCGCGCGAGATCCTTCTTGAGCATCTTGAGCGCGAAGCGCTTGTTGAGCTTGGTGTGGGTGACGGCGAACACCATCCCCATGCCGCCTTCGCCGAGCACGCGGTCGACCCGGTACACGTTGCCGACGATCGCGCCGGGCACGATCTCGTCGCCGGGGCGCGGGCCGACGCCTCCCTCTTCCACCTCGAGCTTCGCGCCGTCGAACGGGCAGAACGCGGCCTCGCCCGAGAACCGTTGCCCGCAGGTGGCACAGACGCGCACGGCCCGAGCCTAGCACCGCGCGCCCCCCGGGACGTCAGGTGAACTCAGCCCGGTTCGTTGCCTGTCGGGGTTGCGGCGCCGCACGAAGCACAGAACTTCGCGCTGGCCGAGAGCACGTGCGTGCACGCGAGGCAGGTGCGCGCGCGCGCCACGCGCACGCCACAGTGGGCGCAGAACGCGTTGAGTTCACCGGGCTCGCCGCACCCCGGACACGGCAGGATGCCCTCGGTCGTGGACAGCGGCGGCGGCGGCGTGAGCGATGGCCGCTGCGCCTCGGCGTCGCGAAAGCCCGCGGCGAGGAACGCGGCCGGCACGCTGCGCAGCTGCTCGATCCACGCGTGGACGTCGAGCGGTGGCCCCCGTCGCGCGAGGGTGCGCACGCAGGCCTCCGGATCGGCGATCACCACCGAGCGGCCGCCGGTCTCGAACGCGCGGATCGCGACGAACCAGATCCGCACCGCCCAGCCCTCGTGTCGCAGCGTCTCCGCGAGGAACGGCGCGGTGGACTCGCGCAGGATGTGGCGCCCGGGGCCGAGCACGCCGATCGGCTCGTGGTCCACGCCCACGAACACGGCCACGTCGCCGGACTCCACGGTGAGCTCCGCGGCGATCGGGACGATGTACGCGCTGTGCCGGGCGATCGGCTCCCCGCGCATGGAAACGGGGCGGCCGACATGGTGTTCGACCGCCCCTTCCTTGATGAACTCGAAGATCCCCATCTGCTTTTGTTCGCCCTACGTGCCGCCGCTACGGCGCTTCGCCCCTTCGCGACGTCACTTTCGGGCTCACACGGGTTGCTCGTGTTCTGCGCGTCAGGCCATCACGTTCTTGGCGGCGACCCAGCCGGGCAGACCGGGCTTCCAGACCATGACCTGATCGGGGCTCGCGTTGCGGCGACCGAGCTCCTCGCGGAGACCGTTGACGCCGGTGACCTGGACGACACCCTCCGCGAACTGCACGTGGAAGGTCTCCACGATGGGGGGCGGCGGGGGCGGCGGGGGCGGCGGGGGCGGAGGCGGAGGCGCCATGCCGGGGAGGAACGGAGCGATCTCCGGCGCGGCGGAGGCCGCCTTCCAGCTCGGCCAGCCCTGCGCCCAGACCTGGGTCATGCCGGCGCCCGACGGGCCCATCTCCTGGACCAGCGCGGTCGCGAGCATCTGCGCGTTGGCGAAGGGGCCCTTCTGCCCGCCCGCACCCGCGTAGTAGTAGGGACCCCCGGCGGGCCCGCCCTGCGGCGGAGCGAACTGCGGGGCCGGTGCGCCCGGAGCGCCCTGGCCGTACATGCCCTGGCCCATCTGCCCGGCCATGCCGACGCCGACGGCCATCTGCGCGCCCATGAGGCCCATGCCGCCACCACCCTCGCCGGTGGCCATGCCCTGGCCGGCGCCGATCATGGCCTGACCGACGGCGTAGTTGTTGTAGTTGCCGGCGAGCTGCTGGACGTAGCGCTGGTCGTTGGAGAACTTCTGGTCGAGGACCGCCTGCTGGCGGGCCGCGGCGGCCTGGCCCTCGAAGGTGCCCTGCGCGACGTCCATCTTGGCGACGGCGATCTCGCGCTTCTTCTCGGCGAGGACGGCCTGGAACTTCTTGAGCTCCGCGAGATCCTCGGGCGTGAAGTTCAGGTTGAACATGCCCATCGTGGCGACCTTGAGGCCGCACGTCGCGAGCTCCGGGCACTCCCGGATGAAGCGCTCGCCGATCTGCTTGGTCATCGCGGCGGTCTTGATGACGCTGATCTGCTCCTGATCGCAGATCTGGCCGATGACCGTCTTGGCGCCGAGCATGAACTGGCCCTTGATCCAGTCGAGCACCTCGTCGTTGCTGCCCGCGGCCGCCTGGCCGACGTACTGCACGACGAACGTGGCCGGGTCGGTGACCTGCACGGCGAACTCGCCGAAGATGCGCGGCGAGACGATGAGGCCCGTCATCGGGTCCTCGAGATCGGCGAGGGTGCCGCCGAACTTCACGCCGCGGACCGGCGCCGTCTTCACGAAGAAGACCTCGGCGATGAAGAGGTTCCCGCCCGTGAACTTGTCGACGATGTTGCCGAGGAACGGGATGTTCGACGACTGCATCGTGTGGCGCCCCGGCCCGAGGACACCGACCACGCGCCCGTCCTTGAAGAAGACGGCACACTCGTCGCTGTCGACGGTGAGCTGGGCGTAGGCAGGGACCGTCTGGTCGGGGTGCTTGTAGACGATGAACTGCTTCGCGGGGTCCGGCCGCGCGATGCACATCTCCTGCGTACCCTGCTTGACGAAGTCGAAGATCCCCATCGAAACGCTCCTTGGGTCGCTCAGCAGAACGACGCTCGACGCAAGATAGGGACGGTGACCACGCGCCGCAACGGGAGCCGGAGCGCCTGCCGCCGGCCCCCCCGCGTCGGTCGAGCCGGCCCTTCGTTTCGGAGCTGGACACCCCGATTTTTGCGGAATTCCGGTGGGGCGGCACGTTGTCCAGGGCTCCTGCCCCGAAAGTGGAAAAATGTCCCCCCCGAACATGGGGGTTATCGACCGTCCGGGGTCTGCCGTAGGCTTGGTGCAAGGAGCAACCCATGACCCGTGATGCCATCCTCGGACTGTCCGTGCTGTCGATCGCTCTCCTGGCTTGTGGCGGCGGAAGCTCGGGCGCCAACAACAGCAGCGGCAGCGGCGAGTGGACCATCGTGATCGACAAGGACTTCGGCGAGGACGCCTACAAGTTCCCCAAGGTGTTCGCCATCCAGGCCAAGAAGCACGGCTGCGACGTGAGCCTCAAGGACGAGGGCTCGGGCGCGGTCTGCTCGGACGGCACCGCCGTCATGCTCCGCCAGGGCACCAAGATCACGGTCGGCTGCAAGCAGATGTCGCAGGCCGACTGCAAGGCCCTCGTCTCGGCGATCATCAACGAGAAGTGACCCGTACGCCTGCGGCGCGCGGGTTGCAGCGTGTCGACTGTGCGCGGACTCCTGCCCTGGCTGGTCCTGGTCGTCGGCTGTGCCCGGCTGCCAGTGTTCACGGGTCAGACCGACCAGGGCTGGGTGACGTTCCGCGTACCGACGGCGCGTGAGCCGAGCGACATCTTGCCCGCCTTCCGCGCGAGCGCGCGCTGGGCCGGCTGCGGGACCGACCCGCTCTTCGAGCGCCGAGGCCGGAGCAAGCTGACCTACGGCCACGTGGCCCACTGCGACGAGGGCATCCTCGCAGTGGTCCTCTTCGAGGATGCTCTGGTCGTGGGCTGCCACAGCCCGATGACCTTGCCGCAGTGTCAGGCACTGTTCGCTCGCATCTGCGAGGCGCGCGACGAGATGATGGCGCCCGCGTCGTGGGCGCGTTGAGCGCGTCGGGGGACTGGGATACAACCGTCGCGTGAACCAGGAACCGGCGGTCAACGCGGCCAACACCTTCCCCTGCGCCAAGTGCGGCGGCGCGCTCGCGTGGGACGCGGGCAAGGCGTCTTTGGTGTGCCCCTTCTGCGGGCACCAGCAGCCGATGCCCACGGGCGTCGTCGGGCACGAGGGTGTGCAGGAGATCTCGATCGAGGAGGGCTACGCCAAGGCCGTCAAGGGCTACGGCACGCCGGTCCAGTCGATCCAGTGCAAGGACTGTGGCGCCACGGTCAACGTCGGCGACAACGAACGCACGACCAAGTGCGCGTTCTGCGGCAGCCACCAGGTGCTGCAGGTGGAGAACGACGCCAACGCGATCCGGCCCGAGTCGCTCGTGCCGTTCCAGATCCCCAAGGAGAAGGCGAGCGGGTCGTTCACCGAGTGGCTGTCGGGCCTGTGGTTCCGCCCGAGCGATCTCTCGCGCATGTCCAAGGTGCAGGAGATCTACGGCGTCTACGTGCCGTTCTGGACCTTCGACGCGCAGGTCCACAGCGAGTGGAACGCGGAGGCCGGCTACTACTACTACGAGACCGAGTACTACACGACGACCGACAGCGAGGGGAACACGGTCCAGGAGTCGCGCCAGGTGCAGTACACGCGGTGGGAGCCCGCCTGGGGCCGCCGCAGCGACTTCTACGACGACACCCTCATCTGCGCCTCCAAGGGCTTGCCCAAGGAGCTCGTCGACCAGTTCGCCACGTTCAACACCAAGCTGCTCGTGCCCTACAACCCGCAGTACCTCGCGGGCTGGCGCGCGGAGTCGTACGCGATCGACCTCCACGGCGCGCACGGCGAGGCCAAGAACCGGATGGCCAAGTCGCAGGAGGCCAACTGCGCCCGCGACGTGCCCGGCGACACGCACCGCAACCTGTTCGTGAACAACACGTTCTCGGCGGAGACGTTCAAGCACGTGCTCCTGCCGGTGTGGATCGCCGCCTACCGCTACAAGGACAAGCCCTACCGGTTCCTGGTCAACGGCCAGACCGGCGAGGTGAAGGGCGAGGCCCCGTACTCGTTCTGGAAGATCTTCTTCACGGTGCTCGCCGTGGTCGCGGTGATCGCGGTCATCGGCTACCTCGTCGCGCAGAACAACGCGAGCAAGCAGGAGAAGAAGAAGAAGACGGACACCGAAGAGGAGTCCCCGAAGAAGAAGAAGAAGAAGAAGTCCTCGGACGACGAGGGCTCGCTCCACCGGTTCCACGACGTACGCGACCAGGTGATCGTCGCGGTGCCGGTTTGAGCTTCGTCTTCCGCCGCCCGGTGCGGTTCGACGAGATCGACGCGGCGGGATACGTCTATTTCCCCAAGATCGTCGCCCTCGGCCACGAGGCCATGGAGCGCATGATCGGCGAGGCCTACCCGGGTGGGTACGCCGCGTGGGTGGTCGAGCGCCGCGTCGGGCTGCCCTGCGTGCACGTGGAGAGCGATTTTCGGGCGCCGCTGCGCTTCGGCGACGAGCTCGTGGTCGAGAGCACGGTCGTGAAGCTCGGCGACTCGAGCGTGCGCTTCGACGTGAAGGTCGGCCGTGGCGATGGCGTCGCGTGCGCCACGATCGGGTACGTGGTCGCGTGCGCGGACCTCGCGGGGCCGAGCAAGCGCACGCTGCCCGACGACCTGCGCGCGGCCCTCGCTCGCTACGCGTGACCCGATATACTCGGTCGGATGCGCATCCCCTCGCTGGTCCTCTGCACGTTCGCCCTCGTCGGCTGCTCGGACCCGGACCGCACCACGGCTCCCACGGGGGACGCGACCGCGGAGACGGCCGACACCAGCGCGGACACGAGGGACACCGGCACCGACACCGGCGCGGTCGACAGCGCCAAGGACGCGGTGAGCGAGGCCGAGGCTTGCCCGATCTTCACCACGTCGTGCTCGGGCAAGTGCGTGGAGCTCGCGACCGACGAGGAGAACTGCGGCGCCTGCGGCAAGGCCTGCGCCACCGGGGAGACGTGCGCCGCGAGCAGCTGCGGCTGCGGCGCGCTCGGCACCAAGTGCAAGCCCGGCGAGGCGTGCACCGGCGGCGCGTGCACCTGCAAGGGGGCCGTCTGCGGCGGCACCTGCATCGACACGTCGACCGACCCGGCCAACTGCGGGGGGTGCGGCAGGGCCTGCGGCGGCACGATCGCGTGCATCGCCGGGGGCTGCGCGACGACCACCGTGCCGTTCCCCAACACCACCTCGACGACCTCGAGCGGCACGCTCGGTGCCGGCGGCGGAGGCATGTACTTCACCACCGGATCGTTCGTCGAGGAGCGACTCGCCCGCGTGGCGCCCGTCTCCAAGCTCGACCTCGCGATCAAGATGTCCGACGCGACGAGCGGCTGCGGGCTCTCGGCGACGCACACCTGGGCGGTCAAGGTGAACGGCACCACCGTGGGTAGCTACTCGTGGGTCGGCGGCGCCGGCGGCGCGAGCAGCGACAAGACCATCAAGCAGACCTACACGTTCGCCTCGATCGCGCCGGTGACGGGGCAGATCACCGTGCGCCTCGAGGCGACCACCACGGTGTGCAGCGGCGGCGGCTCGTGGAACTGGTACCCGGGCGGCACGGTCACGTTCACCAACTGAACTTGGTAGACTCCGAGGATGGCCGTTCGCCGCCCGGGCAGCTACGAGGACATCCTCGCGCTCCCCGAGCACCTCGTCGGTGAGTTGATCGACGGCGAGCTGTTCGTCCAATCGCGCCCCGCGGGTCCCCACAGCGAGGCGTCCTCGGTCCTCGGCATGGACCTCGGCTCTGCCTTCCACCGTGGCCGCGGCGGACCGGGCGGCTGGATCTTCCTCGACGAACCCGAGCTCCACCTCCGGGCAGACATCCTCGTGCCCGACCTCGCCGCCTGGCGGCGCGAGCGGCTCCCCGAGGTCCCGAGCGCGGCGTTCCTCACGCTCGCCCCGGATTGGGCCTGCGAGGTCCTGTCGCCCTCGACCGCCCGCAAGGACCGCCAGCGCAAGCTGCCGATCTACGCGCGCGAGGCGGTGCGCCACGTGTGGCTGGTCGACCCGGTCGCGCGGTTCGTGGAGGTGCTGCGCCTCGAGGGCGCGAGCTACCTGCACGTCGCCGTGTTCGGCGAAGAGGAGCGCGCCCGCATCGAGCCGTTCGACGCCATCGAGCTCGAGCTCGGCGCGTTGTGGCCGAACGCGAAGGACGACGCGGGTTGATTGGCGAGCGCCGCGCATCCGCGGTACGGCAGGCCGATGGCCGCGTCGCGCAAGATCACCGAGACCACCGGGACCCCGCTGCCGACGCCGGGCGACCCGAACGTGTTCTACGTGATCGACCTCTCCGGGTACGTGTTCCGCGCTTACCACGCGGTCGCGCCGCTCTCGAACCAGAAGGGCGAGCCGACCCACGCCGTCTACGGCACGACCCAGATGATCAACCTGCTCGTGCGCGAGCGGAAGCCCGCCTACCTGGCCATCGCGATGGACTCGCGCAAGGGCAGCGCGCGCAAGGAGATCTACGCCGACTACAAGGCCACGCGGCAGGCGCCCCCGCCCGACCTCGCGCAGCAGATGCTCCGCTGCGAGCAGATCGCCCGCGCCTACGGCATCCCCATCTTCCAGAAGGACGGCATCGAGGCGGACGATCTCATCGCCGCCCTCGCCCTGCGCCTGCGCACCGCCCACCCCGACCTGAAGGTGGTCGTCGTCTCGAGCGACAAGGACCTGATGCAGCTCGTCGACGACAAGCTCGTCCTCTTCGAGACCATGCGCAACAAGGTCTACGGGCCGAACGAGGTGCAGGAGAAGTTCGGCGTGCCGCCCTCGAAGGTGCGCGACGTGCTCGCGCTGATGGGCGACTCGAGCGACAACATCCCCGGGGCGCCCGGCGTCGGCCCCAAGACCGCGGCCGAGCTCATCGCGCAGTTCGGCGACATCCCCACCCTGTATTCGCGCCTCGAGGAGGTGAAGCGCCCCAAGCTGCGCGACTCCCTCTACAACGCCAAGGCCGACGTCGAGCTCTCCCAGCGCCTCGTCACCCTCGACACCGACCACGCCCTCGACGTGAAGCTCGAAGATCTCGCGTGGTCGCCGCCCGACCCGGAGCGCGCCCTGAAGCTGCGCGCGATCTTCACCGAGCTCGAGTTCGGCCGCCTCGCCGACGCGCTCGAGATCCGCTCCACCGTGGTGCGCGCCACGCGCGCGCTGATGACCAAGGAGGCGCTCGCGGAGTTCGTGGCCGGCGTCGGGCAGGGCCCCCTCGCGGTGCTGCCGCTCTCCACGGCGCACCGTCCGCACGAGGGCACGCTGATCGGGATCGGTCTCTCCCACCGCGCGGGCGATGGGGTCTACCTGCCGATCGCGCACCGCTACCTCGGCAACCCCGCGCAGGTGCCCCTCGCCGACGTGCGCGCGATCCTCGGGCCGGTGCTCGCCGATCCGAGCGTGAAGAAGGTGTCGCACGACTGGAAGCTCGCCTACCAGGCGCTGAAGGCCGCCGGCCTGCCGGCCGCGGGGCTCGCCTTCGACGCGCTGCTCGGCGCCTACCTGCTCGACCCCGAGGTGAAGAACGGCCTCGCGGAGCTAGCGCAGTCCGAGCTCGGGGTGACCCTCGAGTCGGAGGACGTGGTCACCCGCAAGGACGTGCAGCGCAAGGGCCAGCGGCTCTCGTTCGAGGAGGTGCCGATCGAGGACGCCACCCGCTACCAGGGCACCCGCGCCGACGTCGCGCGCGAGCTGTGCGAGCGGCAGGCCGGGCGCGTGACCGGCGCGAACCTCGACGGGCTCCTCCGCGACCTCGAGCTCCCGCTCACCGAGCAGCTCGCCGAGATGGAGCTCACCGGCGTGAAGGTCGACCTGCGCCGCCTCGCCCAGATCCAGGAGCAGGTGGCGACCCAGATCCGCAGCATCGAGGAGCGCGCGCGCGAGCTCGTGCGCGCCGCGGGCGGCCCCGCGGACGACTTCAACTGCGGATCGCCCAAGCAGGTCGAGCACGTGCTGTTCGACGTGCTGCACCTGCCGGTGCTCAAGCGCACCAAGACCTCGCGCTCGACCGACGCCGACGTGCTCGAGGAGCTCGACGAGAAGCACCCGCTCGCCGGCGTCATCCTCGAGCACCGCGCGCTCCACAAGCTGCAAGGCACCTACCTCGAGGCGCTGCCCCGGCTCGTGAACCCGAAGACGGGGCGCGTGCACACCACCTACCAGCAGCACGTCGCGGCCACGGGGCGCATCTCCTCGGCGGACCCGAACCTGCAGAACATCCCGATCCGCACCGAGATCGGCCGCACCATCCGCGCCGCGTTCGTGGCCGAGCCGGGCCACGCCATCCTGAGCTGCGACTACTCGCAGATCGAGCTGCGCATCCTCGCGCACCTCTCGGGCGACCCGATCCTGATCGAGGCCTTCCGCAAGGGCGAGGACATCCACACCCGCACCGCCCGCGAGCTCTTCATGGACGGCGCCGCTGGCGAGCCCATCAAGGAGATGCGGCGGCGCGCCAAGGCGGTGAACTTCGGCGTGGTCTACGGGCAGGGCGAGAACGCGCTCGCGAAGAACCTCGGCATCCCGCGCGAGGAGGCCGCCGAGTTCATCTCGCGGTACTTCCAGCGGTACGAGGGCGTGCGCGCCTTCATGCAGGAGCAGATCGAAGTGGCGCGGCGGGGCGAGGGCGTGCACACGCTGCTCGGCCGGCGGCGGTTCCTGCCCGACATCCACTCGCCGAACCGCGCCCTCCGCGCGCAGGCCGAGCGCATGGCGCGCAACACGCCGATCCAGGGCACCGCGGCCGACGTCCTCAAGCTCGCCATGCTCGCCCTCCGCACGCCGCCCGTGGCCGGCGCGCGCATGATCCTCACCGTGCACGACGAGCTCGTCTTCGAGGTGCCCCTCGGGCGCGAAGAGGAGGCGGCGGCGGTCGTGAAGGAGAAGATGAGCGGCGTGGTCTCGCTCGCGGTGCCGCTCGCGGTCGACGCGGGCTGGGGCGCCGACTGGGCGTCCGCAAAGTAGCGCTCATTCGGAGCGGAGGACCGGACGGGGACGGTCCGGGACAAAGCCAGTTGGAAATTTCCGGTGACGGGGATCCGATGGTGCCTCCAAGTGGTGGGCAGACCGGATGCCGCCCGTCGTGGCGGCGAGGAGGTTTCCATGCGTCGCCCTGCCCTCCTCCGCGCCTTGCGCGGGGGCTCGCTGCTCGTGTCTCTCGCGGCCCCCGCGTGCCTCGATCGCCCCGTCGTGGGGATCGTGCCGTCGTCCAGCACCATCACCGTCACTCCACTGGTCGTGAACCGGCCGGACAAGATCGATCTCCTGTTCGTCGTCGACAACTCCTCGTCCATGAAGGACAAGCAGTCGGAGCTCGGGCGGCGCGTCCCCGCGTTGATCGACGCCTTCACGCGGCCCGGCGGCGCGCACCCGATCGCGGACGTCCACGTCGGCGTGATCACGACGTCGCTCGGGTCGTTCGGGACCACGCAGTGCAAGTCGGGCAAGGGCCCACTGGACGATCAGGCGCACCTGATGCCGCGGCCCGATCACCCGGCCGGGGGCACCGGGTATCGCTTCAACCGCGCCACGGGCGAGCCGGTCGCGCTCACCTGCCCGGACCCACAGCCCGGCAAGGCGATCTCGTGGACGCGCGACGCCGGCAAGGGCGCGCGGTTCAGCGGGGACGCGGGCGCAGAGGCGCTGCAGGCCGCTGCCTCGTGCGCGGTCGAGTCCGCGGGGCAGGATGGCTGCGGCTACGAGCAGACGTGGGAAGCGGTGTATCGATTCCTCGCCGACCCGGCGCCCGCGAAGACGATCGGCCCCTCGTGCGACGCAGGGGGCACGTGCAGCGGGGGGAGCACCAAGTCCGAAGCGCTCGATACCGAGCTCCTCGCCCAGCGCGCGGAGTTCCTGCGCAAGGACTCCCTGCTCGCGGTCGTCGTGCTCACCGACGAGAACGACTTCTCGGTCCGCGACGACGCTGGGTACTGGAAGATCTTCGCCTACAACCCGGGCAGCGCACCGCCCGGCAGCGCGGGGTGCGCGAACGTCCCCGATGACTTCGAGGTCCGCTCGGACGCCGATTTCAAGACGCTGGCGGACACCTATCGGTGCACGTCGTGCTTCCTCGACGGCACCCAGGCTCACTGCAAGACGAGGTGGGCCCGCGCCGACGGGGATGCCGACTCGCTCGACGCCCGTCACTGGAACCAGGTGCAGCGGTTCGGGTACGACTTCCTCTTCGCGCGGAGCCGCTACGTCGACGCCTTCTCGGCGCGCAAGGGCAACCGGCTCTTCGAGACGCGTAGCCCCGACCAGCTGGTGGTCGCCGGGATCGTCGGCGTCCCCTCGTTCCTCGTGGCCGACGCGAGCGGTAGACCCAAGGCGCTCGACGCTGCCGCTTGGAAGAAGCTCGTCTCGCCGGTCCTCACCGAGCGCGACCCGCACATGATCGAGTCGCTCGCTCCGCGCCCGGGCTTGGTGCGCTACGCCGGCGATCGCAAGATCGATCCCGTCCACGGCGGCGAGCACGCGGCTCGTCCGGACGATCTGCAATGGGCCTGCCTCGCCCCCCGCGACAAGGACGCCCCCGCCGTGTCCTGCTCCGGCGACAGCCCCACCTGCACCGGCGGATTGCAGACCCACTTCCGCGCCTACCCGGGCGTGCGGCACCTGCGCATCCTGCAGAGCCTCGGTGAGAACGCCGTCGTCGCGTCGATCTGCAGCGCCTCGTACGCGCCGGTCGTCGACGGCATCGTCGAGAAGATCCAGGGTGCGCTCGACCACCAGTGCGTGCGCAACGAGATGACCGCGGACGAGACGGGCGCGGTGACCTGCGCGATCTTCGAGTCGTTCGCCGACGACAAGGCCGCGCGCTGCGAGGACCTCGGGCCGGGCTACTGCACGCCGGGGTCGGCCGCGTGCCGCGCGGAGGACTCGTGGCTCCCGCCGCTCGATCCGGACAAGATGGCCGCGCTGCTCACCCTCGGCGTCCGCGCGAAGGACGCGAGCGGAGCGATCGTCACCGAGGACGCGACCGCGTTCGCCGAGGGGAACAGGGTGCTCGTCACGGGCAAGGACGGGCAGCGCCACCTCGTCTGCGAGGTCCGCCAGCTGACGGCCGACCGCGTCGGCGCCGCGGCCGCCGCTTCCTGCCGCGATGACCTCTCCTGGAGCAAGGAGAGCGGGTTCTGCTACTCCACCTCACCTGCAGTCGTGGGCTCCTGCAAGGCCACCGGGGCCGCAGGGACGGTGCGCTTCGTCGGCGGGGCCGAGCCCCACACCGGGTCGCAGGTCTTCACGATGTGCCGGCGCTGACGTAGCCGTTGGCGAGGTCGGGAGGGGGGAGCCAACGCGGTTGGCACCCCCTTCTTCGTTTCTGGGCATCGGTCGCCCCCCACAGGGCTCTTGCGGGTTGGCACGTGATTGGCTTAGCTATCCGGCCATGGAGCATCGCCCCCGCCACCTCTTCGGCGCCGCGTTCACCCTCGCGGCCTCGGTCCTCTTCTGCGGCCCGACCGCCTGTCTCGACCGCCCGGTCGTGCCGATCAAGCCGAGCAGCGGCGGCATCACGATCACCAAGATCCGCGTGACCCGCGTCGACAAGGTCGATCTCCTCATCGTCGTCGACAACTCGCTGTCGATGGCCGACAAGCAGTCCGAGCTCGGCAAGCGCATGCCGGAGCTGATCTCCAAGCTGACCGACGACACGCCCGATCCCAAGACGGGCAAGCCGGCGAACGCGGCCGACATCCACGTCGGCGTCATCACCTCCTCGCTCGGCTCGCACGGCTCGAGCGCGTGCGCGCCCTCGCTCACCAACAAGGCCAACGACGACCGCGGTCACCTCCTCCCGCGCGCGGGAGAGGGCGGCGGCTCGGGCTGGGTGGTGACCACGCCGACCGCTGCGCCGACGTCCGCGCCGTGCCCCGGCCCCGTCGAGGCCTCCCCGCTCACCTGGGTCTTCGACCCGGCGCGCGACCCCGCGGCGAAGTTCAAGGGCAAGGACGGCGGCCTCACGCTCCAGACGGCCACCTCCTGCGTCGTGCAGTCCGCCGACCAGGTCGGCTGCGGCTACGAGGAGACGTGGGAAGCGATGTACCACTTCCTCATCGATCCCGCCCCGTACGCGAAGGCCGAGGTCAAGTGCACGTTCGGCGTCAGCGGCGACGCCTGCGGCAACAACGACATCGTCGTCGAGGGCAAGGACGAAGAGCTCCTCGCGCAGCGCGCAGCCTTCCTCCGCCCCGACTCGCTGGTCGCGGTCATCTTCCTCTCCGACGAGAACGACTTCTCCCTCCGCCCCGCCGGCAAGAACTGGCTCCCCTGGGCCTACGGCGCCGGCGCCATGCAGCGTGGCTGGGAAGCGTGCGACGGCGTGCCCGACGACCTCGAGCCGGACAGCTCGGGTGAGCTCACCGCCAAGGGCTGCTTCTCCTGCTTCCAGGACAACAAGAACGCGAACTGCACCAAGGCCTGGGCCAAGGACAAGCTGAACAACGACCCCGATGGTCGCAACCTCCGCGGCTTCCACCAGGTCCAGCGCTTCGGCTTCAACTTCCTCTGGAGCCGCAACCGCTACGTCGACGGGCTCAAGAACGCGACCGTCCCGGGCTCCGACGGCAAGCTCGCCCCCAACCCGCTCTTCTCGGGCGGCTTCCGCGACTCGAGCCTCGTGATCGTCGCCGGCATCGTCGGCGTCCCCAAGATCCTCGTGCAGGACGGCGACGGCGCGACCGCGAAGCCGAAGACCCTCACCGCCGCCGACTGGGAGAAGATCATCAGCCCGGACCTCGCCAAGCGCGACCCGCACATGGTCGAGTCGATCGCGCCGCGCACCGGCGTGCCCCGGTTCGCCGGCGACCGCACCATCGACCTCGTCAACGGCGGCGACCGCGACGTGCCCGACGGTGACGACCTCCAGTACGCCTGCATCTCGCCCCGCGTGGCGGGTGCGTCGGGCGCCTCGGACTGCGAGAGCCTCGGCACCGACGCGGCCAAGAAGAACCCGCTCTGCGACTCGTCGACCAAGCAGAGCTACTACAAGGCCTACCCCGGCCTCCGCCACCTCCGCATGATCGAGCGCCTCGGCGCCAGCGGCTTCGTCGCCTCGATCTGCAACGAGACCTTCTCGCCGGCGGTCCAGGGCATCGTGGACAAGCTCCGCGCCGCGCTGAACAACCAGTGCATCCGCCAGATCCTCCCGCAGGACGAGGCGACCGGCAACGTGGGTTGCAACATCGTCGAGGTCTTCAAGGAGGGCACGTTCGCGGGCAAGAGCTGCGAGACCCTCACGGGTGCGGGCGCCGGCACCGGCTACTGCACGCCGGGCAGCGCCCCGTGCCGCAAGGACGGCGACGCGAACTTCCCGCCCGTCGACAAGGCCGCGGCGGCCCTGCAGCTCAACCTCAAGATCACCGTGGTCGGCTCCGACGGCACCGGCAAGGTCGAGGACGTCCAGGCGAAGGTCGACGCCGACGGCAACATCATCGCCGAAGGCTCCGACAATCGTAAGCACCTGGTCTGCGAGCACCGTCAGCTCGCCGGTGGTCGCGTCGACGCCGCCGTCACCAAGTCCTGCCTCGAGGACCCGGCCTTCAAGCTGACCTCGGGCGGTGGCTTCTGCTACTCCACGGTCCCCGCGGTCGTGGGCGAGTGCACCAAGCAGGGCGCGGCCTCCACGATCCGCTTCCTCGGCGACTCCGAGCCGAAGAACGGCAGCGAGGTCTTCACGGTCTGCGTGAAGTGACGACCCGGTAGGCGTCTGCGCCTACTCGGTTGTGTGCGGGCGTCGCGAAAGCGGCGCCCGCGCTGCTTTTGTCGCTGGCCTGCGCGTTGCTGAGTGCGGGTGCATGCGACGCGCGTGGCTGATGGTGATCGGGATGTGGGCGGGGACGGTGGGGTGCAACGACGTGACCGTCGTCCCCACCTACTGGCCGAGCGGCTGCGTCGGGGACGGCGGCTTCACGCTGACCAGGATGAAGGGCGTCTCCCGGGTCGAGAAGGTCGACGTCCTCGTCGTGGTCGACGACTCCGCCACGATGGCCGATGCGCAGGCGGAGCTCGCGCGCCGACTGCCGGAGCTCCTGACCCAGCTCGCCGATCCGACGCCGGATCCACGCACGCACCAGCCGACCCACGCGACGGATCTCCACGTCGCCGTGATCACCTCGTCCCTCGGCTCGTTCGGGACCAGCGTCTGCGCGGGCAAGGACGATCGAGCGCACCTGCTCCCTCGACCAGGAGCGTGCACCAGCGTCACCGCCTCGCCTCTGCGCTGGGTGTTCGATCCAGCCGTGGATCCCACAGCGACGTTCAAGGGTGCGGAACGGCTCGGCGCGCTCGGTGCGGCCACGAGCTGCGTCGTCGAGAGCGCTGGCGAGGGCGGGTGCGGGGTCGCCCAGCCCTGGGAGGCGCTCTACCACTTCCTGATCGATCCGGCGCCGTACGCGAAGGCGGCCGTGAACTGCACCGCTGGGCCGGCGGGCGACGCGTGCGGCAACAACGACATCATCGTCGAGGGGCGCGACGAAGACCTGCTCGCGCAGCGGGCCGCGTTCCTTCGCCCCGACTCGCTCGTCGTCGTCGTCGTGCTCTCGGACCAGAACGACGTCTCGCTGCGCCCGGCCGGCAAGAACTGGCTCCCGTTCGCCTACCCGGAGGCGAAGATGCTGCGCGGGTGGGAGGCGTGCGAAGGCCTGCCCGACGACCTCGAGCCGGACAGCTCGGGGCCCCTCACGGCGCTGGGGTGCTTCTCGTGCTTCCAGGACAACAAGGACGTCAACTGCACGAAGCCGTGGAGCGCGGGAGAAGACGCGGTGCGCCTCCGCGGCTTCCACCAGACGCAGCGGTTCGGGTTCAACTTCCTCTGGTCTCGGGAGCGCTACGTCGACGCGTTCAAGAACATGACGGTCCCCGGCTCTGACGGCAGACTCGGGCCGAATGCGCTCTTCAGCGGTGGCTTTCGCGATCCGAGCCTCGTGTTCGTCACGGGCATCGTCGGCGTCCCGAAGCAGCTGGTCGAGGTCGCCGGCAAGCCCAAGACACTCTCGACGGCCGACTGGGAGAAGCTCACCGGTCCCATCGCCAAGCGCGACCCGCACCTGATCGAGTCGGTGGGACCGCGCGCAGGACTGCCGCTGTTCGCGGGTGATCGGTCGGTCGATCCCATACACGGCGGCGAGCGCGTCGTGCCCGGGGTGCAGCAGCTGCAGGCGGCCTGCATCAAGCCGCGACCGAGCACGCCGTCGATCGCGTGCGCGCCCCTCGGCTCGGAGTCGTTCGATCCGCTCTGCGAGCCCGGTGGCAAGCAAGCCTTCACGCAGGCCTACCCCGGGCTGCGTCACCTGCGCATCCTCGAGCAGCTCGGACCGTCCGGGCTCGTCGCCTCGATCTGCAGCGAGACGTTCACGCCCACGATGACGGCGATCGCCACCCACGTGCGCGCGATCCTCGGCGCGCGTTGTCTGCGAACGATCCCGCCCGCGGCGTCCGCCGATCGCGCGAGCTGCAGCGTCTTCGAGGTGTTGCCGGACCTTCCTGCCGGCAAGACGTGCGAGACGCTGACCGGCGTCGGCGGCGGCACCGGCTACTGCACGCCCGGGAGCGCCCCCTGCCGCAAGGCAGGCGACTTCCTCGGGCCGAGCGACAGGGAGAAGGCGGCAAGCCAGCTCGCGATCCGGCTCGGCACGGAGATCGTGCAAGCGACGGTCGAAGGCGAGAACGTGATCGTTCGAGGGAGCGACGGCACCAAGCACCTCGTGTGCGAGCTCCTGCAGCTCAGCGCCGATCGGACCGATGCCGCCACCTCGACGGCGTGCCGGACGGACCCGGGCTTCTCGCCGCCCGGCGGCGGTTATTGTTACTCGAGCGATCCAGCGATGATCGGCGACGTCTGCCTCCACCAGGGCGCCACCTCGACGCTGCGGTTCGTGGGCGACGTGCAGCCGAAGGCGGGGAGCGAGATCTTCCCCGTGTGCGGCAAGTGCTGATGTGACCGCGGCCGCCCTCCGCGCTACCACCCCCGCGTGCGTCGCGCGCTCCTCGCCCTCCTCCTCGGCACCACGTCGTGCGCGCGCTGCAACGGGTCCGCCACCACCACCACCGACGCGGCCCCCGCGGCTTCGTCGGCCCCGACCGCCGGCGGCGGGCGCTGCACCCCGATCGCGCGGCACGTGCGCGGTGGGCTCGCCGGCGAGGCCGAGACCGACTCGCCCGTCGCGTTCGGCGCCGAGCTGGGCGGCGTCGCCTCCGACGCGCAAGCGTTCTACGTGGGCCTCCGCACCGCGGGCGGCGGCGGCGAGGCCATGGTCTTGCGCTTCCCGCACGACGGCGCGGCGCCGACCGTCGTCACCACCCTCGCCAAGGCGCCGGGCACGCGGCCGCCGCAGGTCGCGATCGATCCCAAGGGCGGTGTCCTCGTCGGCGCCCTCGTGCGCGGGTTCGAGTCGACCACCTTCGACCTGCGCACGCCGACCGCTTCGCTCGGCACGTTTCCGCAGGCCGTCGACGAGTCCGAGAGCACGGTGCTGCTGGCCACCGCGAAGGGCACCCTCGTCGCGTGGGACGACACCGAGGGCGACAAGGTCACGCGCGGTCGCGTGCGGGTCATCGCGTGGTCGGGCGCCAAGCCCACGCTCGCCGACGCGGGCAGCGACGCAGGGGCCAGCGACACGATCGGGGTCGCGTCGGCCAAGACGAGCGACGCGCAGTGGCCGCTGCTCGTGCCCTCGCCCGACGGCGCGCGCGCGGTGCTGCTGTGGCTCGCCGAGCGGCCCGAGGCGATCGACGACCACGACGGCGCCGCCGGCGAGCCCTCGCAGGACAACGCGCAGCGCTGGGTCGAGGCCGTGCTCGTCGACGTCGCCACCGGCGCCACGATCGGCGCTCCGCGCATGCTCACGGCCCAGACCGGCCACGCGCAGACGATGACGGCGACGTGGACCGCGAGCGGGCTCTTCGTGGTGGTCCGCGACGACCCCCGCCCGACCGACGGCGACGGTGGTTCGCTGATCGCCGTGCGCGCCCTGGTCGACGCCGCGATCGCCGAGCCCACGCGCAAGGTCGTCGCCGAGAAGGACGTGGCCCCTGGCGTCGCGGCCGCGTTGCCGTTCGGGGCGGGCATCCTCGCGTCGTTCCTCGCACCGGACGGAAGGGCGCGCCTCGTGCCGGCGTTTGCCGACGGTCCGGCCACGACGGAACCCGCCCTCGAGCATCGGCGGGTCCTCGCTGCGCGCGGCCCCATCGTCCTCGCCACCCGCCTTTCCGGAAGCGCCCTGGATTTCGCCCTCGTCCGCTGCAACCTCTGACGTCGGAGCGGCCACCCGTGACGCGACCGACGCCCGGTCGATGCACGCCTTTCCCTGGCGCGACGGCCGTTCTTCTGGCACATACATCCACCTCTTTTCCGAAACCCCGCCGCGATGTCGTGTGACGTCGAGCGCCAAGGAGTCTTCCTCATGAAGCGTGCATCCGCCGTCCTCACCCTCGGTTCTCTCGTGGTGTCCGCCATGGTCTTCGGCGTCGCTTGCGGCGAGAGCGACGACACGACGCCGCGCCCTGGCATCGACAGCGGCACGGGTGGCGACTCGACGACGGACACCGGCACCGGTGGTGACTCGGCGACGGACACCGGCACGCCGAGCGACACCAAGACCGAGAGCGGTCCGCCCAAGTGTCCGGCGGTCCTCAAGGAGGGCAAGCTCGCCGAGCTGCAGGATCCGGCGTCGACCAAGAAGGCCACCCTGGGCGACGGCATCAAGCTCACCGGCGTGGTCGCGACCACGCAGAAGTTCCGCACCAGCGGCACGCCCAAGAAGGCGGGCGACTCCTGCCTCTACGGCGTGTTCGTCGCCGACGCGAACGCCACCTTCCAGCCCTACTCGGGCATCCTCGTCCTGTCGTACGGCGACGACGCCATCGCGGCCGGCACCGGCTTCACGTGCCCGTCCGGCACCGACCTGATCCCGAACGACGTCAAGCCGGGCGACGCGCTCGACCTCACGGCGACGTACACCGAGTTCGGCCCCACCTCGACCACCTGCGGCAAGGCCACCCCGCCCCTCCCGCCCCCCAGCCCGGACAAGATGCGCCAGGCGATGCAGCTCTGCGCGCTCACCAAGAAGGGCGCCGGCACCCTCCCCGTGCCCGCCGACGTCACCCCGGCCGCGATCGCCAACGGCGGCGCCGACGTGGGCAAGTGGATGGGCGGCTACGTCCGCATCAAGGACGTCGAGGCCTCGACCGACATCGCCTTCGGTCAGTTCAAGGTCAAGGGCAGCGAGCTCTTCGTCAACGACACCATCTACTACCGTGGCGCCGCGACCGCGCCGAAGACCAAGACGGGCGACAAGTTCACGAGCATCGTGGGCGTGAGCTACCTCGACTTCTGCACCTGGACCCTCGCCCCGAGCGACGTCTGCGGCCACACCCCCATCCCGGCGACCGACACGCCGCCGGCCTGCGCGGGCGGCACGACCGACGCGGGTGTGGACGCCAAGGCCGACTGAAGGGTCGGCGAGAGGGCTGTCCGGCACGGGGACGGGGGTTTTTCCCTGTCCCCGTCCTTTTTCCAGCCACGCGAGAATCACCCGATGGAAGGACCCCTTGCAGTTCGAGGGGCTCCGGGCGAGTCTGTGGGGACGGTGACAGCGCCTGCCGCCGGGCCGTGTGGTCGGGTCGTGGAGCTCTTGCTCGACGGCAAGGACCCCCGGACCGACTCTGTGGTCTCGGCCCACGTAGTTTCCTGCTCCGACTGCACCGATCGAATCCGGGTCATGGGAATGTTCAAGGAGAAAGAAGCTGAAGTTCGCGAGGGCATGGTCCTCGTCGACCGCTTCGAGATCGTTCGTTCCCTGGGCCGCGGCGGCATGGGCGAGGTGTTCCTCGCGCGCGACCGCAACTTCGGCGCTTCTGCCGTCGCGGTGAAGGTCGTGCGTCGCGACACCCGGCTGCCGGGCGACGACGAGGCCCTGCGCAAGGAGGTCGAGCTCGCGCGCGCGGTCAACCACCCCAACGTCGCGCGCGTCCACGATCTGCACGTCTCGCCGTTCGGACCGATCGTCACCATGGCGTACGTCGACGGCGTCACGCTCCACCAGTGGATCCGCGAGAAGAAGCGGATGGGCGGGGTCACCGCCGACGAGTGGCGCCGCGTCTCGCGCGACGTCGCGGGCGGCCTCGCGGCCATCCACGCGGCCGGCATCGTCCACGGCGATCTCAAGCCCGGCAACGTCATGGTCGACCGCGCCAGCAGCAGCGCGTACATCGTGGACTTCGGCTTCGCCAAGGAACGCGCCCGTACCGTCGCCACCATGCGCGGCGAGAAGAAGGCGGCCGACGGCGGCACGCCGAACTACATGAGCCCGGAGCGCCTCGAGAAGGGCGGCGCCAGCGTCGAGGACGACCTCTACGCGCTCGGCATGACCATCTGGGAGATGCTCAGCGCCAAGGTGCCCGAGCCCGGTCACCACCCGCCCTCGCACTCCATCGAGCGGCAGCTCCCGTTCGGCATCCCGCCCGGCCTCGCGACCGACGAGCTCAAGCAGGTGTTCCGCCTGCAGGCCAAGGAGCCCACGCGTCGCCCTCAGGCGCGCCACCTCCGCTTCTTCAATCCCAACACCGTCGCGACCAACCCGCTGCAGGTCGCGCGCGAGCGCATCGATCCGGGCTCCACCCCGCCCTACCGCGGATCGTCCACGCCGTTCCGGCCCGACGCCCAGGGTCTCCTCATCGTCTACGCCTCCAACGCGCGCGAGCTCATCGGTCGCGTGCTCCCGCTCGACAAGACCAAGATGGTCATCGGTCGCGCGCCGAGCGTGCCGGGCGTGAAGCAGCCGGTCGATCTCGTGGTGCCCGAGGCCACCATCAGTGCGATCCACGGCGCGCTCAGCTTCCAGAACAACGGCTGCTGGTACCTCGAGGACGCCAAGGAGCCGCGCCCCTCGACCAACGGCATCTACGGCGAGGGCAGCTACGAGCGCCAGGCCGCGGTCACGTTGTTGCACGGCAACGAGGCCATGATCGGCGAGCTCCGCGTCAAGCTCGTGAGCTTCCGCGAGGCGAGCACGCTGCACGAGAAGGCGCTCCAGTTCCTGCGCCAGCGCGACGGCCTCACTTCGCTCCTCCACGAGGAGGCGTTTCGCCAGGCGCTCGACGGCGACCTCTCGTTCACGCGCTGGGCCGGCTACCCGCTCACCCTCGCGTGGTTCTTCTTGCGCACCCCCGCGCGCGACGGCCAGGGCCGCCTCACGATCCAGGAGATGCAGGCGCTGCGTCGCGCGGCCAAGGCCGCCGTCGACCTGTTCGACATGCTGCTGCTCTCGCTCACGGCGTGCACCGCCGGCCTCACCGGCATCGGCTCGTTCGCGGTCGCGCTCGTCGGCCAGACCGCCGACATCGCCAAGCCGCTGGTCGAGCAGGTGCTCACCCAGATGCGCTCGCAGATGCCCCCCGGCGTCGAGGTCGGCGCCGTCGTGGTCGAGGCGACCAACGAGCACAAGCGCGGCGCAGACCTCCTCGAGGCCACCCGCCACACCCCCGGCGGCCCCGTCTACAACATCACCTGAGCGATGGCCGACCGCCCCCCCTCGCGCCGGGCCTCGCAAGCGAACCGGGAGGCCATCAAGACCGCGCCGGCCGGACCGCGACCGCTGCGAGAAGAGCGCGTGAGCGACGTCCCTGCCGCGGCGACCGCGCGCAGCGCCGCCCTCAAGCCGGCGGACATCATCGCCCTCACCAAGACCCTGCAGTCGCTGCGCACGCGGCTCGCCGAGCGGGAGTCCGAGCTCGCGCGCGAGCAGCACGAGCGCTCCGCCGAGGCCGAGCGCGTCGGGCAGATGCTGGTGCGCGTCGCCGAGGCCGAGCAGCAGCTGCACAAGAGCGACCAGCGCGCGCAGCAAGCCGAGGCGCGCGCCCGCGAGGCCGAGGAGCGCGCGGTCGATCAGGCCGACCTCGTGCACCGCGCCGAGCAGCGACTCGTCGACGCCGAGCGGCGCGCGAAGGTGGCAGAGGACGCGGCCCGCGGGGTCGCCGTTCGCGTGGCTGCGCTCGAAGCAGACCTCCGCGAGCGCGACCAGCGGCTCGTCGACGCCCGCGATCGCCTCGCTCTCGTCGAGGCCCGCGTGCACCAGCTCGAGGCCGAGGAGGTCGCCGCCGAAGAGGCCGCGCACACGGCGCAGACCGCGGCCGCCCAGCAGGTCGAGCGCGCAGAGGCGCTGCAGACCGAGCTCGAGCTGCGCGTGAAGGAGGCCAAGAAGTACTCCGAGCAGGCCGCGCGCGCCGAGACCACCGCCACGAGCCTGCGCGGCGAGCTCGCCGAGGTGCGCAAGGAACTCGAGCGCTCGGGCCTCGAGCTCGGCCTCGCGAGCGAGGCGGTCACCGCCAAGGACCAGCAGCTGCGCGAGCTCGCCGAGCGGCACGAAGCCGAGGCGCGCGAGCAGCACGCGCGGGCCCTCGGGCTCGAGGCCGCCGTGGCCAAGGGTGCCGAGGAGCTCGCCGCCGCGATGGCTGCCCACGCCGAGAAGGAGCGCGGGCACGCGAGCGCGCTTGCGGCCAGCGAGGCCGCCCACGCCACCGCGCTCGCGGCCGCCGAGAAGGCCCACATGGACGCCCTCGCGACCGCGGAGGCCGCCCACGCGCGGCGCGTCCACGAGCTCGAGGAGCGCCACACGGCCGCGCAGTCCGAGCACATCCTGCTCGGCGCGCAGCTCGCCGAGGTGGAGCAGGAGCGCACCGCGCTCGCGGCCCGCACGGTGGCGCTCACCGCCCAGGTGCAGAAGCTCGAGCGCGCGCAGCTGGCCCTGGCCACGCAGGCCGCGGCCCTCGAGACCGACCGCGATTTCCTCAAGGCGCAGGCCCAGTCGTACGAGGCCGAGCGCGCCGCCCTCGTCGTCCGGGTCGACGCCCTCGAGCTCGATCGCGCCGAACAGCGCGCGCGCGCCGACGGCCTCGAGGCGCGCCTCGCCGACGCGGTCGCCCAGGCGAACGCGCTCCGCGCGAGCCTCGAGGAGGCCGAGGCGAACGCGGCGCAGACCCACTCCAACGCCGAGGCCCTCGCCAACAGCCTGCGCAACGCGCGCGGCGTGGCCGAGCGCGCGCGGGCGGTGCTCGGCGAGCTCGAGGCCCTGTTCGGCGCCGAGGCGCGCCCGAGCGTGATGCCACCGGCCCTCACCACGCTCCAGCATCTCTCTCAGGCGCTCGTGCAGCCGCTGCCGGCCCTCTCGTCGACGCCCCCGCGCCGCCCGCCGTTGACGACGAAGCCCCAAGGACGCAAGAAGTCGCGGCGATGAGCGGGGTACGGTCATGAACGGCGAGGTCGATCTGAAGGTCGTCCCGCGGGGAGTCGTCGCGCTCTGCTCTCGCCTGCGCGAGCGCGGACACCGCGCGTGGATCGTCGGCGGCTGCGTGCGCGATCTGCTGCGGCAGGCCACCGTCGCCGACTGGGACGTCGCCACGAGCGCGCGCCCCGACCAGGTGAAGCAGGCCTTCCGCCGCGTCATCCCCACCGGGATCCAGCACGGCACGGTCACCGTGCACCTGCCGGAGAGCGACGGCGGCGGCAGCTACGAGGTCACCACGCTGCGGGGCGAGACGAGCTACTCGGACGGCCGCCGGCCCGACGCCGTGGTGTTCGTCGACGACATCGTCGAAGACCTCGCGCGCCGCGATTTCACCATGAACGCGATCGCCCTCGATCCGGTCGACGGGCACGTGATCGATCCGTTCGGGGGCCGGGCCGATCTCGCGGCGAGGGTGCTGCGCGCCGTGGGCGTCCCGGCCGAGCGGTTCGCGGAGGACGGCCTGCGCGTGCTGCGCGCGGCCCGGTTCGTCGCGTCGCTCGAGGTGGAGCTCGAGCCCGCCACGGCCGCGGCCATCCGCCCCGCGCTCGACACCTACCGCAAGGTCTCGGCCGAGCGCGTGCGCGACGAGTGGATGAAGGCGCTCAAGGCCCGGCAACCGTCGCGCGCGTTCGACACCATGCGCGAGCACGGGCTGCTCGAGGTCTCGGCGCCCGAGCTCCTGCCGCAGGTGGGCTGCGAGCAGAACAAGTACCACCGGTACGACGTGTGGGGACACGCCATGGCCTGCGTCGACGCCTGCCAGGGCGACGCGGTGCTCCGGCTCTCGGCGCTCTTGCACGACGTGGGCAAGCCCGCCTCGCGCGCCTTCTCCGACAAGACGCAGGACTACACGTTCTACGACCACGAACGGATCGGCGCCGAGATCGCCGACCCGCTGCTCGCGCGGCTGCGGTTCTCCAACGAGGAGCGGGCGCGCATCACCCACCTCGTGAAGAACCACCTGGTGGTCTACGAGTCCTCCTGGAGCGACGCCGCGGTGCGCCGCTGGGTGCGCCGCATCGGCCGCGAGAGCCTCGAGGACCTCTACCAGCTCAACGAGGCCGACATCCGGGGCAAGGACCGCGACGGCGAGGCCGCGCTCACGCCGCTCGTCGAGCTGCGGGCGCGCGTCGGCCAGATCCTCGCCCAGGGCGACGCGATCGGCACCAAGGACCTCGTCGTGAAGGGCGGCGACCTCATCAAGGACCTCGGCATGAAGCCCGGCCCGCGCATGGGCGTCCTCCTCGATCGGCTCCTCGACCAGGTGATCGAAGATCCGCGGTTGAACACGCGCGACGCGCTGCTCGACCGCGCCCGGGTCCTGCTCACCGAGCTCCCGGAAGACGTGAAGAGGCCCAGGTGAAGCCCCTCGCGATCTCGATGGGGTGCCCCGGTGGCATCGGCCCCGAGGTCACCCTGCGGGCGCTGCTCGAGGACGCCGGGGAGGCGCTCGTGTTCGGCGACGTCCCCCTGCTGCGGGCGCGGGCTGTGGCGCTCGGCGTCGACCTCGATCGGCTCCACGCACGCCTCGTGCAGATCGGCCCGCCGCTGTCCGCCGACGCGCGCACGGCGGGACGCTGGACGAAAGAAGGTGGGGCCGCGCAGCTTGCGTACGTCGACGCCGCCCTCGACGCGGTGCTCGCGGGCGAGGCGAGCGCGATCGTGACGGCGCCGGTCAGCAAGGCGGCCGTCCAGGCGGGCGGCGCGGCCGGGTTCCTCGGGCACACCGAGCACCTCGGGGCGCGGCTCGGGAGCGAGACGGTGATGGCGTTCTGGGAGCCGAACCTCACGCTGTCGCTCGCCACCACCCATCTGCCGCTCTCCGCGGTGGCGGGCGCGCTCGACAGCGAGCAGGTCGCGCGCGCCGCGTTCCACACCGCGCGGCTGCTCGACGCGCTCGGCGTGGACGCGGAGCTCGACGTCGCCGTGCTGGCGCTCAACCCGCACGCAGGCGAGGAGGGCCTGCTCGGCGACGAGGAGGGCCGCGTGATCGCGCCGGGGATCGTCGCCGCGCGCGAGCGGTTGCGTGCGGCCGGCTCGTCGCGGAGGCTCGTGGGCCCCCTGCCCGCGGAGTCGGCGATCCGGCGCGCGGCGCGCGACCACGCGTACGGTGCGTGCGTGGCGATGTATCACGACCAGGCGACCATCCCCTCCAAGCTGCTCGCGTTCGGTGAGGCCGTGAACGTCACGCTCGGGATGCCGGTCGTGCGCACCAGCGTCGACCACGGCACCGCCTACGACCGCGCCGCCCAGGGCACCGCCGATCCGCGCGGCATGGCCGCCGCGATCGGCCTCGCGCGGCGGCTCGCGCGGTAGGGTTCAATCGCTCGCCATGCGCGCGTATGCCGCGGCGAGCGCCTGCGGCAACGCGTCGACCCTCGGCAGGATCTCCCAGTGCCCCGCGCCGAGCATGGCGGGGAAGTAGCCGCGCGCCACCGTGTCGATGGTGAGGCCGTGGACCCAGACGCCGCGTCGGCTGGCCTCGCGGACGGCCTGACGCACGTCCTCGACGCCATGGGTGCCTTCGTAGCGATCGTAGTCGGTCGGCTTGCCGTCGCTGATCAGGAGCACGAGCCGTCGCTGCGCGTCCGGCAGGCAGGCCTCGTCGATCGCGTAGCGGAGCGCAGGGCCGATCCGTGTGTAGCCCTGCGGCTTCAAGGCCCCGAGCCTCGCCTTCGCGAGCGACCACGGCTCCCCCCAGCGGCGGACGTCGAAGACGCGGCAGCGGTTGCGGGTGTGCGAGGCGAAGCCGATGACGCGCACCTCGTCGCCCAGCCGATCGGCGACCTCGCCGAGCACGAGCACGGCCTCGCGCGACACGTCGAGCACCCGTCGGTCGTCCACCCAGGCGTCGGACGAGAGCGAGAGGTCCACCAGCACCGTCGTGGCCATGCTGTGGGCGAGGCGCGCGCGGCGGGTGTAGAGCCGAGGCGCGTCGGCGTGCCCCGCGCGCAGGTTCGCGAGGTACTCGACCGTGGCGTCGAGGTCGACGTGATCGCCGTCCCGCTGGCGCCGCTGCGGCGCGAGCCGGGCGCGCTGCAGGCGGACGTTGCGCAGCACCGCCTCGACGACCTTGCGGCTGCGGGCAGACGCGGCGGCGGCCCACCGCGGATCGCGACGCTCGAGCGCGGTCGGGTAGACCGTGCACCACGCCCTGCGGTAGGCGCCCGCCTTCGCGTCCCACTCGTCGTAGGGGATGCCCAGCTCTCCCGACGCGATGGTGGCCACGTCGGGGACGTCGGCGGCGAGATCGATCTCGGCGCGCAGGAGAGAGGCCGCCTCCTCGTCCGTGCGGATCAACTTGCCGAGGGCGACCTCGTCGAGCGCCTCGAGCTGCTCGTCGAGCTCGTCGGCCCCGTCGAGATCGCGCGCGCCGCCCCGGTGCTCGTCGGCGGTGTCGATCTTCTCGAAGGTGTGGTTCAGGACCGCGTCCTCGAGCTCCTTGCGATCGAGCTCGACGAGCTCGAGATCGCCGACGTGGGGCGCCTCGACCTCGGTGGTCACGTTCGTGGGCGGACGAGCCTTCTTGTCGCCCTTCGCCGCGTCGGATCGAGCGTCGATCGGAGGCGCGTCGTCGTCGACGATCTCGCCCCACAGCGGCACGAGCGGCGAGAGTCCGACGCGCGTGAGGTCGGAGCGGACGATCTCGCCGGCCGCCGCCCCCTTCTCCAGGAGCTCGATCCGCAGGCGCTCGACGGTCGCCTCCTCGCTCTCCTCGCGCTCCCCCGCGGGACCGAAGGTCAGGCGGCCCCGCGCGCGCAGCACGACGCGACAGGCCTCGGCCCACACGTCGACGAAGCGCGGTAGGTTCGTCGCGAGGTGGGCGACGGCGCGCTCGACGCGGTCGACCTCCATCCGCGCCCGCGGCACACGACCCTCGACCGGCGGACGCCGCGGGTCGGTTGCGACGAGCGCGCCGCCCAGCAGCGCCCGCACGAGGTAGAGCTGCGCGTTGGCCTCTGGATCGTCGGCGACGTCGAGGGCGCGCGGCAGCGTCAGGGCGTAGCCGCGCAGGCCGCCACCGCCGTCCGTCGTCAGGAGCCGTACCGGAGCCCCGGCCACGATCTGGGCGAGCAGGGTCAGGTGCCGCTCGCGATCCGTGAGGTGCGCGGCGCGTCGCGGGTCTATCCGCGGACCACGCGTGGCGCCGGTGAGGCGGCGGTAGAGCGAGCGGATCCCACGGAAGACAGCCAGCTCCCACTCGAACTCGATGGTGGGAGCCTTGGCCATCGCGACGCGCTCAGAAGGCAAGCGCCACCACGTCACGGAGCGCGTTCACGATCGCCGGATCGTCGGTGAGAGGCTGCACGATCGCGACGTCGCACGCCCGCCGCGGCTCGACGCCGGAGCGGATGAGCTTTGCCGCGTCGACCACGAGTCGCGTGGAGGGCAGCTCGGCCAGGCCGAGCGCGTCGAGCGTGCGGAGCTTCTGGGCGAGCGCGGAGAGGCGCTTGGCGACCTTGGGCTCACCGCCGACCTCGCCGAGGACGATCTCGGCCTCGAGCTCGGCCGAAGGGTAGTCGAACGCCATCGCGACGAAGCGCTGGCGCGTGGAGGGCTTGAGCTCCTTGAGGCCGCGCTGGTAGCCGGGGTTGAAGCTGACGACGAGCATGAAGCCCTCGGCGGCCGTGACCTCCTCGTCGTGGCCTTCGAGCACGATGCGCCGGCGGTGATCGCTGAGCGGGTGGAGCACGACGATGACGTCGGGCCGTGCCTCGGCGATCTCGTCGAGGTACAGGATGGCGCCCTGGCGGACGGCGCGCGTGACCGGGCCGTCCTGCCAGACCGTCTCTCCGCCTCGAATCAGGTGGCGACCGGCCAGGTCGACCGCCGAGGTCTCGTCGTGGCAGGCGACGGTGACCAGCGGCCGATCCAGCTTGTGCGCCATCGCCTCGACGAAGCGACTCTTGCCGCACCCCGTGGGGCCTTTCAGCAGCAGCGGCAGCTGCTGCCGGTGCGCGTGCTCGAAGATCGAGCACTCGTCACGCACGGGCCGGTAGTACGGGCTGACGGCGGGAGAACTCATCAGATCACTCCGCTGCCGCAGGAACGAGGTTGTCGTCGTCCGCGTCCTCGCTCGCGTCGCCGAGCTCGGCCCGCGGCAGGCCGTAGCCGATGAAGTTCACGATGTAGAGCACGATGCCGATCGTGAACAGCGAAGCCGCCAGCACGAGGCCGAGGAAGTGCACCTGCAGGGCCTTCTGCACGACCAGGAAGTCCATGCCGACCTTGCGCTCCAGGTAGACCTGCGAGATCCCCGCCACGGCGAACGCGCCCGTCATCCCGAGCATGCCGAGGTTGGAGGTCCAGAACGCCCACTCCGGGACCCAGCCGCTGTAGCGCTTGCGACCGGTCAGCTTGGGCATCGCGTAGGCGATCATCGCGAGGACGATCATCCCGTAGGCACCCCAGAACGCGAGGTGACCGTGCATCGCCGTCACCAGCGTGCCGTGCGTCCACTTGTTGACCTGGGGGATCGTGTGGGCGAAGCCGAGGAAGCCGGCGCCGACGAAGCTCATGATCGCGCAGCCCACGGTCCAGGTGAGGGCCATCTTGTTCGGGTGGTTGCGACCGCCGCGGCGCGCCATGGTGACGCCGTACAGCGCCATGCCGAGGAACGAGAGCGGCTCGAGGGCGGAGAAGATGCCGCCGATGGCGAGCCAGTACTTCGGCGTACCGATGAAGTAGTAGTGGTGACCGGTGCCGAGGATGCCCGAGAGGAACGTGAGCCCGACGATGACGTAGAGCCACTTCTCGATGACCTCGCGGTCGATGCCCGTCAGCTTGATCAGCAGGTACGACAGCATCGAGCCGAGGATGAGCTCCCAGACGCCCTCTACCCAGAGGTGGACCACCCACCAGCGGAAGTAGGAGTCGCGCACCTGGTTCTCGAAGGTGATGACGCCGGGCAGGTAGAGCAGCGCGGCGGCGAACAGGCCCACGAAGAGGACCATGCCGGTCGTGTGCAGGCGCTTGCCCTTGAACGCCGTCATGCCGATGTTCAGCAGGAACGCGAGCACGTCGACCACGACGAGGTAGTCGAGGGGCCGCGGAATCTCGAGGAACTTGCGCCCCTCCCACCAGTTGAAGTGGAAGCCGACGATGGCGATCACGCCCACGACGACCAGCGCGGCCCACTGGACGACCGCCAGCTTCGGCGACCACAGCTCCCGCTCCGCCTCCTCGGGAATGATGAAGTAGGCGGCGCCCATGAAGCCGCTGAGCAGCCACACCACGAGCAGGTTGGTGTGGGTCGCCCGCGCGGCGTTGAACGGCACCACGGTGTGCAGCACGTCGTAGCCCATGTGGGCGAACGCCATGATGAAGCCGTAGACGATCTGCAGCGACAGCAGCAGCATCGACGTGGCGAAGAAGAGGTACGCGATCCGTTGCGACTTGTAGGTCATGACGCTTCCTCGGCGATCACTTGGTGGGGAGCAGCCAGCCGATGAGCTCCTTGCGGACCTCGGGCGAGAGCTTGAGGTTGGGCATCGCGGTGCCGGGCTTGACCGCCTGGGGGTCCGCGAGCCACTTGTCGAGCGTCACGGCGTCGTAGCGCCCTCGCAGATCGTCGAGCGCCGGACCGACCTTGCCGCCCTGCCCCTCGATCGAGTGGCAGGCGTTGCAGAGGGTCTTGTAGGTGCTCGGCGCGGAGGCGAGTCGTGAGCCTCCCACGGGCGCGGCCGGCGCCGGTGGCGCGAGATCGGGCTTGAACGGGAAGCCGTTGGTGTCGACGTTGCCGATCCACTGGAAGAACTCGATGAGATCGGCGATCTCCTGGTCGCTGAACTTGTAGGCGACCATGCGCCGTTCGCCGGGGAACATCCCGTTCGGGTCCTTGAGGAACGCGCGCATCCACTCCGGGCCGCGGCGCGTGTACACGCGCGTGAGCTCGGGGGCGTAGTAGGCCCCCTCGCCGAGCAGCGTGTGACAGCCCATGCAGTTGTTGCGATCCCAGATCATCTTGCCGCGCACGACGGCGGGGGTCATCGCCGCTTCGTTCGAGCGCCCGGGCACCTGCGCGAGCGAGTCGACGGTGAGGGCGAGGAACGCCATCGAGAAGACGGCGGTCCCGGCCAGGAAGAACAGCTTCGCCTGAGACTTCGAGAGCATGACGGCATCATGACGGGTCGATCACGATCGCGACATGACGACGGTCATACGGTCCGCGAAGCGTGCTCAGCCGTGGCGGTGCGCGAGGAACAGCGCGAAGACGAGGGCGCCGAACAGCGCCAGGAAACCCGCCCGCACGACCGGATGCGCCGCGCGAAGACCCATGAACTGGAGCCCAACGATCCCGCACTTCACACCAGCTACTGCGAGGATTGGCAGTAAGGCTGCGCGCGCATCACTCACGAGGAAGCTGACCATCGTCAGACCGATGAGCGTGGCCCAGGTGAGCGTGTTCCAGAGGAGGTCCGGCGCGCGCGGGGCCGACGTGGAAGGTGCGCTCACGCGGCACCCCCGAGCAGGTAGATGGTCGGGTAGACCAGCAGCCATATGAGATCGCACATGTGCCAGAACACGCCGCCGCTCTCGACGTCTAGGTGGTCTTCACGGCTGTACTTCCCCGCGCGAATACCAGAATACAGAAACGCGAGAATGACAACTGCGACTACCACGTGTAGGAAGTGGAACCCGGTGAGAAGCCAGTAGTATGTGAAGAACGAATCGTGGTGGAGCCCGAGCCCGTGTCGGAGCTTTTCCGTCCATTCAACGCTCTTGAGCACGAGGAACACGACGCCACTCCCCGTGGCCGCGAGGGTCCAGTGCGCGGCGGCGCGCGAGCGGCCCGCGCGTAGGGTCGCGACGGCGTTGGCCATGAGCCAGCCACCGGTGAGCAGGACGAGCGTGTTGATGAGGGCCAGTGGCTGGTGGAGCGCGGCGCGCCCCGCGGCGAACACCGCCGGCTCCTGTCGCCGGGTCACCGCGAACGTCACGAGGCCGGCGCCGAAGGTGACCGTCTCAACGACCAGCACGATCCACACTAGAAGCCCGCCGGGCGGCTCGAAGGTCGAGGTCGCACCGGGGTCGACCGCGGGCGCTGCGAGCTCGGGATCCGGCATCTCCGATCCGTACTCGCTCGGCGCCGGGCGCCCCATGACTTGTGTCAGTGGCGCGCGAGCGCGACGAGAGAGCCCAGCAGTACGAAGGCGAACGCCTGGTGCACCACGGCGAGCGCGAGCGGGACGTGGAACAGCACCGTCGTCACGCCGAGCGTGGCCTGGATCAGCACCAGCAACGGCAGCGCTCCGCCGACCACGCGGGTCCAGAACGGCGCCGCGACGCTGCGCGCGAGGGGCACGCCGACCGAGAGCACGCCGACCGTGGTGGCACCGGCGAGCACGCGGTGCGCCCACTGCACGGTCCAGGCGTCGGTGAACGGCGAGCGGATCGGCTGCGGCACCCAGGAGCCGCACATGCTCGGGAACGTCGGGCAGACGTGCCCCGCCGAGAGCCCGGCCACGAACGCGCCCCAGGCCATCGTGATCAGGAGGAGGCCAGCGACCGCGCGAGCCCGCTGGCGGAGGACGCGATCGGCCACCGGCGCGCCGCGACTCTCGAGGCCCTCGGCGAGCAGCAACACGAAGATCGCGGACGCCATCAGGAGGTGCGCCGCGAGCCGGAGCGGGCTCACGCGAGGCACGGTGGAGAGGCCGCTCGCCACCATCCACCAGCCCACGAACCCCTGCAGCGCGAAGAGGATCGCTACCGCGAGCACGACCATGCCCCGCCGCCCGCGCAGGCGGCCGCGCAGCGCGAACAGCACCGCCGGCACGACCACGACAAGGCCCGCGAAGCGCCCGAGCAAGCGGTGGCCCCACTCGATGAGGTAGAGCCGCTGGAAGGCGGGGAGCTCGATCCCGCGGTGCACGAACCGGTGCTCGGGCGTCTGGCGGTAGGCTTCGAGCGCACGCCGCCAGGCCTCGTCGTCGAGCGGTGGGATCGCGCCGGTGACCGGGCGCCACTCGGTGATCGAGAGACCACTGTGGGTGAGGCGCGTGATCCCGCCGACCACGACCATGAGCAGCACGAGCCCGGCGCAGGTGAGCAGCCAGTTGCCGACCGCGCGGTCCGTACGCATCGCGGCTCTCGTAGCAGACCTGACCGCCGGAGCTGCGTGACATCCGTCATGGGCCGCCGGGCCTTTCGTCGCCATCGTGCGGAGCATGACCGGCACCGAACACCTGGCCCGCAAGGGGATCCGCACTCCGTTCGACGAGCGCCCGTTCCTCGCGATCTGGGAGCTCACCCAGGCCTGCGACCTCGTGTGCGCGCACTGCCGCGCCTGCGCGACGCCCGACCGCGACCCGCACGAGCTCGACACCCAGGAGGGCAAGGCGCTGCTCGACAGCCTCGCGGCGATGCACGTGCCGCTCGTCGTGTTGACCGGCGGAGACCCGGCCAAGCGACCCGACATGGCGGAGCTCGTGGCCCACGGCAAGAGCGTGGGCCTGACCATGGCGGTCACGCCCTCGGGCACGCCGCGGATGACGCGCGAGCGGATCGCCGAGCTCGGCGCGGCGGGGGTCGCGCGCCTGGCGGTCTCGGTCGATGGTCCCGACGCCGCCAGCCACGACGCCTTCCGCGGCGTCCCCGGGAGCTTCGCCGAGAGCGTGCGCATCCTGCGCACCGCGCGCGAGCTCGGCATCGAGGTGCAGATCAACACCAGCGTCGGTCCGCACAACCACAAGGCGCTCGCCGCGATGGCGGCGTTCGCGGCGGAGATGCACGCGGTGCTGTGGAGCGTGTTCTTCGTCGTGCCGACGGGGCGCGCCGGCGCCTCGCTGTTGCTCGGGCCGCGCCACGTGGAGGCCCTGCTCGAGGAGCTCGCGGATCTCGCCAAGGGCGCACCCTTCGACGTCAAGACCACCGCGGCGCCGCACTTCCGCCGTGTCCAGCTCGAGCGTCACGCGAAGGCGGTCGGCGTGCACACCGAGATCGACGAGCACGGCCTGGTGGTCGGCCCGCGCGGGATCAACGACGGCTCCGGTTTCGTGTTCGTCTCGCACGTGGGCGACATCTTCCCGAGCGGGTTCTTGCCCCTGCGCGCCGGCAACGTGCGCGAGGACGACCTCGGGCAGATCTACCGCGAGCACCCGCTGTTCCGCTCCCTCCGCGACGAGGACGCGCTCGTCGGCAAGTGTGGGGTCTGCCCGTTCCGCAGGGTGTGCGGCGGCTCGCGCGCCCGCGCCTACGCCGTCGAGGGCGACGTGCTCGCCTCCGATCCGCTGTGTGCCTACGTGCCCAAGGCGCTCCGCGAGCCCGTCGAGGCCTCGAGCGTGGCCTAGCCCGCCGCGTCGTCGTCGGCGCGGGTCAGGCGCTCGAGGGCGACGACGTCGTGCAAAACGAACCCGGTGGGCTCGGTGGACACGAGGCCCGCGCGCTCCCACTGCCGGATCGCCCGAATGGTGGTCTCGACGCGCGCAGAGACCAGGCACGCGAGTTCGCCGCGGGAGATGGCCACGGGGATGCGCACCGTGTCGTCCTCCTGCTCGTCGCCGAAGCGCTCCGCGAGGGACAAGAGCAGGGTGGCGAGCCGCTTGGGCACCGAGCCCGCGCTCATCACGCCGATCTTGGTGTGGAGCAGCTGGGTGTGGCTCACCAACGTGCGGTTGAGCGAGTTGGCCACGTCGGGCCGACGCTCCATCAGCCCCAACAGGGGCTCGCCGTCGACGCGCACGATCTCGGCCTCCTCGCTGACGACCACCGCGTCGGCGGGATAGGTGCGGCGGCCGATGACGGCGACGTCACCGACGCTCTCCCGGGGCCCGAACAAGGCCAGGATCGCCTCGGTTCCATCGGGGATGCGGCGGACTATCTTCACGAGCCCGGAGAGGATCAAGATGAACTGTTGGGCGCGGTCGCCCGCCCGCCAGAGGTGGTCGCCCCGGGACAGCGCGCGCACCGAGGCGGTCTTCGCGATGTCGGCGAGGATCGCCGGGTCGAAGCCACGGAACAGCAGGGACGACTGCAGAACTCTCTCGAGGCGCTGGGTGGACTGCGACGTCATCGCTGCGCTGGCATACCCTGGATCTCCTGGCGGCACACCGGTGCGCTCAGAAGGCCTTTCCGACGATGGTCTTCAGCAGCCAGTCTTGCGCCGTGGCGGGGCCGAAGCCGTGCCCGAACGCGACGTTGAGCTCCCAGTCGCCGTCGTCGTCGCGCCCGGCAGGTTCGGTGAGGTCGAAGGCGACGAGCGCGAGGTGCTCCTGCTCGCGGAGCGGCGCAAAGCCCCGCGAGAACAGCCCGAGGCCGGCGTAGTACTCGACCCCGAGCGCGAACCCCCGCTGGGTGTTGATCCACCCCTTGAGCGCAGGCTCGAAGTGGGGCTTCATGCGCTCGTCACCCGTGAAGGCGTAGCCGATGATGGGGTTGAACGAGGCCAGGAACCAGCCGTCCTTGTAGCCGAAGATGGGTCGCAGCTCGTTGGCCCAACCGTCGACCTCGACGTTGTGGGGGATGCGTCCGACCTCGACGTTGAGGCCGAGCATGAAGCGTCCCATGAGTCGGCTCGGCACGACCAGCTTCGCGCGGACCTTGGCGCCCGCCCACTGGAACCCCGCGTCGGGGGCGTGGAGCGCCTGGAAATACAGCCCCAGTTCCAGCCACTCGGTCACGCCGAGCGCGGGCTCCAGCGTGAGACGGGTGACTCCGTGCGGGGGGATGTGCCCCTCGTATTCGACCTGCTTCTGGCCTCGGATCGTGTGGTTGGTGTGCACCTCGAGCCCGAACTGCCCCGGCCGGTTGACCTCGGACTGGTAGACCTGGATCTCGGCCAGATCGAGCGCCCGCGCTGTACGGCTCGCGAGGAGAACCAGGAGAACCAGGACGCACACGAGGAGGGGAGTGGCCTTCACGCCTTATTGAAAGCAGCTTTCAACATGCGCCGGCATGACATTCGTCATCGCATCGGGTCCGCGATGACCGTGGTCATCGCCCTGACCGTTCGCTGCTGGCACACCCGGAGGCGTGAGCGAACGCCCCATCGTCAGCGACGAGACCCTCGTCCAGCTCGCGGCCCGCTTCCGTCACGCGCGACGGGCGGCGTTGCGCTACGTGCTCGCCGACACCACCGGGGACGAGCCCGAAGGGGAGCTCCTCGCGCGCGCCTGGGTCGAGGCACCGGAGGACGTGGAGCGCCGCGTCTTCGACAACGCGCTCGCGCTCGGCCGGAGCTTCTCGGGTTACTACGCCGACCGCTGGGGGCTCGCGGACCTCCCCCGCGTCCTGCCCGCCCTCGGCTCGCCGTGCGCCGACGGAGTCTTCTCCGCGCCGAGCGGCAGCGACGCCTTGCTCCTGCTGCGCGAGCCCTGTCGTGACGCCGGCATCGGCTGCGCCTACTGGAGGGAGGCCATCGCCGGTCTCGTGCTGGGCGCCTCCGGACGCACCCTCCTCTCGCGGCAGAGCAGCCAAGCCGGTGGTGGAGAGCGCTGCGTCGACGCGTTCCACGACGACCCGCAGAGCCCCCACGCCTACGGCGCGATCCCTGACGATCTCGGAGCCCACCTCCAGACCGTTCAGCGACAGGTGAAGGCCTTCGACTCGGGCGCGGAGGTCACCTTCCTCGGCATCAACGAGGGCGTGCTGCTCTATCGGCTCACGCGCCGTGGCGAAGGAGAGATGTCACTGCTCGGGACCATCGAACGAGGGGTGCATCGGCGCTTCCCGGACGTCGTCATGCGCGAGATCTCTCCCCGACCCGTGATGGCCTGACATCCGTCATGGAGGCCCCGTGAAGGCAAGGGTCTCGTTCCAACAGCATGGCTCGTGACCCCTCGATCCCTTCTCGCCGCACGTTCCTGCAGGGCCTCCTGACCGCCACGGTCGCGGGGGCCAACTCGGTCGCGAACGCGGCGCCGCTGCGGTTCCTCAAGCCGCTCACCATCGAGAACCCGCTGGCCTCCTACCCCAACCGGGACTGGGAGCGCGCCTACCGGAACATCTTCAAGCCCGACTCGAGCTTCGTCTTCCTCTGTGCACCGAACGACACGCACAACTGCCTGCTGCGCGGCTACGTCAAGAACGACGTGCTCGTCCGCATCGGGCCCACGTACGGCTACGGCAAGGCCGAAGACCTCTACGGCAACAAGGCCTCCGCGCGCTGGGATCCGCGCCTGTGCCAGAAGGGCCTCGCCCTCGTCCGCCGCGTGTACGGCGATCGCCGCGTGAAGGCCCCCATGATCCGGGCTGGCTTCAAGAGCTGGGTCGACGCGGGCTTCCCGCGAGACGAGAAGACCGGCAAGCCGGACCCGAAGTACTTCCAGCGTGGCAAGGACAAGTGGCTCCGGGTGACCTGGGACGAGGCCTACACCTACTCGGCCAAGGCCCTCGACGCGATCGCGCGCGCCTACTCCGGCGAAGAAGGCAAGAAGCGCCTCGAGGCCCAGGGCTACGACCACGCCATGATCGAGGCCACCGAGGGCTCGGGCATGCAGACGTTCAAGCTGCGCGGCGGCATGGCGTTCCTCGGCGCGACGCGCATCTTCGGCCTCTACCGCTTCGGCAACATGATGGCGCTGGCCGACGCCAAGATCCGCGGCGTCGGGCCCGACAAGGCGATCGGCGCGCGCGGCTGGGACAGCTACTCGTGGCACACCGACCTGCCGCCAGGTCATGCGATGGTCACCGGTGCCCAGACCAACGACTTCGAACTGTTCGCCACCGAGCATTCCAAGCTCCTGCTCGTCTGGGGCATGAACTGGATCACGACCAAGATGCCGGACAGCCACTGGATGACCGAGGCGCGCCTCAAGGGCACCAAGGTGGTCGGGATCACGGTCGAGTACAGCGCCACCGCGAGCAAGTGCGACGAGGTGATGGTGATCCGCCCCGGCACCGACCCCGCCTTCGCGCTCGGTCTCGCCCAGGTGATCATCGCCAAGAAGCTCTACGACGCGGCGTGGGTGGCCAAGAACACCGACCTGCCGTTCTTGATCCGCATGGACACGCTGCAGCCGCTCCGCGCCGAGGATCTCGACGCGGCGCTCGCGACCAAGGCGGTCGGCAACGTCACGCTGCTGAAGAAGGGCGACAAGGGCCCGCCCGCCATCCAGCACAAGAAGCAGGTCGCGCCCGACTCGATGACCGACGACTTCAAGCCCTTCGTCGTGTGGGACGAGAAGGCCAAGAAGCTCGCGGTGGTCTCCCGCGACGACGTGGGCACCGCGTTCGAGAAGCTCGGTGTCACCCCCGATCTGCGGGCGACCCAGAAGGTCAAGCTCAAGGGAGGCACCGAGGTCGAGGTCCGCACCGGCCTCTCGCTCCTCGCCCAGTACCTCGACGAGAACATGACGCCGGCGCAGGTCGCCAAGATCACCGGCACCACCGCGGCGGCCATCGAGGGCCTCGCCGAGCAGATCGCCAAGAACCCCGAGAAGACCCTCTTCGCCACCGGCATGGGCCCGAACCAGTTCTTCAACGCCGACCTCAAGGACCGCGCGATCTGCCTCGTGGCCGCGCTCACGCGCAACCTGGGCTTTCCTGGGGGCAACGTGGGGAGCTACTCCGGCAACTACCGCAGCGCGCTGTTCGGCGGCCTCCCCGCGTTCACCACCGAGGACCCGTTCGCGCTGCAGAAGGACGCGGGCGGCAAGGTGACGACCAAGAAGTACCTGCACTACGAGAGCCTCCACTACTACAACTATGGCGACCGGCCGCTGCGCAAGGGCAACACGCTCTTCACCGGCAAGGGCCACATGCCCGCGCCGACCAAGGCGATGTGGCTCAACAACAGCAACTCCGTGATCGGCAACGTGAAGTGGCACTACGATGTGGTCCACAACACGCTCCCGAACATCGAGTTCATCGCCTTCAGCGACTGGTGGTGGACCGCCTCGTGCGAGTACGCCGACGTGGTGTTCGCCTGCGACTCGTGGGCGGAGTTCAAGGTGCCCGACATGGTCGGCAGCGGCACGAACCCGTTCGTGCAGATCTACCCCAAGACCCCGCTCAAGCGCGTCTTCGACACCAAGGCCGACATCGAGATCATCGCCGGCCTCAGCAAGGCGCTCGGCAAGATCTACGACGAGCCGCGCTTCGTCGACGCCTGGAAGTTCGTCGACGAGGGCAACGTCGAGGAGTACCTCCAGCGCATCATCGACGGCTCCTTCAGCCTCAAGGGCTACAAGATCAAGGAGCTGCACGACAAGGCCGCGCAGGG
>JAEUKC010000057.1:0-18346 GCA_016794445.1 Myxococcales bacterium
CACCCGGATCTTGCGGGTGAAATGCGACAGCGGGGTCCCGTGGAGGCGCATCCCCCGTCGCATCACGGCGAGCCCCTCGACGCAACGTCGTCAGGCGTTCTCGTAGAACTTCTTCTGGATCGCGATCGTCGCCAGCACCGCGACGTCGCGCGGAAACCCATCCTGCACCTCGACCAGGAACTGGTCCGTCCACCCGACCTGCCACGACACCGTGAAGGCCACCTGCCCGTCCGCCTCGACGCAGCGGAAGCTCGTGGCGAGGAAGCCGCCGTCCGCCTTCAGCGTGCGGCTCCCGAGCACCAGCTCGAAGCTCTGCTTCAGCGCCAGCATGGGGAACGTCAGCGTGGCGACCTTCTCGCCGTTCGGCGCCTTCATCTCGTAGGTGGTGCCGAGCCAGTTCGGGTCGAGCTGCGCGAGCTCGGGGCCATCGGCCCCCGTGCGCAGCGTGAGCTTCATCGACGTCATCGTGCCCTTCACCGTGAGGAGCAGCGCTTCCTCGCCGGGGCGGGTGATCTCGTAGCTCGGTCCGAGGCTCAGGAGCTTGCGGCGTACTTCGTAGCTTTCCATGGTGTTCCTCCGCCGGCCTGACGCAGCCACCCGAGGCTCGTCGCAGGAAATGTGACTCTGGTACGCTGATCTCGTGTTCCGCCGCCTCTCCTTCGCCGCGCTCGTCCTCGGGTTCGCCTGCGGAGGGCCCCAGAAGCTCGACGCGGACGCCGCCCGCGCGACCACCCCCGAGCAGCTCTGCGACCGCTACGTCTCGCTCGAGGCCAAGGCGTTCAAGCTCGAAGGCGATCGCCTCGCCTACAAGCGCGAGAAGTGCCTCCCCTACGCGAAGAGCTGGAAGAACGACGACGCGTTCTGGGTGTGCATGGTGCAGTGCACCTACGAGGCCGTGGACCACGCCGCCGCGCGCGGCTGTCGCGGACGCTGCGGCGCCGCGCCGCCTGGGTCCGTCCTGCCCCCTTGACCGTTACTACTTCTGTAGTAACACAGGGACATGGTCGCCGCGCACGCCCTCGGCCCGCTCGAGATGCAGGTGCTCGGCCTGCTCGACGGCGTGGAGCCCATGGCTGTCGCCACGCTCCGCGACCGCCTCGCGGCCGCCGGGCACGACCTCGCGTACACCACCGTGATGACCGTCCTCGTGCGCCTGCACAAGAAGGGCCTCGTGCAGCGCAAGAAGGACGGCGCCCGCTACCTCTACGCGCGCTCGGTGCGCGCAGCCTCCGTCTCCGCTGGCCTCCTCACCCGCGTGCGGCGGGCCCTCTTCCAGGGCGACCGCACCGCGCCCATCGCGGCCCTCCTCGAGGACGAGTCGCTGTCCGTCGACGAGCTGCGCGGCCTCCGGCGCATGATCGACGAAGCGCTGGAGCGCCGCCGATGATCGCGGGCGAGGCGCTGTTCGAGGTGCTGGTCAACGCGGCCGTCACCTTCGTCGCGGCGTACCTGCTCGTGCGCCTGCTCACGGCGCGCATGCGCGACGGCGGACTGCGGCTCGCCCTGCTCTGCCTGCCGTTCGCCAAGGTCGTCTACGAGGTGGCCCGTGGCATCCCCGCCAACGCCTTCTTCTGGGAGCGCGTGCGGGGCGTGCAGCAGGAGCTCGGCTCGTTCCTCGTGGGCGTCGGATTCAGCCGCCTTGGTTTCATCCTCCACATCTCGTTCTCCGCGCACGCCCACGGCCGGAGCTACCCCACCAGCGTCGCCGACGGCGCGGCCACGATCCTCGGTCGGCGGGTCGCCACGCTGGCGCCGACCGTCGTCGCCGTGGTGCTCGTGCTCGGCGCGGTGATCGCCCTCGCGCGGCTCCATCACACGCGCTTCCGACCCGCGGGCCCCGTCGTGGACTGGCGCCGCCTCGGCGCGCGCGGCGTCCGCATCCACCTCGACCCCCGCGAAGGCGTCCCGTGCGCGGGCGGCCTCTTGCAGCCGTGGATCTGCGTGCCGGCCAGCGTCCACGCGGCGCTGTCGGACGAGGAGCGCGAGGCGGTCATCGCGCACGAGCTCGCCCACCTGCGGCGCCACGACGTCCTGCTCCTCGGCAGCCTCGCGGCGCTCGAGGCCGCGCTGTGGTTCGTGCCGTTCGTCGGGCGTCTCGCCCGCGCAATCGGCGCCCAGTGCGAGCTCCGCGCCGACGCCGACGCCCGACTCCGCGGCGTGGACGGCGCCGTGCTTGCCTCGGCGCTGGTCCGCGTCGCCGAGCGACTGTCCGGCCGTACGCCGCGCGTCGCGTTGATCGCGGGCCCCTCGCTCCTCTCGCGTCGGGTGCACGAGCTTCTCTCCCCCCTGCCTTCCGAGGGGCGCGGGCGCGTCGCGCTCCGCTTCGTGCTCGCCGTCGTCGCGGCCACCTTCGTGCTCCGCGCCACCACTTTTGGTTTGCCCTGACCCGCGCTGCCCCTCGGCCCGCGGGTCTCGTTCCGTCAACGATTACTACATCAGTAGTACAAGGAGACCGCCATGAAGACCTTCGCCCTCGCTCTCTTCCTCACCCTCGCCGCCTGCGCGGCGACCGGCCCCGCGCCGCATCACGTTCGCGCCCGCGACCTCGGGACCCAGCCCCCGCAGACGCTCGCGCCCGGCACCCCGATCATCGTGGAGTTCGAGCCCGGGGACGTGATCCCGGTGGACCTCACCATCCAGGGCGACCTCGTCGGCCTGGTCGAGACCCCCAAGCTGGCGGTCGTCGCCAAGAGGCGCTTCTTCCTGCGGATCGACAAGGACGGCATCCGCACCAGCTCGGACGGGAAGAACTTCGACGAGAAGGTCGTGCGGCCCGGGTCGTTCCGCATCGGGCTCTCGGTCACGTCCGCCGGCGTGCGAGGCCAGATCGAACTCGTCACGCCGCAGAAGGCGCCCTAGTTTGCTGGAGCGGCCGCCCGTGGAGGCGGCCGCCGTTCACTGCGCTCGCTCCGCTCGCTCCGTTCACCTTTGCTGGAGCGGCCGCCCGTGGAGGCGGCCGCCGTTCACTGCGCTCGCTCCGCTCGCTCCGTTCACTAGAAGAACACCATGCCGAGGGACACCGCGATGCCGCGGTCGCCCTTGATGTCCTGCGCGAACGTCGGGGCCACCTTGGCGAGCGCGTCGGCCTGGCCCTGCGTGCGGCCGCGCAGGTAGCCGCGCACCTCGAGGCGGAGCGCCGTGGCCTTGTCCATCCGGTGCTCCACGCCGAGACCGGCGGAGGTGCCGAGGTAGAAGTGCCCCCACGGCACCACGTCCGGCACCTCCTTGTCGCCCGACTCGAAGTGACTCACCCGCATGTCGAAGGCGAGCGACGTGAAGATCTGCGTCTTCGACTTCGGGTTCAGGTAGACGAACAGCTTGGGCAACGTCCAGCCGATGTCGTAGCGGCGGTAGCCGGCCGAGCTGCCGTAGGCCTGCTCGAGGCCGAGGTCGATCGCCACGCGCCGGCCGACGCGGCCGTGGAACGCGAGCGAGAGCCCCGTCATCGCGGCGCCCGAGAACGCCTGCGGGCCGAAGCGGCTCACGTCGAGGGCGATGCCGGGCTCCGACTTCTGCTTGTACTTGGAGGCGGAGTTGTTGCTGCTGCCGTGGTCGTCGTCGTCGTAGTCGTCGTCGTCGTGGGCGTGGGCCGCCGTGGCGAGGGTCAGGCAGGAGAGGACCAGCGGGAGGAGGATCAGGCGACGCATGCCTGTCGAACGGGGAGGCGGAGGCGACCTTACAGGGGCCGATTCACCAGGGAATCGGGGCGAGGTCGGTGTCGACGAAGGCCCCGTTCTGCTCGGGCCCGAGGCGATCCACCGCCCGCAACACGGCTTCGGCCGTCTCCGCCGTCGACCGCGGCGCGCCCTCGCCCCCCATCGCCGTGCGCGTCCACCCGGGGTGCAGCGAGACCACCCGCACGTGCGGCTCGGTCGCGGCGATCCAGCGGGTCAGCGCGTTCAGCGCGGCCTTGCTCATCGCGTACTCGGGCTTGCTGCTCGCGCGGAAGGCCCCGAGCGACGCCGCCTCGGACGAGAACTGGACGAGCCAGGGAGCCTTCGCCTCGCGCAGCAGGTCGACGAAGGCGTCGTAGACCCGGAGCGCGCCGAGGGCGTTCACGTCGACGATGTTCGCGGCCCGCGCGAGGTCCATCCCCGGCGCGCGCTGCGGTCCCCCGGAGAGGCCGGCGTTCGAGAACAGGAGATCGAGCGGCCCGGCGCACCGCGCTCGGGCGGCCTGCACCGAGGCCTCGTCGGCCACGTCCATGACCAGCACCTCGAGCCGCGGACCGGGGGCGAGCTCGCCCTCTCGACGCACGGTCGCGACGACGTGGTCGCCGCGCGCGACCAGGGCCTGGACCAGGGCGCGGCCGATGCCTCGGGCCGCGCCGGTCACGAGCACGCGCATCAGTGCCAGATGTTGGCGGACTTCACCGGCTGGCCGGTGCGGTCGTGCTCGTCGAGCAGCGCCTGCGCCTTCTGCTCGCAGGTGACGCACGCCGCGAACGACGAGCCGTGCGCGCAGGTGACGACGGTGGCCTTGCCGCCCGTCTCGAGCTCGTCTTCCTCGATGTGCCGACCGCAGGCGATGCAGTGGATGTGCTGGTGATCGTGGCCGGCGGCGGGACCGGCGGCCACGGCCTTCTCGGCCTTGCGCTCGCGCTTGGTGAGCTTCTTCTCGCGCTTCATTGGGGGCGCAGCATGACCGTTTCGCGGGGCGCGTAAAGGGGGCGGCCACCCGACTCCCCCCAAGCGTGGCCCTCGGCGGTATGCTCTCCGCCCATGGAGAAGCTCCGTCGCGTCCTCGTGCCCGCCTTCGCACTCTCGTTCGTGGGGGTCGCGTTCGTCGCGTGCTCCTCCGACCCGGCCCCCGCCGCGGAGGACACGGGCACCGGCACCGACGCCGTCGCGGAGGTCTCCGACGCCAAGCCCGAGACCGAGACCAAGCCGCCCTACGAGGTCGGTCTCTGCGACAAGGCGCTCGACCCCACGTTCGCCTGCGTGGCGCCCACCAAGCTCGCCGGGCAGACCACCTGCAGCGAGGACGACGTCCAGGGCTTCCTCAAGGCGTGCTGGACCCCGCTCGGCGGCTCGAAGGATCTGTGCACGGCGTGGCAGACGGCGCACGCCACCTGCAACAAGTGCATCGGCGCGTGGTCGTACACCTCGAACGGCAACCCGAACCGCGACGCTTGCTACTACCGCGTCATGACCACCACCTGCGCGAACGCGGTCAAGTGCTACTTCGACTGCGTCTCGAAGGCCTGCGCGGACTGCTCCGATTCGACCGAGAACCTCGACTGCCAGAAGCGGGCGCGCGCGGCGGGCGGCGCCTGCTACGAGAACTCCTACAAGCAGGCCGACACCGAGAAGTGCTTCGACGGCAAGGGCCCGATCGATCCCTGCGTGGTCGACGAGCTCTCCAAGGGCAGCTCGGCGGACAAGGCCCTCCTCGCCGACCAGCTCGCCATCTTCTACCGCGGCGCGTGCCGCGACAACGGCGACTGGAGCAAGGCGAGCAGCGGCGGCGACGCCGGCACCGACGCGAGCTCCGACGCCGCCTCGGACGCGGCCTCGGACGGAGCGACCGACGCCGCCGCCGACGGCGGCTGATGCTCTCGACCCTGCTGACGAGCGCCCGCGCCCCCACCTTCGCGCCCGAGCTCCGCGGCTTCCTCGCCGCCCACGCCGCGGAGCACGGCGAGCGCACGCCGATCGTCCGCGCGTTCCTCGGCGGGGCGCGCGCGGATCGGCTCGGGTTCGCCTTCGTCGCGGGGTATCGCGCGGCGCTCGAGGCGCTCGTGCCCGATCGGCCGGGCGAGCTGTCCACCCTCGCGGCGCTGTGCGCGACCGAGGTGGGCGGCAACCACCCGCGCGCGATCGAGACCACCCTCGCAGGCGGCAAGGTGCGCGGCCACAAGAAGTGGATCACCCTCGGCGGCGCCGCCGAGACGCTGCTCGTGGTCGCGAAGGTCGGTGAAGTGGAAGGACGCCCGAAGCTCTCGCTGGCCGCCGTCCGCGCCGACGCGCCCGGCGTGCGGGTCACCGCGCTCCCCGAGACCCCGTTCGTGCCCGAGGTGCCCCACGCGGAGGCGCACTTCGAGGACGTCGAGGTGACCTACGTGTTCCCCGGCGATGGCTACGCCGACTACCTCAAGCCGTTCCGCACCGTCGAGGACCTGCACGTCCACGCCGCGTTCCTCGGGTATGCGCTGCGCGCCACGCTGGCCGCCGCCGACCAAGAGGGCACCGAGCGCCTGCTCGCGGTGGTCGCCGCGGTCGAGGCCCTGGCCGGCACGCCCACCGCCTCGGTCACCACGCACCTGGCGCTCGCCGGGGTCATCGCCTCGACGAATGATCTCGTCGCCCGGCTCGAGTCCACGCTCACCGCGGCCGATCCGCGGTTTCCGCGCGACCGCGCGCTGCTGCTCGTGGCCGGCAAGGCGCGGACAGCGCGGCGCGAGGCCGCCTGGCGTGCGCTGACGTCTGCGGACGCGCCCGGCGTGGTACCTTCGTCCGCGCAATGAGGGCCCCTCTCGTCGTCCTTGCCTCCATCGCCGTGGGTGCGCTGCTCGCGGGTTGCCCGCCGAAGCCCGGCGGCGGTGACGACGCGGCGCCGGTCGCGACCGCCCTGCCCTCGGTGAGCGCCTCCGCGTTCGTGCTGCCCACCGCGCCGTGGGACGAGGGCGCCCGCACCGCCGCGATCACCGCGGGCCTCGGCGTGCTGCGCAAGCACCAGTGCGCGCGCTGCCACACCGTCGACACCATCGAGGCGCCCGCGCGCCCGCTCCACTGCACGAGCTGCCACATCTTCCTCAAGGGCCTGGATCCGGCCAAGGAGGAGTGGGCGAAGATCGAGAAGAAGTACGGCAAGGGGATCCTCGAGCGCTACCGCGCGAACATCCAGCACCTCGAGCAGCTGCCGAGCCTCACCAACCTCGGTCAGCGCGTGCGCGCCGACTGGATCATCGAGTTCCTCAAGGAGCCCTACGACCTGCGCCCGCTGCTCGGCGAGAGCATGATCCGCCACGCGCTCGCGCCCGACGAGATCACCACCCTCGGCCGCTACTTCGCCGCGGTCGCCAAGGCGCCGGACCCGACCGCCGCCGGCTACGTGGCGCCCGCCCTGCCCCCCAAGCCCGACGCCACACGCCTCGCCAAGGGCAAGGAGCTCTTCACGCAGCGGGGCTGCGCCGGGTGCCACACCTTCGGCAACGTGAGCTTCGGCGTCGACGGGAAGCAGCTCGCCGCCAGCAAGGCCGTCGCCCTCCTCGCACCGAACCTCCGCTACGTCCGCGAGCGCACGCGCCTGGACGTGCTGGTGCAGTGGATCGTCGATCCCAAGAGCGTCTCCCCCACGACCACCATGCCCGCGCTCGGGGTCAGCAAGGCGGACGCCGAGATCCTGCGCGACTACCTGCTCTACGCCGACCCCGAGCTCAAGCCGGCGCCCGCGACGCCGAGCCTCGAGCCCCCGAAGCTCCTCGACCGCCCCGTCTCCTACGAGGAGATGAAGGAGAACGTCCTCGGCAAGATCTGCGTGCACTGCCACATGAACGACTACGAGAAAGATCCGGGGCCGGGCAACCGCGGCGGCCTCGGCTTCAAGGGCATCGAGCTCCAGATGCGCACCTACGAGGCTCTCGTCTCTGGCTACGTCGACGGCAAGGGCAAGCGCGTCTCGGTGCTCGCGCCGCGCGAGGGAGAGAAGCTCGCGCCGGTCGTGCTCGCGATGCTGCGTCGTCGCCTCGAGGCCCCGCGCGATCAGGTCGCGCCGTTCGACGACCACGCGCACGTGCCCTTCCCCAAGGACGGCCTCGCCGGCATGCCGCTCGGCCTCCCGACCATGAGCGACGAGCAGATCGCGCTGCTCGCCACCTGGATCGCGCAGGGGTGCAAGGGCCCCAAGGGAATCACCGGCCAGCCGGGCGTGTTCGACGGCTACCTCGTGCCCGACGGCCCCATCGAGAAGAACGACGGCTGCGAGCTCCGGCCTCCGTCGAAGAAGCGGCCGGCCTGGGCGATCGAGACCGAGAAGGCCGCCGCCGCGCCGGCGCCGTCGGCCAAGCCCTCGGCGTCCGCGAAGCCCTCGGCTTCTGCGCCGAAGTGAGGCGCGCGCCGTGAACGAGCTGCTCGGGCTCGGCGAGGGTGAGGGCCGGCGCGCGCTGCGGCAGCTCGCGCTCGTGTTCGTCGCCTCGGCCGCGCTCGTGCTGCTCAAGGCCGCGCAGGGCGGGATCTTCCTGTCCGCGTACCCGCGCAGCGCGATCCCGTGGGCCTTCGCGGCCTCGGCGTTCACCCTCGCCACCTTCTCGGCCCTCGCGGTGGCCATGGCCGCGCGCCTCGGCCCGGTGCGGCTCGCCGCCATCACGCTGGTCGCCGGCGCGGTGGGCAGCCTCGCCCTGCGCGGCCTGCTCGCCACGGGCGTGCCGGGCGCGCCGTTCGCGCTCTACGTGGTGATCGAGGCCACCGCCGGCCTCGTCCTCATCCAGACGTGGAGCGTGGTCTCGGGCACGGTCGACCCTCGCTCGGCGAAGCGGATCCTGCCGGTCGCCGGCGTGGGCGCGAGCGTGGCGTGGACCCTCGGCGGCCTCCTCGTGCCGCGGCTCGTGTCGCTCATCGGCGCCCCCGGGTTGCTCGTGGTCGCGCCGCTCCTCTTGCTCGGCGCCGCCGCGCTCGTGCGCACCATCGGACGCATGGATCTCGCGCCGGCCTCCTCGCGGCCCGTCACGAGCGGCGCCTCGAGCCTGCTCGCCGGCTGGCGGAGCGGGCTCTCGTTCGTGAGCGAGGTGCCGCTGATGCGCCTCTGCATGGCGCTCTCGGTGCTGGCCCTGCTCGCCGAGCAGCTCATGGACTTCCAGCTGCTCTCGAGCGCGCGCGAGCGCCTCGGCGATCAGGCGGCGATCACCGCGTTCTTCGGGCGCTTCTACGGCATCACGAGCGCCATCGGCCTGGTGTTCCAGCTCGCCCTCTCGGGCCGCCTGCTCGCGCGCCTCGGCGCGGTGCGGGGGCTCGTGGTCACCCCCGCGGTGACGGTCCTCTGCGCCCTCTTCGCGATCGTGATGCCGGGGTTCCTCGCGATGGTGCTCCTGCGCGGCAGCGACCGCGTGCTCAAGGGCGCCCTCTTCTCCTCGGCGATGGAGCAGACCCAGACCCCGCTCCCCGTCGTGCGGCGGGCGCAGGCGCGCGCGCTCTCGCGCGGGGTCATCGCGCCGGTCGCCTACGCGTTCGCGGCGCTCGGGCTCGCGGCGCTGCCGCCGCACTTCGATCTGCGCCTGCTCTCGCTGTTCACGCTGGTGACGTCGCTCACCATCGTCGCCGTCATCGCCCTCGGGCTGCGGCGCGCCTACGTCCTCGCGCTGCGGCGGGCCATCGACGACCGTCGCCTCCGCCTCGACGGCCCCGTCGACGAGGCCAGCGTCGCGCCGCTCGACGCCGAGGCCGCGGAGGTCATCGCCCGCGACCTCGGGGACGCCGACGAGGGCAAGGCGCTGCTCGCCGCCGAGCTGCTCGCCCACGCCGACCCGCTCGTCGCGGGCCGCCTGCTGCCGCGCGCCCTCGCCCACGCCTCCCCCGCGGTGCGCACCGTGGCCCTCGACACGCTCGGCCGCCTCGGCGCGGGCAACGCGGCCGGCGTCGCCGATCGCCTCTCCCACGACCCGATCTCCGACGTGCGCAAGGCCGCGGTGCGCGCGCTGTTCCAGAGCCGGGCCCACGACGACGGCACCCGCCGCGCGCTCGACGCAGGCACGCGCGACACCGACCGTCGCGTGCGCGCCGCGTGCGAGATCGCCCTCCTCGCGCTCGACGACGCCGACGGCGTGCGCCGCGGCACCGCGCTCGTGCCGCTGCTCGTCGCCGAAGAGCCCGAGCGATGCCTCGCCGCCCTCGAGGCCCTCGCGCCGCGCGCGGGCAAGACGCCCGCCGTCGTCGCCGCGCTCCGCAAGCTCCTCGTCGAGGCCGACGACCCGCGCCTGCGCCTCGCCGCGCTCGAGGCCGCCGGCCGCGTGGGCGCGCGCAGCCTGCTCGCCGACGTGGGCCCGCTGCTCGAGGACGCGCGCACCACCGAGGGCGCCGTCGCCCACCTGCTGCGGTGGGGTCAGGGCGCGCTCGAGACCGCGGCCGAGAGCGTGGTCTCGCCGAGCGTGCGCAGCGCCGACGCCGTCCCCGAGAGCGAGGCCCTCTCGCGTCTCCTGTCGCACGACGACGCCGGGGTCCGCGACCGCACGACGCGCGCGCTCTCGCGCCTCGTGAACGACGGGCGCCGCGGGCCGCTGCCGCGCGCGGCGGTGGAGCCGCTGCTCGAGCGCGAGGTGGAGACCGGCTTCCGCTACCTGTCGCTGCTCGCGGGCGTCGCGCACGACGACGGCACCGCGGACTGGGAGATCGCCGAGGAGTTCGCGTTCCTCGGGCGCGAGATCGACCTGCGGTTCCGCGCGGCGCGCCAGCGCGTGCTGCAGCTGCTCTCGCTGCTCGCGAGCCGCCGCCTCGCCGGCACGGTCGAGGCCGGCATGCGCCGCTCGCTGCCCGGCGCCTCGGGGCACATGGAGGCCCAGGTGGCCGAGCTCCTCGAGATGGCGCTGCCGCCCCGCCTCGCCCGCCGCGTGGTGCCGCTGTTCGATCGTCTGACCCTCCGCGAGCGCATCAAGGCCGCCGAGCGCGTCGACCTCCTCGACCGCGCGGCCATGGACGACCCGCTCGCCTGGATCGTCGGCGCGGGCGACCGGACCCTGCGCGTCTGTGCCATGATCACCTATGGTGCTCGCGCGGCCGATCGATTCCCCGACGCGCACGCGGAGGACGTCCCCTTGATCCCGGTCTTCGAGCGCATGCGGTTCCTGCGCAGCGTGCCCCTGTTCGCCGAGCTGCCGGGCGACGATCTACGCACGGTCGCCGAGATCCTCGAGACGGTGGAGCGCCCCGAGGGCGACTGCGTGTTCAAGAAGGGCGAGCCGGGCGAGGACATGTACGTCATCGTCCGCGGCCGCGTCGTGATCCGCGACGGCGACGCCGAGATCGCCTCGCTGGGCCCCCGCGAGTTCTTCGGCGAGCTCTCGGTGATCGACCGCGAGGCCCGCTCGGCCGACGCCTTCGTCGTCGAGGCGGCCGAGCTCCTCCGACTCCGCGCCGCAGACCTGGGCGAGCTGATGGCCCGCAGGCCGCAGATCCAGGAGCAGATCCTGCTGGTTCTCGTGCGGCGGCTTCGTACGTTGAACGCGCGCGTCGCGCACTGATACGCTGCCCGCCATGGCCGGTCTCGCGCCGGGGTTCATCGTCGGCAACGCCTATCGCGTCCTCTCTGCCCTCAACGAGGGCGGCATGGGCGCGGTGTACGTCGCCGAGCACCTCGCCACGCGCAAGCACCGCGCGCTCAAGGTCATGCACCCGACCCTGATGGCCGACCACGGCCTGCGCGACCGGTTCCTCCAGGAGTCGCAGGTCGGCTCCATGATCCAGTCGGAGCACGTGGTCGAGGTGGTCGACGCCGGCTTCGACGACCAGCTGCAGATGCCGTGGCTCGCGATGGAGCTCCTCGAGGGTGAAGACCTCGGCAGCCGGCTCGCGCGCGGCCCCGTCGACGCCCTCTCGGCCTACGACCTCGTCTCGCAGCTCTGTCACGCGCTCGGCGCCGCCCACGCGGCCCACATCGTCCACCGCGATCTCAAGCCCGAGAACGTGTTCATCGCGCGCGCCCACCGGGTCGGCGTGCCTTTCACGGTGAAGGTGCTCGACTTCGGGATCGCCAAGGTGGTGGCCGAGGCCAAGGCCACGCGCATGCGCACCGCGGCGATCGGCACGCCGCTGTGGATGGCGCCCGAGCAGACCGAGCAGAGCCACCGCATCGGCCCGCACACCGACGTCTGGGCCGTCGGGCTCCTGGTCTTCCGCATGCTCACGGGGCGGTACTTCTGGTTCACCGCCAACCGCGACATGAACGACGTGACGGGGATCGTCACCGAGGTCGTGCGCGGATCGATCCCGAGCGGCAGCCAGCGCGCGGCCGAGCTCGGCGTCGGCCACCTCTGGCCCGCGGCGCTCGACCCGTGGCTCGCGCGGTGTCTCGATCGTGAGCCGACCCGCCGCTACCCGAACGCCAACGCCTGCTTCGAGGCTCTCGGCCCCGCGCTCAAGCCGCAGTCGGCGCCCACCCACCACGGCTGGGCGCAGACCGCGATGGGCCAGCCCGCCCAGGGCATGGGCGCCCAGGGCATGGGCGCGCAGGGCATGGGCGGCACGGTGATGGGCGGTCAGCTGCAGAGCGGTGGCTACGCCGCGATCGCGCCACCCATGCAGGGCCCACCGGGGCAGCTGCAGAGCGGCGCCTACGCGCCGGTCATCCCCCAGAACAACGCGCAGGGCACGCCGCCCGGCGTGGTCGCGCACACCACGGGCAGCGGTCGCAAGAAGAAGAGCTCCGGTACGAGCTCGTTCCTGATCGGCCTCGGCTCGGTGGTCGTGCTCGGCGCGATCGCCTTCGGGGTCGTGCGCATCGTCCAGGGTCCGGGTCCGGATGCACCCCAGCCTGACAAGCCGGCCCCGGCGGCCAAGGTCGCGCCGCTCAACAAGTGGATCCGGGTGGAGCTCGGCAAGAAGTCGTGGACCATGGGCGTCGAGAACGACCTGGTCTCGCCGCTGGTGCGGGGCTTCCGGCCCGCGCGGCAGAAGGGCGGTCCTCCGGCCGCGTTCGAGATCCAGCAGCACGAGGTCACCTGGGCCGAGGTCGAGCCATGGCTCGAGAGCGAGAAGAAGAAGCTCCCCAAGATCGAAGGCCTCTCCGACGACAAGGGAAAGCGCGCGAAGCTGCCCGCCACGGGCCTGTCCTGGCAGCAGGCGGTCACCTACTGCAAGTCGATCGGCGGCAACCTGCCGACCGAGGAGCAGTGGGAGCTCGCCGCGCGGGGCGGCGAACGGCGCCGGTTCGCGTGGGGCGACGAGGCCCTCGATCTGCACAAGACGCGCGTGTTCGTCGGTGACAAGCCCACGCTCTTGCCCGTGATGAGCAGCGAGCAGGACAAGACCAACGCCAAGGACGAGGCCGACGCGATCCACGACCTCATGGGCAACGCCCAGGAGTGGACCATCGATCTCTACGGCGACGACTACGAGGGCCAGGACGAGTCGTGGGTGCAAACCGGCGGGGTCACCTTCCGCGCGGTGCGCGGGCTTCCGATCGCCATGGCGCCCGACGCCCAGCTCCTGAAGCTCGCCACCGCCGCGTGGCGCGAACCCGTGTGCGCCACCGGGGCGTGCGCGAGCGGCAAGGGCAGCGGCGACGCGGTCAACCTCGTGCGCGTGGCCTTCGCCACGGCCGCCGAGACCGACGCGCAGAAGGGCTCGCGCAAGTCGTTCGAGACCGCCCTCGCCGACGCCAAGGCCGACGTCGGCGCGTGCGTCGAGAAGGACGAGGAGCACAAGTCCCTCGTCCTCAAGGCCACGTTCGCGCGACCGCTCAAGGCCGTGCCGCTGTGCATCGCGTCCGACAACCAGCCCGACCCGATGGAGTGCTGCACGGGCAAGGTCTGCGCGTACGCCCCCCACCGGCTCGAGAAGTACGACCCGGCCAAGGTGACCGTGGCGCCCGCCGACGGCTTCGAGTCCACCGCCCTCACCTGCGCCAAGACCGCGCTCGAGAAGAAGCTCGTCGGCATCAAGTGGCCGAACGACGCCGAGGGCGAGTGGACGGCGACCGTGGTCGCTTCCAGAATCGAGGCCAAGGCCCCCAAGGCTTTCGCCTACATCGGGTTCCGATGCGCGAGGGTCATCCCCAAGGACAAGGACTGATGCGCTTCCTCCTGCCGCTCCTCGGTGTCGTCGCGGGCTCGATCGGCTGCGGCGACTCGCTCGCGGTCAAGCCCAAGCCGGCCCTCGAGGTCGTGGTCAAGGTCACGAGCGATCCGAGCAAGCCGCTCGAGGGCGCGAAGGTCGTCTACGCCGGCAAGACCATCGCCACGACCGACGAGACCGGGCAGGCCAAGCTCACCTTGAACGGCAACGACGGCGACTCGTACGAGGTCACCATCAAGTGCCCGACCGGGTTCCAGTCTCCCACCAAGTCCACGGTGATCCCGCTGCGTCGGCTCGAGGGCAGCACCCCCGAGTACGACGTCACGTGTCCCCCGACCACCCGCACCGCGGTCGTGGCCGTGCGCGCCGAGAACGGCGCCTTCCTGCCCATCAAGCACCTCGGGCGCGTGGTCGGTCGCACCGACGGCGCTGGTGCGGCCACCGTGTTGCTCAAGGACGTCGAGGCTGACACGCCCATCGAGCTCGTGCTCGACACCACCGAGAAGGGCATGGAGGTCCTGCGCCCGCAGAACCCCTCGAGCCCCGCCTTCTTGCTCAAACGTGGAGACGAGGTCTTCACCTTCGACCAGAAGTTCCAGATCGAGGCCCCCAAGGTGAAGGTCTGGTACGCGCCGAAGAAGACCGGGCCCATCGCCCTGCCGACCAAGCCCGGCAACTGACCGCGATGGGCTGCCCCCGCTCCGTCGCAGCGGGGTGGCTGGAGTGTGCACATGACGGAGTCTCGCCCACATGACAGTCGGATTCGCGCAACACGGCTGAATTCCAGGGTGGCGCGTCCGGCACGGCGCTCGCTAAGCTGAATGTGTGAGCACGTTGCGGGAGATCATCCACGGCGCCGTCCACGATCGGCGCGGCGCCGTGCAGACCGAGTACATCGTGCTCGTCGGCACGGTCGGGCTCGCGTTCGTCTTCGCGATGATCACCGTCGGTCCGCAGCTGGTCAAAGACTTCACCCGGGCGCGCAACATCACCGCGAGCCCCCTGCCCTGACCTCGAGTCCCGTCCCACCAAGCCCCAAGGAACGTCCCATGAACAAGCTCTCGCTCATCGCCGCCAAGAAGCTCCTCCGCGACAACAAGGGCGCGAACCTCGTCGAGTACATCATCCTCGTCGGCGTCATCGCCCTCATCGCGATCGCCGGCTTCAAGATGTTCGGCACCAAGGTCCAGGCCAAGGTCGAGGAGCAGGCCGGCTCGGTCGGCGGCATCAACGGCGCCGCGAAGTAATCGGCTCGTCGGCGCTTGTCGATCGGACCGAATCACTTCCTCGTCGTCGCGGTCGTCGTCGCCGGTCTCGGAGCGTTCTACGACTACCGGACCGGCCGCGATCCCGAGACGGGAGAAGGCAAGGAGGGTGAGATCCCGAACTGGCTCACCCTCGGATCGCTGGCCCTGGCACCGTTCGCCCACTTCGCGCTCGGGCTCAAGCTCGGGGGAGCGCGCGCGGGCTTCGAGGCCGCCGGTGTGTCGGTGGTGGGTGCGTTTCTCTGCGCCCTCGTCCCGTTCCTCCTGTGGAGGGTCGGCGCGGGAGGCGGTGGTGATCTGAAGCTGTTCGCGGCCATCGGCGCAATCTGCCGACCGATGGTGGGTATCGAGGCGCAGTTCTACGCCTTCCTCGCCGCGGCCCTCATCGCGCCGGCGCGGCTCGCCTGGGAAGGCAAGCTCTTCAAGGTCCTCGGGAACTCCATGTGGCTCGCCATCAACCCCTTCCTACCCAAGGCCAAGCGCCGGGCCATCGAGCCCGCCGCGCTGACCTGGTTCCGGCTGGGGCCGGCGATCGCCGCGGGCACCGCGGTCGCGGCCTTCCTGCACTGGGAGCTGAAGCGATGACCAAGCCCAGCCTCCCGAGTCTCCGCAAGGACGCGCGCGGCGCGGTCTACGTCGAGTTCCTGATCGTGTTCCTGCCGCTGTTCATGATGTTCATGTCGCTCGTGCAGCTCGCCTTCGTGAGCGTGGCGAACATCGTCGCCAAGCACGCGGCCTACGCGGCGTGCCGCGCGGCCATCGTGGTGCTGCCCGACGACCCGGCGTTCTACGGCGACGTCCCGGTCAACAAGGCCGACGGCGCGCGCCTGACCGCGATCGAGGCCGCGGCCAAGGCGCGCCTGCTCGCCGTCTCCACCATGCCCAACGTGGAGATCACCTTCCCGAGCTCGCCCGGCGGCAAGGACAGCAAGACCACGTTCCAGCAGGACGACACCGTCCGCGTGCACGTCACCTTCGACTACCCCTGCAAGATCCCCATCGGCAGCCGCTTCGTCTGCCAGTTCCTCACGCTGCACAAGAAGCTCGAGGCCGAGGCCGCGATGCCCATGCAGGGTGCGGGGTACGAGTACTGACCATGGACACCACGCTCACCTCGCAGGATCGCTCGCTGCTCGCGGACCGGCGCGGCGCCGTGCTGCTCGTCGCGGTGTTCATGAGCGCGTTCCTCGTCGGCGCGCTCTGGTACGCGATCGGCATCGGCGACGCGGCCATCTACCGCCAGTACATGCAGGACGGCGCCGACGCGGTGGCCTTCGGGTCCGCGGTCTACCACGCGCGCGGCATGAACATCATCGCGCTCATCAACATGGTGATGGCCGCGGTGCTGATGGTCCTCATCGCCTTCAAGATCGCGAACCTGCTGCTCATCGCCGCCAACATCGCGAGCTGCATCGTCGGCGCCTGGCTCAACCCGGTGTGCGACCTCACCACCGCCGCGCGCCCGCCGTTCGCCAAGCTCGTCGACGCGGTCGAGAAGGTCGTCGACAAGGTGCTGCGCGGCCTCTACCAGGCGTCCAACGCCGTCGCCTACGGCATGCCGTGGGTGGCCGAGGGCAAGGCCCTCGCCTCGGCGAGCGACTACAAGCCCACCGTCGACGGCGGGTTCATGGCGAGCATCTCCCTCGTGCCCGGCTCCATCGAGAGCGCGGCCGGCGGGTTCGTCTCCGCCACCAAGACGGGCTCGGCCACCGGCACCGGCGACACCAAGAAGTCGAGCGGCCCGAACCGCCTCGGCCTCCCCGTGCAGGACGACCGCTTCGTCGTGCTCTGCGACCACGCGGGCCGGTACCTCGGCGAGTTCATCTTCGCCCCCTTCTCGTTCCTCCCGGGCATCGGCGGCCTCGCCGGCGCGGTCGGCAAGTTCGCGGGCGGCCTCGTCGGCACCCTCGTCAGCACGTTCCCCGGCTACTTCTGCGGCGAAGGCGGCGGCACGGCGGGTGGCTTCGCCGACACCATCAAGAAGGGCGCGCTCGGCAAGGCCGACGCCAAGGTGAAGGACCTCTGCAAGGACAAGGCGGCCAAGGCCAAGAAGGAGAAGGTCACCTTCGACGTCGACAAGTGCCTCAAGGCCGGCGAGACGGGCTTCGACGCCCTCGGCTCGAGCGCCGGCAAGACCGACGGCGACAGCAAGACCTGCAAGCGCGTGTACGAGCCCGCCCTCCTCGGCGACGACTACTTCGCGGTGTGGTCGTTCACCTGGGGCGACCTCGCCGAGCAGTCCGGCGCGCCGCGCGGCGTGAACGTGGCCGGCTGGAACAAGGCCTACGCCGCCGGCCCCGACGTGTGGAGCAAGATGGGCATCGCCAAGGCCGAGTTCTACTACGAGCCCAAGCCCGGCGACCCGAAGCAGTGGTCCAAGTCGCTCGGCGACACGCTGCCCATGGGGCTCGGCGGCGCCAAGGAAGGCGGTCTGGTCACCGAGGCCATGTGGAACATGCGCTGGCGCGCACGCCTCCGTCGCCTCCGCCTGCCGATGCCCACCGCGGGCGGCATCCTGGCGTCCAAGCTCAACTCGAAGTTCACCAAGGTCCCCGTGATCGGCGACCTCCTCAAGTGGCCCGCCGCGAAGGTCGGCGAGATCGTCGACGACAAGGTCGGCGGCCTCATCGGCTCCCTCACCTCCGGGACGATCGTGCACTGATGGCCACCGTGACCTCCCTCCGCTCCAAGGGCCTCCGTTCGCAGCGCCGCCGTCGGCAGCGCGGCGCCGCCATGGTCGAGGGCGCCGTCGCCATCCCGTTCCTCCTGCTCATGTTCGCGGCCATCCTGTTCGTGAACAAGCTCTACGAGACCAAGATGCGCGCCATGAAGTTCGCGCGCGAGGGCGCGTGGAACTACGCCATGTGCAACTGCGGCGAGAAGGGCGACCCCATCTCGTCGACGTGCCGCGCGGCCGAGGGCGCCACCGGCGGCAAGGGCGGCAGCGAGAAGGGCGCCGCGGAGGGCTTCGATCCGAGCAAGGTCAGCAAGGCCGGCTCGGGACCAGGGGGCGACATCGCCTCCAAGGACTTCGGCTCGTCCGAGGCCTCGCTCACCCTCGAGGTCAGCTCGGACAAGTTCCTCGGCGGCTACACCAAGAAGGTCTCCAGCAAGTCTCGCGTGATGTGCAACGAGGCGCCGCACGACGGCAACCTCAAGGGCTGGATGTCCTCCGCGATGGACTCCTGGACCAAGTGGTGACGCGATGAGCCCCTCCCGCCTCCTCCTCGGAAAGCTCGCGAGCCAGGCCAAGAAGCTCGTGCGCATCAGCGCGTACTTCGCCTTCGTCGCGGTCGTCCTCGCGCTGGTCGCGGGGCGACTCGCGTGGGCGCAGGCCAAGAAGGCGGCGCTCGAGACCGG
>JAEUKC010000111.1:0-42534 GCA_016794445.1 Myxococcales bacterium
AGTACCCGGAGGCTGCGTAATGCCGCGTCACGAGAGACCACCGGTAAGCCGTGTGCGGGAAATCCGCACGCACGGTTTGAACGGGGGTTTTGCCTCACGCCACCACTTGGTGGCAGAAAGCTGAATCTACCAATGGCCCTCGTTCCTTGCACCCACTGTCGTCGTCACGTCCAGGTCGCGAGCGCGGCCTGCCCCTTCTGCGGCGGCGCGCTCGCGCTCGTCGCACCGGTGATGCGGCCCGTCGCGGCGCGTCTGCGGCGCGGCGCGGTCGCGGCGCTCGGCGCGTCGGCGATCCTGGTCGGCTGCAGCAGCGGCGACGGCGGTCAGGTGGTGGCGCTCTACGGCGTGCCGCCGAGCGACAGCGCGGTCGACGGGACCGCAGACTCGACGACCGACACCGGCGCGGACACCGGCGCTGCCGACAGTGGCCCCTCCGACATGGGGAGCGACTTCGCCCTCTACGGCGCGCCCACGGACACCGGCACGCTCGACGCGGGCGACGCCGCTGCCGACACGAAGGAGACGGGCGTGGCGCCTCCCTACGGGCTCCCCCCGTCCGACGCCGGGTGAGCCTCGCGAAGCGAGGGCACGCGGGTCACGCTGGGTGCTCGTCCGGCGAGAGCAGGCCGTGTCGCCGCCAGCCGACCCGCGCGAGCCACGTGTGGGGCGCGACGACGGGCGCGCCCTCGAGCTCGACAGCGGATCGAGCACGGAAGCCGTCGCACCACGGCGCGGACGAGCACGGGTCGAGCCGGGTGGGCACGCGGACCTGGTGCTTCTTGAAGTTGAAGAGAACGTAGCCGAGGGCGAACCGCACCTCGCGCGGGGTGCGGAGCGCGCGGGCGTGGTAGCGGTCGTCGAGCACACGGCCCGTGCGACCGCACGCGCGGTTGATCGCGCGCGCGAGGCGAACGCCCAGCGAGCGCGCTCCCTTGCGCAGCGCCGCAGAATCGTCCGCTTCCACGAGGAGATGCAGGTGGTTGTCCTGCACCGAGAAGTGCACCACGCGGAACGCAGCGCTCTGCGCTGCGCGCAAGGCAGCCACCACCGCCGGGAACACCTCCATCGAGCGCAGCGAGGGAAGCCCCGCCATGCACCGGAGGGTGAGGTGCACAGGCGCCCAGTCCACGTGGGGCGGTCGGGGGCGGTGCGGGACGAGCGGCCGCGGCGCGAGGCGCTTGCGGCCGGCGCCCGCGCGACGCCCACCCCACCCACGGGTCCGTGGGAGCTCCCGCTGGCGCGGAACGGGCTTCACTTGAAAGAGCGTAAATATCATCGGGAGGAAATCAAGGCTCGTCAGCACGACGCCGGGCTCGGGACCACGAGACTCCCGACACCGGTCCAAGCAGCCCTGCCCACGGTCGGCTCCATACCCGGTAAGGAGTTCATTCTTGCCAGCACGAGAACACGAGTCGCACCTGCGCTACCCTTCGTCGATGGCGCTCCTCCCCTGCACCCACTGTCGGCGGCACGTCGACGCCGCCACCATCGCGTGCCCGTTCTGTGGCAAGGCCCTCGCGCTGGTCGCCCCCGCATCGCGCCTCGTGCACGAGCGGCTCCGGCGCAGCGCCGTCGTCGCGCTCGGCGCGTCGGCCATTCTCGTCGGCTGTAGCAGCGGCGATACCGCAGAGGCGCCCCCCTACGGAATCGCCCCCTACGACTCCGCGGCCGACACCAGCGCGGACACCGGCGCCGACGCGAGCAAGGACACCAGCACCGACGCCGGGGCCGACGCGAGCCCCGCCGACACGGGCTCCTCCGACTCGGGCGATACGGCCGCCGACACGCGCGAGACCGGCATCGCGCCCCCGTACGGCATCCCACCCACGGACGGCGGTTGACTGACCCCCTGCCGACCTCGGCGCCCAGCACCGAGGCCGTCGCCGGGAAACTCGCGGCGCGCCTCGTGCGGCCGCAGCGGCACCGACTCCTCCAGGGCTACCCGTCGTTGCCGCAGATGCGCCTGGCCTCCGCGCGCACGGCTGGCCAGATCGAGGGGCGTCGCACGCTGCGCGGCGCGCTGATCACCGACCGCGCGAGGCTCACCGAACACCTCGCGTTCCTGGAGCGTCGCCTCGCAGCCCCTCCTCCCGCACCGAGCGCTGACCCGCGCGAGGAGCAGCGGCGCCAACGCGACGAGATGCTCCGCCCGCAATGGGCGTCGGCGATCGAGCAGCTGCGCGCGCAGCTCTCGCTCCCCGACCCCGGCGAGCCGCCCTTCGTCGAGCTCGACGCGACGCGCGACCTCCTCGTCGGCGTCATCCCGCACACGCAGTGCACGCCACGCGTCGAAGGCTGCGGCTTCTGCACGTTTCCCCACGACGCGCCCGACAAGCGCTCGCGAGGCCGAGCGATCGCGGGGGTGGAGGACGAGATCGTGGCCCTCCTGCAGTCGTCGCCCGAGCTCCGGGGCCGCAAGGTGACGGCGGTGTATTTCGGCGGCGGCACGGCGAACCTCGCCGCGCCCGACCAGATCGCGCGGCTCTTCGCGGCGCTCGCGGGTCGCTTCGACGTGCGAGAGGCCGAGGTCTCGCTCGAGGGGATCCCCAAGCTCTTCACCTCGTGGTTCCACGCTCCGCTCGACATGCTCACGCGCCTCGCCGCGGGTCGGCGGCGCATCAGCATGGGCATCCAGACCTTCGATCGCGCGGTCCTCGAGCGCATGGGCCGCGCCGATTTCGGCGACGAGAAGCTCGTGCGCAAGCTCGTCGCTCGCTGCCGCGCGCGCGACATCACGACCTCCGGAGATCTGCTGTTCGGCCTCCCGGGCCAGACGCTCGCCGCGATGAGCGACGACGTCGATCGCGCGATCGACGCGGGGCTCGATCAGATTTGCCTCTACCATCTGGTGCTGCACGAAGGCCTGGGCACCGCCTGGTCGAAGGACCCCGCGCTGGTCGCGGCCATGCCCGACAACGAGACGGCGTGCGCCCACTGGCTCGCGCTGCGGGAGCGCCTCCTCGCCGCCGGCTTCGTCCAGACCACGGTGACCAACTTCGAGCGCAGAGACGTGGCAGAGAGCGATCGCGCCTTCGTCTACGAGCGCGCCAGCTTCAGCCCCGAGAAGACCGACGGCGTGGGCTTCGGGCCGATGTCGCTCTCGGTCTTCGTGGACCGCGTGCACAGGAGAGCGGTCAAGCTCGTGCGGCGCAAGGACCTGCGGAGCCCCGCCTGGTCGGGACACGATCTCTACTTCCCTTGCGAAGGCGACGACCTGCGGCTGCTGTTCGTCACGCGCAGCCTCGCCAAGGGGAGCTTCGACGCGCGGGTCTACGCCGACTTCTGCGGCAACGATCTCGCCCACGATTTTCCTCACGCCATCGCTGCGCTCACCGCCCGTGGCCTGATCGAGTCCACGGCTGGCCGGTTGTCCCTGACCCCGCGCGGGATGTTCTTCTCCGACGCGGTCGTCGCCACGTTCGTCGCCGAGAAGGCGCGCCCGCACGGGAGAGGGCGTGCACACCCACGCCGCGCTCGAGGAGCCGCTCCTCTTGGACTATGACGGGATGGGCTGAGCGCGGCCCGCGAGGGAGCGGGCGGCGAACACCGCGACGACGCCGACCACGAGGAGGTGCAGCCCGTGCAGCCGCAGATCCGCGCGGGACGCGAGCTCGAAGTGGTCGAGGTGCGCGCCGGCGTGGAAGGCGATCGCGACCGCCATCGCGCGCCCCGTGCGCTCGAAGACCCACGCGATCAAGAGCGAGTAGAGCGGGAGCTCCGCGAGCCCCATCGCGAAGCCGAGGCCGTCGAAGCCTCCGGTCGGCGGCACCGAGTACGCGAGGTGCCAGACCCCCCACGCGAGGCCGAGGAGCAACGAGCCCTTCACGAGCCCGAAGCGGGCCGCGAGTCTCGGGTGGGCGAACCCGCGCCAGCCGAACTCCTCGCCGAGCGGGAACACCACCAGCGCCGCCCAGCGCTCGGGCGCCGAGGGCGGGTGGAACCAGGCATCCGGCTTGCCGCCGATCGCCACGAACAGCGCCGTCGCGATCAGGTGCATCGCCATCGGCGTGAACAGCGCGAGCGCGATCCAGCCGGGGTGCGCGACGAACGGCCGGAACAGGGTCCTGCGCTTCCCGACCGCGATCAGCGCCGCGAACAGGGGGCCGAACGCGCTCAGGCCCGCGCACGGCATCGCATACGCCGGCGGCACGGCGTGGCGCCACCACGCGAGGGCCATCGGCATCGCGAGGGCCCAGGTGATCGCGCAGGCCAGCACCAGGTAGGTCAGCGTCGACTTCGAGCGGCCTTCTTCCATGCCGCGAGGGACCACGGACCCCGCGGCCGGTTCCGGGGTGGCGCGATCGGTCACGACTCTGTCGCGTCGGGCGTCGGGCTCGTGCCCTTGCGGGGGCTCGACCCCGTCCACCTCCGGAACGCGCGGTGGAACGCGGTCGTGTCGGCGTAGCCGAGGCGCGAGGCCACCTCGGCGAGCGGGAGCCCGTGGTCGAGGTACGAGGCGGCGAGCTCGCGGCGGAGCGCGTCGACCACCTCGCCGAACGAGGTGCCCTCGTCCTCGAGCCGGCGCTGCAGCGTGCGCGGGGTCGTGGCGAGGGCGCGAGCCGTGCTCGCGAGGGTGCAGTCGCCGCCGACGAGGGCGGCGCGCACCGCCGCCCGCACGTTGGCCGACGCGCTGGCGCTCTTCGGCAAGCGCGCGAGGGCCTGCTCGACCTGCCGCGAGAACACCGCGAAGAAGGCCTCGTTGGCGTGCTTCATCGGCGTGTCCAGCGCCGCGTCGTCGAACACGATCTCGTCGTGCGCGGCGCCGAACTCGAGTGGGCAGTCGAACAGTTGCTCGTGCGCGCGCGTGGACGCCGGGCGTGCGTGGCGGAACCGGACGACCCGCGGTGACAGCCGTTCGCCGGTGAGGGTACGGACCCCGATCAGGACCTCGGCCAGCGCACACTCGTGGGCGTGGCGCGCGTACTCGCCGGTCGTGCCGGGCAGGAGGTAGCGCACCGCGACCCCGTCGCGGAGTGGCACGAGCCGCGATCGGTCCCCGTCGCCCCAGTAGCGCTGGTTCTTCACCATCTGGTCGAACGCTGCGCGCACCGTGGGGCTCGCCATCAGGAGCAGGACACCAGCGTCGAAGCCCTGCGCGTCGCGCACGTCCTCGGCGAGGTGCAGGCCGAACTCGGGGTCGTTGGTGAGCGCCAGCGCCTGCTCGCCGAGGCGGATCGCGGACGCGTACGGCACGCGCGCCTCGGGGGCCTGGAGCGCCTCGAGATCGAGCCCCGCGGAGCGACACAGGGCCACGGGATCGTGCCCGCGCGCGCGACAGAACGCGACCACCCGCAGCACGAGTCGCGCGGCCAGGGTGCCGTGAGGTCCCGTCGAGGGCATCCGGACACTGTAGCGAACCCGCGCCCTTCGTGTCCTCAGCGGCGCATCCCGTCGCGGTAGCTGGGATACGCGAGTTCGACCCCGAGCTCCGCGATGGCGCGTCGCGGGTCCAACCGCCGGTCTCCGCGCAGCGTCTCGTCGCTCTGCTCCAGCGGGACGTGCGGTGGCCTCGCGCAGCCCCACTCCGCGCACACGAAGTCGACGACCTCGCCGTGTGCCGCGGGCTCGAGGTCTCCGACGACGTACGTCTCGCGGCGCGGCCGCGCGAGGGCGGCGAGCACGAACGACGCCAGATCCTCCACGTGGATGCGCGACACGAACTGGGCGCCGTCCCCGGGCACGCGGTGCTTGCCGGCGCGCACCCGCACGTGGAGTCCGCGGTCCGGGCCGTAGATCGCGGGCGCCCGCAGGACCGTCGCGCCCACCGCGCGCCAGGCGGCCTCCGCGTCGAGGCGCAGCGCGGCTCGCTCGGTGTCCCTCCGCACCGGCGTCGTGTCGTCGACCACGCCGTGGACCGCGCCGAACACGGCGGTGCTCGAGAGGTACACCACCGCGCGCGCCGCCGCGCACCGCGGGGCGATGCGGAGATCGGTGGCGCCATCGGGCGGAAACGTGACGACCACGTCGGTCTGCGAATCGACCGCGCACTGGTCGACATCGGAGAGCACCTCGAGTCCCTCGCGGCGCAAGACCTCGGCGCGCGCCGAGTCCCTCGTGGTCCCGACCACGCGTTCGATCGGCACCCGCCGACGCGCGACCGCGAGCCCCGTGTAGCCGCAGCCGAGGACGAGCAGCATCTCAACTAGAGAGCGCCTGCGTGGCCGCCGGGCCGTCGTCGCCGCTCTCCTTGCGCTGCACGACGAGGCCATAGACGAAGCCGATCAGCGTGACGGTGCTCGAGAGCAGGCACAGGAACACGGGGTACTTGCGCAGTGGGATCAGCACGAACCCGCACAGCAGCACGGCGGCGGTGAGCACCTTGGCCCACAGCGCCTTCGCGGGACCGATCTTGGGCTGCGGCAGGTTCGAGAGCATCAGCAACGTGTTCAGTGACATCCACCCGAGCAGGCCGACGGCGGCGGCCTCGCCGAGCCCGAGGTCGCGGTGGGCGAGGAACGCGCTCGCGAGCAGCCCGCCCGACGACGTGGAGGGCAGGCCCCGGAAGAAGCGCGGGTCGTCGTCGCCGGTGGTGACGTTGAACTTCGCGAGGCGTAGCGCCGCGCCGAGCGCGTAGGCGGTGGCCACGCCGAGCAGCACGTACGACAGCGGACCGCGCCCGAGCGTGCTCGGGGCGAGGGTGGGCAGCGCGCGCACGAGGAGGGCCGCCGGCGCGAGCCCGAAGGTGACGAAGTCGCTGAACGAGTCGAGCTGCACGCCGATCGAGCTCGTGGCCTTCAACCGGCGCGCGAGGAACCCATCGGCCTTGTCGAGCAGCACCGTGTACAGGATGAGCCACGCGGCCTCGACGAAGGCGCGGGGTTCGGTGGCCGTGAGCGAGGTGCGGATCGACGCGAACCCGAGCACCATGCTGAAGCAGGTGACCCCGTTCGGGACCAGATAACGAGGTGAGAAGGAGTCGAAGAGCTTCACGGCGGAGTTCTGCACTGCGGCATGGCCCGACCGAGGCGCGGCGGCAAGCCAAGCCCCCCACTCACTCCAGGCGGATGCCCCTCTGGTTGAGCGCGGCGAAGTGGTCGAAGCCGAAGTCGATGATGTAGATGGTCACGTTCGGGTCGGAGCAGTGCTTGCTCGTGCCGATCACCACGCCGGTCATGCCGTTCACGGGATACCAGCCGGCCCACCCGCTGTAGCCACCGTGCTGCTTCACCCAGGGGCTCGGCCAGGTGAAGCAGTCGCCCGCGTTGGCGCCGGAGTAGAGCTCGCCCTGCTGCACGATCGTGGCACGGTTGCGCGGTGCGGCCTTGAACGTGGGCGGAACGAACGCGCTCGCCGTCGAGGTGGACAGCAGGAGCGCGACGGCGACCGGCGCGCGCACTAGCCCCTCGCGAACCGGTCGCCTTCGCGGCGGAGCCGGCCGTTGGCAGCGAGGTGGACGCAGATCTTGTGGACGGTCTCGAGATCCTCGGAGCCGATCGCCGAGCCTATCGCCTCCACGTCACGGGGCGTGGCGTCGAGCGCGGTGACGATCTTCGCCTGCAGCGCCAGCACCTCGGCCGCCGCCTTCTTGCCGGCCTCGACGCCCGGCTGGTGGTAGGCGTTGATGCCCACCAGCGTGGCGTACAAGCCCACCGCGCGCTCGAAGAGGGCGATGAGGGCGCCGAGGGAGCGGGGCGAGACGTCGGGCACCGTGATGGTCAACGAGGGGCGGCCGTTGTCGGCGAGCGCGCGGCGCGTGCCGAGGAAGAAGCCGAGCAGGTAGTCGCCGCTCGTGACTCCAGGCTCCACCTCGGCGTCCGTGCCGGCGCGGTCCTTCAGCACCTCGATGAAGGTGGCGAAGAAGTTCGGCACGCCGTCGCGGAGTTGCTGGACGTACGCGTGCTGGTCGGTCGAGCCCTTGTTGCCGTAGACCGCGATGCCCTGGTGCACGACGTTGCCCGCGAGGTCCTTCTCCTTGCCGAGCGACTCCATCACGAGCTGTTGCAGGTAGCGCGAGAGCAGCTCGATGCGGTCCTTGTACGGCAGCACCACCATGTCCTTCTGGCCGCGCCCGCCGCCAGCGAAGTGCCACATCGCCGCGAGGATGGCCGCCGGGTTCTTGCGCGCGTCACGCGCGCGGGTCGCCTCGTCACAGAGGCGCGCACCCTCGAGCATGCCCCGCACGTCGAGGCCCTGCAGCGCGGCGGGCAGCAACCCCACCGCGGAGAGCTCGCTCGTGCGACCGCCGACCCAGTCCCACATGGGAAAGCGCGCGAGGAAGCCCTCGCTCTTCGCGAACACGTCGAGCGCGCTGCCCTCGCCGGTCACCGCCACCGCGCGCGGCCCGAACGACAGGCCCTTGCGTTCGAGCGCCCACTTGGCCTCGAGCATGCCGTTGCGCGTCTCCTTGGTGCCGCCCGACTTGGAGATCACCACGACGAGCGTGGTCGCGAGGCGCGCGCCGAGCCGGTCCACGACGAGGTCGAAGCCGTCGGGGTCGGTGTTGTCGAAGAACGAGACCGCGAGCCGATCCCGCGTGCTCCCGAGCGCGCGCGTGACGAGCTGGGGGCCGAGCGCCGAGCCGCCGATGCCGACCACGAGGAGGTCGGTGAAGCGCGCGCCCTCGGGGGTGATCTTGCGGCCCTCGTGCACGTCGGCGGCGAAGGCCTCGATCGCGACGAGGGTGCCCTCGATCGCGCTGCGTAGCTCCGCGTTCGGGGCCCGCGAGGGATCGCGCAGCCAGTAGTGCCCGACCATGCGCTGCTCGTCCGGGTTCGCGATCGCGCCCTGCTCGAGCGCCTCCATCGCCGCGAAGGCCTTCTCGAGCTCCGGGCCCATCTTCTCGAGCAGGTCGGGCGGGTGCCCCATGCAGCTCGGGTCGACCGAGAGGCCGAGGGGGGCAACTTCGCAGAGCTCGCTACGATAACGGTTCCAGCGCGCGCGATCGGACATGGCGCGAGCCTAACGCGGTCCCCGGACAAAGCGAACGGGGCCGCTGGAGGCGACCCCGTTCCCCTCGACCTGCGTTCCCGTCACTTGATGCCGGGGTCCTCCGGCGGGACGAGGAACACGACGGTGCGCTTGTCGCCGAGGTTCACGCCGCCCGGCATGCCGACCATGTCGATGAAGGCGTTGAAGAACTGGGCGCCCGCGCTGGGCTTCACGGTGGCGTTCATCTTGGGGATGATCTCGAAGCACACCGGCGTGCCGACCGTGACCGCCTTGAAGGTGTCGTCGATGCCGTCCTTGTCCGCATCGTACGTCGCGTTGGCCGGGCAGCCGAGGCTGGCGTCACCCTCCTTCATCGCGCGGATGCTCTCGATGAACTTGGTCGCGTCGACGGCCGCGCCGTCGGAGGCCTTGTTGGTCGGGTCGTTGGAGAGCTGCGCGGTGATGTCGTAGGTGCTGCCCACGCTGATCGCCTGGATCGCGGTCACGATGCTGTCGGAGACACCGTCGCCGCTGCCTCCGTCGAAGTTGAGGCGGCAGCGTCCACCGGCTGAGTCCGGCGCGATGCCTGCGCCCTTGTAGCCCGTGCAGCACTGCCCCGCCGTGCACTTGCCGGCGAACGCCGCCGGGAGGAGGTTCGACGCGGTTGCGTCAGAGAGCGTGTTGGCCTGGGCGACGCCGCCCTTGCTGCCCACGTTCACGTTGACGAACTTGACGTTCTTCGCCTTGAAGCCGGCCGTCACGGTGGCGGTGGTGGCGCTGCCCGACGGGTCGTGCCAGGGCGCGTCCGTGATGAGGACCACGACCGGGACCGCGCCCGGCCGGAACTCGACCGCCCCGAAGTGGCCGGCCGGAGGCGTGACCTTCGGGATCGTGCCGTTGGCGTTGCCGGTGAGGATGTAGTCGAGCGTCGCGATCTGCGCCTCCGCGTAGTCGCCGCCCCCACCCGGGGCCATCTTGCCCACCGCGGTGTTCACGAGGCTCGTGGTGGTCGTGATCTTCTGCAAGACCTTCACGACCCAGGCGTCACCCCAGTCGCGGTGATCGACGACGGCCATGCCGACCGACGGGATCTTCGCCGCGAGGCCGGGCACGACGACAGACGTGAGCGAAGACTTGAGGTTGGTGATCGAACCGCTCATCGAGCCCGTCGTGTCCATCGCGAACGCGACGTCGACCTTCTGGATGTTGGTCGAGAACTTGAGGACGTCCTTGGGCGGATCGGGCGCCTTCATGTAGGGCACCGTGAAGAAGAAGTCCTTCTTCCCGGTCGCGTCCGGCGTGCGGCGGATCTTCACGATGGTGAGCTTGGCGTCGCCGCTCTTGCCCTCGGCCGACGCGCGCACGATCGTCGTCGCGCCGAGTGTGCTGCCCGGAAGCGTCAATGCGGAGGTGAACGTGGCGCCCGAGAAGCTGCCGAGCGTCGGATCGTCGACGGTGAAGGTGGCCTTGGTGGTGACGTCGTCCGGGCCGAGCGTGGCCGTGTAGGCCTGCGTCGCGGCCTTGCCGGTGGTGGTGTCGATGAAGATCGTCGCATTGAGTGGCGCGAGCGCGAGCGAGTCGAGCGACGGCCCGAGGTCGATCGCCGCGTCGGGATCCCCGATCTCGAAGCCCGAACCGCTGTCGGTCGCGCTGTCGTCGCCGCCGTCGAGCGCGATCGTGTCGGCGGGGCGCTCCGCGCCACAGCCCGCGGCGCCCAGAGAGCCGATAAGGAACAAAGCCGAGAACCGACGCATGAAGACCTCCATCCGTCCCATCATCCAGGAGAGATTCCCCTTCGTCGATGTGCGCTCATGTCAGCAATCACCAGAGCGGACGGAACGTGGTCGTGTCACACGCGCGTGTCAGTCCCAGCGCTCCGTCCTCTCCTGCGCTACGAGAGCGCCCGATGACCGCCAAGCTCTCTCTCCAGGGAAAGACCGTGCTCGTGACGGGCGCCTCGTCCGGGCTCGGACTCGAGATGGCCCGCCAGCTCGCCCGCGACCACCACGCGAACCCGATCCTCGTCGCGCGACGCAAGGATCGCCTCGACGCGCTCGCCGAGGAGTTGCGCGGCTTCGGAGCGACCCCCGGCGTGATCGCCGCCGACCTCAGCAAGCCCGCCGATCTCGACCGCTGCTTCGCGGAGGCCACCGCGATCGGCGTGGATGCGGTCATCCTCAACGCAGGGGTCACTTACTTCGGCCACACCCTCGCGCACACGACGGCGGACGTCGCCGCGCTCGTCGCGACGAACGTGAACGGGGTCGTCATCCTGTCGCAGCGGTTCGTGCCCTACCTGCTCGAGCGCGGGGGCGGCGCGGTGATGCTCGTCTCGAGCATGGCCGGCTTCCAGCCGATGCCGTTCCAGGCGGTCTACGGCGGTAGCAAGGCGTTCGTCACGAGCTACGGGCTCGCGCTCTCGGAGGAGCTCCGTGGCAAGGAGGTCTCGGTCACCGTGTTCTGCCCGGGCGGCATCGCGACCGAGATGACCGACACCTCCGGCCTCTCGGCGAAGTACCCGAAGGGCCACCCCATGGTGATGGACGTCGAACCCTGCGCGAAGCGCGCGCTCGGCGCGATGATCGCGCGCCATCGCCTCTCGGTCCCGGGGGGCCTCAACAAGGTCGCCGCGTTCTTCGCGCAGATGAGCCCGACGCGGCTCGTCACGCGGCTGGTCGCCAACGACTACCGCGGCGCGCTGCCGCGATGAGCGCCCCCAGCGTGCTCCGGAGCGGTCACGGCTACTCGGCCGCCGAGCTCTCGGCCGAGGGCGATCGCGTCGTGCTCCTGGACCAGCGCCTGCTGCCTCGGGAGGAGCGCTACCTCGAGTTCGCCGACGCGGCGTCCGTGGCCGACGCGATCCGCGACATGGTCGTGCGGGGCGCGCCGGCGATCGGGATCGCCGCTGCGTACGCGCTCGCCGTCGAGGCGCGGCGCCTCGGGAGCGCCGGCTGGATCGAGGGGATGCGCGCCGCCGGCGAGCGCCTCCTCGCCGCGCGACCCACCGCGGTGAACCTGCGCTGGGCCATCGAGCACATGCTCGGCGATCTCGCCCACACCGACGCCGACCAGCTGCGGGCCCGCGCCCTCGCCGTGCACGACGACGACGTCGCCGCTTGTCGCGCGATCGGGGCCCACGGCGCTGCGCTCCTGCCCGACGAGGGGACCGTGCTCACCCACTGCAACGCGGGTGCGCTCGCGACCGGCGGCTTCGGCACCGCGCTCGGCGTCGTCCGCGCCGCTCTCGCGGCCGGCAAGCGGCTGCGCGTGCTCGCCTGCGAGACCCGCCCGTGGCTCCAGGGCGCGCGCCTCACCGCGTGGGAGCTCGCGCGCGACGGGGTGCCCGTCGAGCTCATCACCGACGGCATGGCCGCGCACTACTTCGGTCGCGGCGAGATCGTCGCCGTGGTCGTGGGCGCCGATCGCGTCGCGCGCAACGGCGACGTCGCCAACAAGATCGGCACCTACGCGCACGCCTGCGTGGCGCGCGCGCACGACCGCCCGTTCTTCGTCGCGGCGCCGAGCTCCACGCTCGACCCGCGCACCGCGACCGGCGCCGACATCGTCATCGAGGAGCGCTCCGGCGAAGAGGTCACGTCGTTCGCAGGCACGCGCATCGCCCCGGTCGGCGTGCTCGGGCGCCACCCTGCGTTCGACGTCACCCCGGCCCACCTCGTCACCCGCCTCGTCACCGAGCGGGGGGTGGTCGTTGGTCCCGAGGCCGCGCGCCTGATGTGAGGTTCAGGCGGCGGGCGGCGCGACGCTGCGGGCCCGCCGCTCTTCGTCGAGCTCGGCCTTCATCTGCGCGCGCAGGTTCTCGAGCTTGGTCATCGTCTGCTCGTCGACCCCGGAGGCCTTCGCCTGCGCGATGCCCGCGTCGAGGAGCTCGATCTCCTTCTCCTGCTTGACCCGCAGCTTCTCGACCATGGTCGCGAAGGCGTCGAACAGATCGACGAGCTCGTCTCCCGCGCGGAGGCGGCCCGGCACGACGAGCTTGCCGTCGCCGAGCTCGCGGATGAGCCGCTTCATCTTGAAGACCGGCCCCACGATCTTGTGCGTGATGACGATGCCCGCGAGCCCCAGGATCAGGATCAAGAAGGACAGCGACGCCGAGAGGGTGACCAGCAACAGCGAGCGCTGCCTGGCCATCGCTCCCTGCTTGTCGAGGAGCTGCTTCTCGAGCGTGGCGAGCGCCGCGGCCCGCGAGTTGATCTTGTCGGTCTCGACCTTGTTGGCCGACTTGATCGACTCGAGGAGCGCCGGCTGATCGCCGTACGACGCCATGGCGTCGTTCTCGAGCTTGGCGTTCAGCGCGCCCGACTGGGCGACTGCGTCCTTGCCGGCCTTGTTGGCCTCCTGGCCGACCTGCACCGCCTCGTTGCCGATCGCGACAGTCTTCTCGGACTGCACGTACAGCAAGCCGCCGAGCGCCACGCTCATCGCCGCCGCGACCCCGACGAGGTAGCCCGTGTACTTGAGCTGGAACCTCGAATCGAGGAGGTAGTTGCGCATCGACCGCTTGAACTTGGGCGGCGATGCGGCAGCGGCGGGGGCGGTGGTGCTCATGGCCTTCGGGGAACCTCGCGGGGACCTTGCGTTGGATCAGCCTACGGTCAGGGCTTCAGTTTGGCAAAGTCGTCGACCAGCTTCTCGCTGGCCATCTTGACGAGATCGTCCTCGTCGGACTTGGACGGCGAGGTGACCCCCGGCAGCGTGAGCGACTTGCCGAGCTCTCCTTTGAGATCCCGGGTGTGGGTCATGAGGGTGACCTTGAGGCTCACCTTGAGGCTGCCGCCCTCGTACTTGAACGGCTCCACGAGCACGTCGAGGAAATAGCCGTCGAGCTTGTCCTTGGTGACGATGGGCCCCATCTTCTTCGGGTCGGTGTCGTCGCCGTTGGCGAAGCGGAAGCGGCCGAACTTGAGGAGCTTGCAGTACATCTCCTTCTCGACGAGCGGGCGGATCTCGGTGTCGGGGCGGCCGGTCTTGTTCTTGACGCCGACGCCCACGTAGTACTTGTGCTTGGCCGCAGGATCGGCCTGCGCTGGACACTTCCAGTCGGCCGGTCCGCCGCCACCACCACCGAGGTTGCCGACGGTCTTGATGCTCGTGACGACCTGCTCCTTCACCTTCTTGTTGGAGTGGTTCTCGTGTTTCTTGAGGCACACGTCGACGCCCTGCTTCTTGAGCTTGCCGAGGGCCGCCGCGCACGCGATGGAGACCGACTCCACCTCGCTCCCGTCGTCGAGGCAGGCGCAGAGCGGCTTGACGGCCGCTGGATCGTCGGAGGTGCCGAGCTTCAGCGCCGCGTCGATGCGGACGCGGTAGTCGGTGTTCTTGCGCAACTGCTCGGCGAGGAACGCGGTCTTCCCCTGGGCGGACAGGTCGCCGGCGAAGCCGAGGACCGCGCCCGAGAGCACCAACGCCACTCCGATTCGGAAGCCCCTCGGCGCGCGCACGAAGGGGATGCTATCACGAGGATCGAGCGCCATGGATCTGCCTTCTGTCAGACGGAGCATCGCCCGGCGCATTCGCTCCCTCGTCGCGATCGTCGTCGCGATTTTCTTGGTCACGCCGTCGCTCCTCCTCCGACACGCGTCCGTCCATGCAGCCCCGCGGGTGCGGGTCGTGGCCACGGCGAAGCTCGAGGTGCGCGCCGCCTACACCGACACCGGCATCAAGGTGTTCGGGAAGCTCACCGACGACGCAGGTGTCGGCGTGGCCGGCCAGGTGCTGGTCATCGGCGTCGCGTCTCCTTCCGACGAGACCAAGCTGTTGCCGCTCCCCGAGCCAACGCTCCCCGTCAAGCGCAACGGCGAGGGCTGGGAGCTCACGACCGGCACCAACGGCTCGTACGCGATCGACATCCCCTTGCCGAGCGCGCCGTACGTCGTGCTGGTCAAGAGCGACAAGACCAGCTGGCTCTCCTCGAGCAAGGACACCGCGCGCCTCGAGCCCGGCAAGAAGAGCGTCAGCCTCGAGTTCCCGCCCGCGCCCGAGCCGCCCGCCACCATCAACCTCGACCAGCCGAAGATCGTCGTGAAGGTGACCGTCGACGCGGAGGGGATCCCGCAGTCGGGCTTCTCGATCGACCTCGTCGACGTCCGCGCCAAGGACAAGCTGATCGCCAGCGCCAAGTCCATCAACGGCGTGGCCACGTTCGACCTCGCGTCGTCCGCGTTCGGCGCGCCCGGCACCGGCGAGATCGCCGCGGTGTTCGCGGGCGCGAGCGGCTTCTCCACGGCGCGCAAGGTCGCGTTCGTCAAGCGCATCGCCGTGGCCCGCCTCAGCGAGGTGCGCAGCGAGTCCGCGGACGGTGGGATCGCGCAGGACGGCATCCCCCTCGTCGGCAAGGTCGGGAGCAAGGGCGGGCTGCCGGCCACGGGCATCATCGAGGTGTTCCTCGGCGCCGAGCAGGTCGGCGCAGCCACCGTGCAGGACGGCAGCTTCAAGGTGCTGGCGCGCTTCCGCGCAGAGAAGGAGGGCATCGCCACGCTCACCGTGCGGTTCTCGCCGACCGGCGAGGGCTGGAGCGGGAGCGAAGGCGTCGACGTCCCGGTGCGCGTGAAGATCCCAGGCCCCTGGCGCACCGTCGGGGCGATCGCGGCGGGCTTCGCGCTGTTCGCGGTCGTGCTGCGGAGCCGACGCGCGCCTCGCCCCACCACGCGACCCGCAGAAGAAGACCCGGGCGCGGCGGTGCGCGTGTCCAAGCGCGCGAAGGCTCCCAAGGTCGTCGACCTCACCGTGCGCGATCTGCGTCGACGCACGCCCATCTCTGGCGCACGCGTGCGGGTGACCCGCCCCCTCGCGACGAGCGCCGAGCGCCTGTTCGAGGGCTCGACGGACGCCCACGGGCGCCTGCGGGTCACGCTCGCCACGCCGGTCCGCGCCGGCGATCAGATCCTCGTCACCCACCGGTCCGCGCTGCCCCTCGCCATCGAGCTGCCGAAGGCCGCGGAGCTCGAGCTCGGGTTGCGTCGCCGGCGCGATGCCGTGCTCGACCAGCTGCTCGCCTTCGCGCGGCGCGCCCTCAAGAGCCGTCTGCCGAGTCAGCCCACCCCGGAGCAAGTGCGCAAGGCGGCCGACGACGAGCTGTGGGAGCCGGCGAGGGGGCTCTCGCGCACGTGGAGTGGCGAGGTCGAGAACGCGGTGTTCGGTGCCGACGACCTCGACGAGCGGAACCAGCGCCGGATCGAGTCGATCGGGACCGAGACCGAGGCGGCCGCAGCGGCGCCTCCGCCGCCTCCGCCCCCGCCGCCGCCGCCTCCACCTCCCCCGACTCCACCGAAAGTCCCGCCCCCGCCCCCACCCCCACCCCCACCGCCCCGCTGACGCCTCCGCGGGCGCCTCCGCCACTTCCCTCGGCGCCCATCGAGGTTAAGGTGCTCCGACCCCGAAGGGCCCTCGCGGCCAGGGGCCTTCTCGGCCTCCATCCCAGGGTGCGTCGTTCGCGCTTCCCTCGGCTGCGGTCCCCCTCTATCGTCGCCCTCCCGAACTCCACTGTCGGTCGAGCTCTGCGATCTCCTCGTTTGGGGTCTCCTCGTTCGACCGACCCCGAGAACTTCGATGACGATCGTCTGGATTCTCCTCGCTGTCGCTGCCGTCGCGGTCGTCTTCTTCTTGATGAACAAGAAGCCGGGCGACGCAGCCGCGCTCCCCCCGGCCGACGACAAGCCCAAGCTCCCCGAGTCAGGTGGGGGCTCGAAGGCCAAAGAAAAGGACAAGGGCGCCGCCGAGTTCTTCGATCGCCCCCCGCCCAAGGAGGTGCCCAAGACGCGCCCCCAGGCCGCGACGGTCAAGGCCACGCCGGTCGCCCTCGGGGTCTCCAAGGACGAGTCGGGCGACGCCGAGCCGCCCAAGCCGGTCGCGGTCGAATCCAAGCCGCCGAAGGCCGACAAGCCGCGCTTCGTCGAGGAAGATTTCGGCAAGCCGATGGTCTTCGACCCGGCGACCGTGCGCAAGGGCCTCGCCAAGACCCGCGGCGGCTTCATCGCCCGCCTCGCCGACCTGTTCCGCGGCCGCAAGGAGATCGACCCCTCCGTCCTGCGCGACATCGAGGAGATCCTCCTCTCGAGCGACGTCGGCGTGAAGACCACGCAGGTGCTGCTCGCCCGCCTCCACGAGCGCCTCGAGCGCAACGAGCTCGGCGACGAAGAGAAGGTGTGGGCCGCGCTCCGCGAGGAGGCCCTCGCCATCCTCGGTACGCCGGGTCGCCTGAAGCTCAAGGAGAAGCCCACGATCGTCCTCCTCGTCGGCGTCAACGGCGCCGGCAAGACGACCACCATCGGCAAGCTCGCATCCAAGCTCCAGGCCCAGGGCAAGAAGGTGGTCCTCGGCGCGGGCGACACCTTCCGCGCGGCCGCCGTCCAGCAGCTCGAGGTGTGGGCCGAGCGCGAGGGTGCCGAGATCGTGAAGGGCAAGGAGGGCAGCGATCCCGCGGCCGTCCTGTTCGACGCGGTGGAGAAGGCCAAGGCCTCGGGCGCCGACGTGGTCCTCTGCGACACCGCCGGGCGCCTCCAGACCAAGACCAACCTGATGGAGGAGCTCGCCAAGGTCCGCCGCACGATCGGCAAGGCCCTCGACGGCGCGCCCCACGAGACCCTGCTCGTCCTCGACGCGACCAACGGTCAGAATGCCCTGCAGCAGGCGCGTCTGTTCATGGAGAAGATCGAGCTCACCGGGGTCGTCCTCACCAAGCTCGACGGCACGGCCAAGGGCGGCGTCGTCCTCGCCATCGCCGAGGAGCTCAAGCTCCCGGTCCGCTACATCGGCATCGGCGAGCGCGCCGCCGACCTGCGCGAGTTCGACCCGGCGGAGTTCGTCGAAGCGCTGTTCGCGTCTCGCGACGCGCTCGACGCGGGAGCGGCCGAGTCGGCCGCCTGATTGGCTGGGGCCTGATTGGCTGGGGTGTCCTGGACCAGCGAGGGTGTCTCGTGGATGTGTCACTCCGGCTCGAGCCTGGGCCCTGGAAGCGTGCCGTTTTCGTGGCGTTTCCCTCGCGGTCCCACCAACCCTCACGAGAGCTTCCTTTGTTGTTGATTGCGTGAAATCTCGCGTGTTAGAGTCCGCGGCCGTCGTCTCCCCATGCTTTTCCCGCGATTTCTTCGCGGAACTTGCCCGGGAGGTCCTCGATCCCTGCAGTCCGGGGGGCGAGGTTCGCAGCGACCAGGCGTCGGTAGTGCTTCTCGGTCTCGATTGGCTCGCTCGATTGGCTAATTGTACGGAAGGAATGGCGGCGATGAAGCAGGCTCCGTGTCGACTGTTGTTGGTGGCGGCGCTCGCTGCGCTCCCAACGACCCTGTTGTCGCAAACCGCGCATGCCCAGAAGAAGGACGCGAAGGCCGACCCCAAGAAGGCCGACCCGAAGAAGGGCGCGGCCGACGTCGAGGATCTCGGTGGTGACGACACGCCCGAGCCCAAGAAGGACGAACCGAAGAAGGACACCGGCAGCGGTGGCGGGTCGTCGGGCGCGAACATCATCTGCGAGACCAACCCCGAGGCTTGCCAGACCGACAAGCTGATCAAGGACTACTCGGAGAAGGATCTCAAGGACTCGCAGGTCTACGCGGTCCAGCAGATCTACGCGCTGCGCCGCGGCCGCGTCGAGCTCTCGCCCTACTGGGCGGCGTCGCTGAACGACCAGTTCGTGAGCCACCCCGGCCCGGGCCTCGCGCTCAACTACTACGTCACCAACGTGCTCGCGGTCGGCTTCAACGCCAACTACTACGGCGCGTTCAACTCGGACGCCGAGTTCAACAAGCAGGTGCGCCAGAGCACCCGCCTCGCGATCCCGATCAACGAGTACCGGTTCGGCGCGAACCTCAACTTCACCTACGTGCCCCTCTACGGAAAGTTCGCCGGCTTCGGCGACTTCATCTTCCACTGGGACGCGTACGTGGTCGGCGGCATCGGCGCCATCTCGACCCGCCCGAAGGCCGCCATCGACCCCGAGAACCGCGGGTTCGAGTGGAAGACCAAGGTGGCGTTCAACGTCGGCATGGGCTTCCGCGTGTTCTTCAACCGCTGGCTCGCCGCCTACCTCGAGATCCGCGACTACGCGTACAGCGAGCCGCTCGAGAACACGGACGTCAAGCAGCAGGCTGCTCCCGGCACGCCCATCAAGGGCACCGCCAAGGATCCCGACACCTGGTTCGGCGAGAGCCGCTTCACCAACGCGGTCCAGGCCCAGTTCGGCATCAGCATCTTCCTGCCGTTCACCTGGCAGTACAAGCTTCCCAAGTGAGCGAGGAGCGACGATCCATGACCCGCAAGTCGATGACGAAGCTCTTCCTGATCGGGGTGGCCGCGGCCTCCACGATCGCCCTCACCGCCGAGGCCAGCGCCCAGGAGATCCAGGTCTCCGGTCCGCTCAAGGGCGCCCCCGCCGTGCGCCGCCTCAAGCTCTATCGTGAAGGCCGCGTCGAGATCGCGCCCACCTTCACCGCCACGCTGCTCGACGAGTACAACCGCACGCTGCTCGTCGGCGCACGCATCAACTACGGCATCACCGACTGGCTCTCGATCGGTGTCTGGGGTGGCTTCGGCGCCGTCCAGGTCAAGACCAACCTGACCGAGCAGATCGACGCGAACGCCGACCGCAAGGCCGGCTTCAACAAGATGAACCTGCCCTGTGGCGGCGGCGACTGCAGCAATGCCCCCACGGCCAACAGCGGCTTCACCAAGCAGGTCGCCGAGATCGGCTACATCGCCACCCCGCAGATCACGGCGGTGCCGTTCCGCGGCAAGTTCGCGCTCTTCCAGTCGGTCTTCGCCGACGTCGACGCCTACATCTTCGCGGGCTTCGGCGTCGTGGGGGTCAAGCAGCGGAAGGAGTGCGCCAACTTCCAGGCGTGCGCCAACCAGGATCCCAACGCCCGCACGGAGTCGAAGAACAAGCCCGCGCCCACCTGGGGCCTCGGCTTCAACTTCTACCTCTCCAAGATGATCGCCCTCGGCTTCGAGTGGCGCATGGTCCCCTTCGCGTGGAACCGCTCGGGCTTCGACGGTCGCGGCGAGGGCACCGACAAGAAGTTCCCCGATCGCGCGGTCAACGCCGACGACGAGACGTACCGCTTCAACCAGATGATGACGATCAGCCTCGGCTTCTCGTTCCCGACGATGCCGAAGATCACCGACTGATCCTCACGTCACGGAGACGCTTCGAGCGGTCGCCCACCTCGTGTGGCGCGGCCGCTCGGCGTTTTGGGAGATCGCGGCGTACGATGAGGGTGTGGGCTCGATCGGACGGGTGCTGCTGGCGGCGGTCCTCGGGCTGTCCTGTCGCCGTTCCGAGAAGACCTCGCCCTCCATCGTGAAGGACGATGCCACGCAGGCGCCAAGGCCGGACTGTCCGGCAGGCTGTTCCAGCGGGTTCTGCTGGGAGGGCTTCGCGGAGCACCGACTCGAGGCCCGGAGCTTCGTGCAGCCCGCCTTCGCAGGCCACTGGCTCCTCTGGGCGGACTCTACCGGGCTTCGAGCCCGCCACGTCCGCACCGGCGAGAATCGTACACTGGCCACCGGCTTCGTCGGGAGCATCGCGGCGAAGGGCGACGTCGCCACGTGGCAGTCGAAAGACAAGTTGCAGCGCGTGTTTCCCATCACCGGCACGCCGATTGCGCTTCGGTCCTCGTTCTGCACTGGCGACCACCGCCTGCGACACCTGCGCGTGGTGGGGAACGCGGTGCTCACGAACTGCGACACCATTTCGTCCTCGCCTTCGGGGTTCATCACGGACGTCGCGCACGGCTTCGAGCTCGTCGACGAGAAGGGCTTGGTGCGTCCCCTCGGCGTGTTCCATCGCGACGTCAACCACGGTCAGGTGGTCGTGGCCGGTCTCGTGCTCGACGGAAACGCCATCGTTTTCAACGCCGGTTCGCAGATCGTGCGACGCCCTCTCGATGACTTCCAGGCATCGGCGGACGTGGTCGTCCACGATTTCGACGATGGCTTCGTGCTCGACCTCGCGCTCCTCGATCACTTCCTCGTTGCCGACTACCACGCTCATGCGCCGGAGAGCCGCTGTGAGGGCCAGCCGCACCGCCTCTATGCACTCTCACGAGACGCGCCGGAGGCCGGGACCAGGGTCCCTGTCGATCTCGGCAGCGTGCGGATCGGCTACAACGGATTGGTTGCGAACAAGTCCCACATCCTCGCGACCAGCGACGACAAGCTCTTCGTCGCAGCCCCGCCACGACCCCTCCGCGAGGTCGCGCTCTCCCTTGCGCCGCACGACGTCGCGCCGTCGAGCCAACGATCCCTCCATGCCGCGGTGTCCGACTGCGGCACCGTCGCGCTGGTGGACGGCGACCACCACATGCTCGTGCATGGCGTCGAGAACTGGTGAGACAGTCAGCGCGTGACGACGCCGTCGACCAGGCTGTACATGCGCGGCAGGCGGTTCTCGAGCGGTCCGCGGAGTTCCTCCGGGATCGTCCAGCCGCGCTCCGCGAGGCCCTCGGCGATGCGGTTCACGGTGCGCTGGCCCTCTTCCTTGAGGAGCGCGCGGACCAGCGGGCCGGCGGCCCCGGGGTCGCCGTGGACGAGCAGCGTGGTGACCGCGTGGAAGCGGGTGGGCTCGTGGAAGTCCTCGAGGAAGCGCTCGACCGCGTCGCGGTTGCGCGGATCCTTGGTGCGCTCGAGGGTCTCGATGAGCTGGGTCTTCGGGTCGGGGTTGCGGTCGTACTCGGTGTCGAACTTGGCGAGGAGCGCGTGGACCTCGGTGACGAAGGACTCGTCGTCGAGCAGCTCGCGCATCATCTTCAGCGGGTAGGTCAGGCTCTCGGCCCGCGCGCAGAACTCGCGGATGGCGGGGAGCGCGTCGACGCCTGCGGCCACGACGCCGCGGAACGCCGTCTCCTTCTCCTCCTGGTCGGTGATGGAGGGGTCGACCACGAACGTGAAGCGCTTGAGCAGCACCACCGCGGCGTCGGCGGTGCCGAGCTTGGAGAGCGCGTCGAGCGCCTCCTGGCGGTCGTAGTTCTGGGCCTTGCGGGAGATCGCGTCGGCGTACTTGGCGACGGTCTTGTCGGCCGCACCCTTCTTGGCAGCGGCCTCCGCCTTTCCGTTGGGCGCCGGCGGACGAGTGGACTTGGTCTTGAGGAAGTCGAAGAGACCCATGCTGCGAGCCGTTTCTTAAGCACAACCAGGCCGGCACGCAACTGGCGTGCCGACGATGGACGGAACGGTGGGACGAATCATCGTCCGCGAACCGACAAAAAGCAGAGAGCCCGCGCCGAAAGGCCGCGGGCTCCCACGCTCGACGAAGGACTCAGACCGGGACGGCGAGCAGTGAGACCTTGCCGTCGCCGCGCTGCACCGCGTAGCGGACCGCGCGCCCGAGCTTGGCCGCCTGGTCGCGCTCCATGCCCTTGATGCGCTCGACGAACACGGGCTCGGTGATGCCGTCGACCGACTCGCCGTTGGCCTTCTTGGCCTCGATGTACTCGCGGTAGAGGCGCGCGTAGTAGGCGGCCTCGGGCTCGGCCGCGAGCTGGGCGGCGAGGTTGGCGTCGGCGCTCTGCCCGCCCTCGACGGCGAGCGCCTCCTGGAAGTGCTGGCGCGCCGGGGGCACCGAAGGCCGCCCGTCGTCGTCGGTGTTGTCCTCTTCGACGCCCAGCACCGTGTTGAGGAGCTGGTTGATGCGCGTCGCGAGGCCGCCGAGCTCCGGGTGCTCGATCTCGATGCGGGCGTTGGTGCCCTCCCCGGTGGTCAGCGCGGTGGTGATCTGGAGGAGGGTCTCCTCCATGCGGCCGATCGGCTCGGTGATGTAGCCACCGAGGATGCCGCCCGCCATGATGACGAACACGAGGCCGAGGCCGCAGCCGGCGAGGATCGGCCACAGGATCTTGTCGGGGCTCTCGATGCTCGAGATCTTGCGCGCGACGGCGATGGCCGCGCGATCGCCGGAGCCGACGTTGCGGAGCGCGGCGGCCGCGGTGGCGAGCTCCGCGTTGACGGTCGAGTCCTGGCTGTTCTTGAGGGCGCGGAGGACGGTCTCCTTGTTGGTGCCCTCGAGGTCGGTCGCGAAGCCGGGGGCCATGCTGTCGTTGGCCTTGGCCTTGATCTTGGGGACGTCGCCCTCGATCACGACGAGCGCGACCGCGCCGTCGGTGAGCTTGGCGACGCGGCCGTCGGAGAGGCTCCACGCGAAGGCGACGAGGCCGAGCGGCGAGCCGTCCTTGTCGCGGATGGGCGCGTACGAGACGAGGTGCTTGTGGGAGAACTTGGCGGCGATCCAGAGATCGCTGCCCGTGTGGCCTTCCTTGGCGGCAGTGACGAGCAGCGGGTAGGAGCCGCCGAGGTCGTCGCCGACGTAGGTCTGGGTGTCCTCGTTGCGACCGACGGCCTTGCCGTCCTTGCCCACGAGCACCACCAGGTCGGGCGCGTCGGCGAACACGCCCTTGGCCTCCCCAGCCATGCGCTTGAGGTCGTTGAGGGCGCCGGTCACCTTCTCGCGCCGCGCCTTGTCGTCGATGCTCGTGCTGAGGCGCTCGCGGAGGGCCTCGACGCCCGCGTTCTCGAACAGCCACCGCTCGGAGCGCAGGAGCTGGATCTGCAGGACGGCCGCGGCCCCCTGGGCTTCGTGCTCGACGTTGCCGCGCACGACCCCCGGATCGGAGACGGTGGTCAGGCTGCGGCGGACGACGAAGAACGACAGCAGGCCGACCAGCAGCACCACGAGGACATTGGGCAGGATGATCTTGAGGCGCATGGTCCCTCGGAGCTTGGTGGCCGCCGCGGTACGAGGGAGGACCCGACCGGGAACCCCCCCACCGGGAGCCTCGTTTCCCCCGAGAACCGGGGGACGCGAGGCCTCGTAGTCGCGGACGGCGCGCGAACGGTCCGACGCTATCAGAGGGGGGCCTTCCGGGGCAACGAGCACGGTAGGGGTCAGCTTCGAGCCGAGAGCCCCCACGCGGTGCTGACGCCCGGCCCGATTCGAGCGATCGTCGATCTTCGATGTCGGGACCCAGCCGCATCCTTGTCGTCGACGACGCGCTCTTCGAGCAGCACGCGGCCCTCGCCAACCACCCGGAGCGACCCGCGCGCCTGCTCGCGGCCCGTGAGGGCTTGCTGCGCGCCGGGGTGGCCTCGGAGCGCCTCCCACCCCGCGACGCGAGCCCGATCCTGCTCTCGCGCGTGCACACCGAGCCGCACCTCGCGCTCCTGGCCTCGTGGCGCGGTCGCCGCGGCATGATCGATCCGGACACGTACGTCTCGCCCCACTCGATCGACGCGGCCATCCGCGCCGCGGGCGGCGCCGAGGCGCTGACCGAGGCGCTGGTCCGCGGCGAGGCCAGCCGGGGCGTCGCGCTCGTGCGCCCGCCGGGCCACCACGCCGAGCCCGATCGCGCGATGGGATTCTGCCTGATCAACAACGTCGCGGTCGCCGCCGAGGCCGCGCGCGCCGCGGGGGTGGCCAAGGTCGCGATCGTCGACATCGACGTGCACCACGGCAACGGCACCCAGAAGGCGTTCTACCGCGACCCGAACGTCCTCTACGTCTCCCTCCACCAGTGGCCGTTCTATCCGGGGACGGGCAACGCCAACGAGCGCGGCGAGGGCCCCGGGCTCGGCGCCACGGTCAACGTGCCGCTGAGCGAAGGCGCCGACGACGCCGTGTACGTCGAGGCCTTCGGGCGCGTCGTGCTGCCGGCGCTGCGCGCGTTCCGCCCGGGGATCATCCTGGTCTCTGCGGGCTTCGACGCCTTCGTCGCCGACCCGCTCGCCTCGATGACCGTGAGCGCCGAGGGGTACGCGTGGATGGTCTCGGCGATGGAGCTCGTGGCCGAGGAGCTGGCCATCCCCATGGGCCTCGTGCTCGAGGGCGGGTACGACCTCGAGGGCCTCGCGGCGTGCGTCGCGTCGTCCACGCGCGCGCTGGTCGGCGAGCGCCCCAAGCCCTCGTCCGGGCCGATCTCCGGGCGTCACCGCATCGACATCGCGCGCGCGGAGCCCGGGCCGTGAAGCGGCTGAAGGAGGCGCCGGGCCGGGTGGTGGGGGCGCGCACGGTGGGGGCGCCGCTGGTCCTCGCGAGCCGCCTGCCGCGCGGGATCGACGAGGCCCACGCGCAATCGGCGGCGGCGCGCATCGGCATCGATCTGCAACCGTCGGCCACCGGCGCCCTCTTGCCGGTCGGCGCCGGCGATTCGCTCGAGCGCGCGCTCCGCGTGCAGGCCGCGCTCACCGCGACCGCGATCGATCGGGTGGGCAACGTCCCCGCCGCGCTCGCGGCCCTCGCGTCTCCCGCCCACGGTCGGAGCGGCGGCCTGTTGCGGCTCGGCCCCGACGGGCGCGTCACGCTCTCGCTCGCGCGCGTCGCGCCCATCGACCTCGGAGAACCCGCCGAGGCCGAGGTCGTGCTCCTGCGCCGCGCGATGCTGCGCGAGGCCGAGGCGCTCGCCACGACCGCGCCCAGCGTGCCCAAGGACGCGGGCGACAAGGCGCGCGAGGTGCTGTTCGGCACGCCGCGCACCCTGAGCGATCCTTCCTCGCGCAAGGTGCTCGAGGCGTTCGGCATCGCCTCGGCGCCGCACCGGCTCGCCGACACCGCGGCGCGCGCGGCGGCCCACGCACGGGCCCTCGGGGGTTCGGTGGATCTCCGGCTCGCGAGCCCCGATCTGCACGCGCTCGACCACCGCGAGCTCGGCGCGTTCGATCTGCGCGCGCCGGGCGAGGTGCGCGAGGCGCAGCGCGCGTTGCTGCGTGGTGCCCGCGAGCGACGCGCCAACGCGCGGGTGCTCGGCGTCACGGTGAGCGCGCACGTCCCCGCGGTGCTGCGGCTCGAGGTGCGGCGCGAGGGCTTCACGCTGCGCTTCCTCGAGGCGCCGGCCAGCGAGCTCGCCGCACCGGTGGAGGCCGAGGTGCCGACGACGGTGGGCGCCGCGCTGGTCTCGCTGGCGCTGTCGGCGGGTCGGGCGGCGCTGTTCAAGCGGCCGCTGGCGGAGCTGCTCGCCCGCGTCGGCACGATGCTCGCGGCGTTGCCGAGCCTCTCCGGCCTCGACGCCGACCTCGGTCGCGCCGACGCCCCGCTCGTGGTGGCCGCCCGCGTGCACGTGCGTTAGCGCCGTTCTCCGTTCCATCCCCTCGACGGCCTCCCGTCACCGGATGATCGGCGCGCAGTTGGTGAAGTCGATCGTGGTGTCGATGCGGAACCGCGAGGCCGTCGTGTGGCGCTCGGCGTGGAACACCGAGAGCGCGTAGGTCTTGCCCTTGACGATGCCGAGCTCGGCGGCCCGCACGTCGAGGACCAGCGTCGCGTCCTGCCGCGGGTGCAGGCCGCCGAGGTCGATCGCGAGCTTGCCGTTCACGAACACCCAGAGGTCGTCGTCGCCGGTGAAGCGGAACGTCTCGCCGCCGTGGTAGGCGAACTCGGTGTGCAGCTCGAAGGTGAAGTGGAAGTTGTGGTCGCGGCCCTGGTTGCCGAAACCCTTGGCGTCGACGGGGAAGAAGTCGTCGTTCTGGTAGGTCGAGACGCCGGTCCCTGGGTCCTTCACCAGCGTGAGCGTGAGCTCGATCGGCTGGTTGACGCCAGGCACGTTGCGGTACCATTGGTCGAAGCGCGCCTTGTCGTTGGTGAGCTTCTTCGGGCCGAGGCCACCCGCGTAGACCGGCTTGAAATCGGCCCCGAGCGCGGTCGAGACGATTCCCTTCTCGCCGTCGTCCGAGAGGAACCCGTCGTTCTCGAAGTCGGAGTGGTCGTCCTTGAAGTCGCGGACGATGCCGGTCAGGTTCGGCTTGCACGCGCCCCCGTCGGTGGTGGCCGCGTCGCTCGCGCCGACGTCGGCGCCGAGGCCGCTCGCCTCGGGCGCGGCGTCGTTCGACAGGACGAGGCCACCGTCGTCGACCGGATCGAGGAGTCCGCCCTCGGATGCGTCCGAGCAGGCGACGAGGAGCAGCGCGACGAGGGGGAGCGTGCGGCGGGTCATGTTGGAAGGCATCGCAACCCTCGTGCCGCCACGTCGCGCGGAAGATTGCAGCGTCGCGGCAGACGCGCAGGGGAGTGGAGTCCCCAGGGCGGCGAGCGGTCTCGCCGGGTGAGCCCGGAAGTGACCTCGCGAAGGGGCGCAGCGCCGTAGCGGCGGTACGTAGGGCGAACAAAAGCTGATCAGGGCAGCGTGCGAAAAAAGAGACGACAACCCGGAGACGCCTCCGTCTTCCCGGTGCGGGCGCGGTGGCGCTCGAACAGAGAAGCCGTTCCCGGAGGATTGTCCCATGTCGCTCGCTCGCCTCTTCGTCGCCTGCACCCTCACCCTCGGTGTCGTCGCTGGTTGCGACAAGAAGTCCGACCCGACCCCGACCGCCGCCGCGTCCGAGAGCAAGAAAGACGAAGGCACCAAGAAGGCCGCCGACAAGCCCGAGCCCAAGGCCGAGCCCAAGGCCGCGAAGATCGAGGGGCCGAGCGCCTCCGACGACAAGGAGTCTCTCGGCCTCGAGCTGCCGTTGTTCGGCGCCTGGAAGGCCAAGTGGGACCCCGACGCGAAGGTCGCCAAGTGGGAGAACGAGGACTACGACAGCTCGATCGTCAACCGCGTGGTGAAGGAGAAGCTCGACGACATCGAGGACCTCAAGACCGCCGCCCCCGAGATGATGCAGCTCGGCTCGGCGATCACCAAGGTGGTCGAGGAGAAGAAGACCGCCAAGGGCTGGTACGCGATCGTGGAGCGCGAGGGCGCGATCGAGCTCGTCTACATCCGCAAGTTCGGCGCGACCGTCGTGTGCTCGGCGAGCCTCAAGAAGGGCGACCTCGGCAAGACGCTGACCAAGAAGGAGGTCCTCGACGCGTGCGAGTCGCTGTCGCTGCGGAAGTAGAAGCCCGTCTTTGACGCGCTCGCTCGGCCCTGCGAACGCCGAGGCATGCCGCTCTTCCTCTACTCGATCGAGCCCGCCCGCCCCGGGATGCCCGACGCGCCGACCGCCGCGGAGGCCGCCGCGGTGCAGGCCCACTTCGCGTACCTGCAGGCCGCGTTCGAGGCCGCCGTCGTGCGCTACGTGGGTCGCACGCTCGCGCCTCCGCACCTGGGCTTGGCGATCTTCGAGGCGCCGAGCGAGGCCCACGCAGAGGCGTTCCTCCGCAAGGACCCAGCAGTGGCCGCGGGCGTCTTCCACGGCCGGGTCCAGCCGTGGAAGCAGGTGTTTCCCGAACCCTGAGGGCAGCGCGCGTCAGGCGTGGATCCACACGACGGTGCCGGTGAGGGCCTTCATCACGCCGTGCCAGCCCGGGGGGAGCTCGGGCTTGGTGAAGAAGAACACCCAGCGCGCGTCGATGGGCGCGAGGTTGATGCAACCGTGGGAGCGCGGCTGGCCGAACTGGTCGTGCCAGTAGGCGGCGTGGAGCGCGTAGCCGTCCTTGAAGTACTGGATGTACGGCACGTCCCGCAGCTCGAACTCGGCCTCGGGCTGGTTGCTGTCCATGGTCGAAGCCACGTGCTTGGTGTGCACCCGGAAGATGCCGCGGGGCGTCACGTACGGGTTGTCCTTGGGGCTCGCGAGCCCACCGGCACCGGTCGACACCAGCGTCGCGTAGACGGGCTTGTCGCCCTCGACCGCCATGAGGGTCTGCTTGGCGAGGTTGATCTCGATCCAGCGCTCGCCGTCCTTGCCCCACTTCGGGAGCTTCTTGATCGGGTCGAGCCGCACGATGTCGGACTCGGCCGCGTAGGTGCCGTCCTTGAGCTCGTGGTAGCGGACGCCGGCGACGATGCGCTGCTTGGTGGCCGCGGGGAGGGCGACGCGCCACGCGAGGTCCTCCTTCTTGTTCATGCGCTTGCCGTCGAACTCGTAGCGCTGCGCGTTCTCCTTGCGCACGAAGACGATGGGCAGCTCGAGCTTGCCCTTGCCGAGCTCGACCCCGTGGAACGAGGTGCCGCGCACGAGCCGCACCCGATCGGCGGGCATCAGCAGGAGGTCGGTCGAGAGCAGCCAGCGCCGGCCCTCGTACGGGAACGTGCTCACGAACGAGATCCCGAGCCGCTTGCGCGGGCGCGCCGCGTCGAGCGGGATGCAGCCCTTGTTCTTGGGGTCGCACGAGGTGCCGCCGTCGTAACCCGTGCGCTGCGACCACGCGAGACCGGAGAGGTTCGGCACCACGCCGCCGTTCAGCAGGAACGGGGGCATCGCGTCGTCCTTGTTGTCGGTCGCCCACGGCGCGAGCACGCCGGGTGCGGGCTCGATCGGGAAGCCCTGGCCCATCGCGGAGAGCTGCGGGTAGCCCCCCTCCTTCGACTCGTCGGCCTCGGCGCCCGACAGGGTCTTCATGTGGTAGTCCCAGTCGGGCTCCATCGCCTTGGCCTCGGCGGTGGTCGGCAGCCGCGTGTAGAACGGCGCGCCCTGGTTGCGCACGACCGCGTATCCGTAGGGCAGGCCGGCCTCGGTCGAAGGACGCCGCCATGAGGCCTTCACGATCGCGTCGTCGAGGTTGGCCGTCGCCTGGCCGAGGCACACGTAGCCGGCAGGCTCGATGGGGATGAACCCTTGCGCGCACCCACTGCCCTTGCCGGTGACCTTGCCCTTGGTCTCCACGATCGCTCCGGCGCGCAGGTAGCCGAGCTTCTTGGCGCCCAGGCTCGGCTGCTCGTACACGAACGTCTCCATCGCCCGCGCGGCGATCTTCTGCTTCTCCTGCGTGGGGGCGACGGCGGGCTCGCTGTTCTCGACGCCGGCCTCGGCCACGGTCTGCTTGCCGTCGGGCGTGGCGTCGACGTTCCCGCGGCGGCAGCCGAGCAGGGTCACGATCGCGACGACGGCGAGGGTTCGCATGGTGGGACGGGGTGGCATGCGCCGAGACGACGGGCCAAGTTCCCGACACGGCGGCGCCCGTGTAGGCTCTCGGTCCGATGTCGATCGACGCCGTCGCCCTGCTCCGCATCCCCGACTACGAGCCCGCTGATGACCTGGACGTGCGCGAGCTCGACGACGGCTTCCTGCTCTATCTCTCCCTCCCCTACGACAGCGACGACGACGACCTCCTCGTCGCGCTCGACGAAGCCCTCGGCGAGGCCCTCGACGACCACGACGACGACCACGTCTTCGTCCTGCCCGACGCGCTCGACCCCGACGACGCCGAGACCTACGACGCGGTGATCGCCGCGGTGGGCGAGGGGGGGCGGTTCCTCCCGCTCGCGTCCGGGCCGCTCGTCGCGGGCGTCGACCCGCACTCGCACGCCGAAGCCAGCGCCGTGAACCAGGGCATGCAGGGCATGCTGGTCGAGGCGATGCAGGCCATGGGGCTCGGCTCCGCCGAGGACGTGCAGAAGATCCTCTCCGGCGACCCGGACGCGATGCTCCTCGCGCAGATCCGCATGCAGAGCGCGATGGAGGAGCACCTCACCCTGGCGACGGCGGAGCCCGCGAAGGAACCGGGCCCGGAGGGCCACGACAAGGCATGAGCCCCACCTGCGTCGGCTGCGGCAAGGGCGTCGAGCCGAGCAACACCTTCTGCCCGTTCTGCGGGCTGCCGCTCCGGCCGATCGGCGGCTTCCGGCCGCAGCACACCCGCCACACCGGCGCGGTGCTGAACGGTCGCTACCGCATCCACGGCTTCGTGGCGCGCGGCGCGACGGCGCGCGTGTATCTCGCCGAGGACCTGAGCAACCGCAGCCTGGTCGCGGTGAAGATGTTCGCGCCCTCGCTCTCGCGCACCGAGGAGCTCCGCGAACGCTTCGTGCGCGAGGGGCAGGCGGCGCGCACGCTCGACCACCCGCACGTCGTCCGCGTGCTCGACCTCGGCGAGACCAAGGAGGGCGCGCCGTACCTCGTGATGGAGGCGCTGAGCGGCGAGACCCTGGGCGACCGCATGCGCAGGGACCCGCACTTCGCGGTGTCGCGCGCGCTGCGCCTCGTGCGGGAGGCTGCGCTCGGGCTCGCGGCGGTGCACGAGGCCGGCATCGTCCACCGCGACCTCAAGCCCGACAACCTGTTCCTGGTCGGCGACCTCGGCAACGCGCGCACGCTCAAGGTGATCGACTTCGGCATGGCCAAGCTGCCGCGCGTCGACACCGGCAGCGCCGAGGGGCTCGTGCTCGGCACCATCGAGTACATGGCCCCCGAGCAGGTCTGCGCGGGGGAGCCGGTCGACGCGCGCACGGACGTGTACGCGCTCGGCGTGGTGTTGTTCCGCATGCTCACCGGGCACCTGCCGTTCGACGTGGAGAAGGGCACCGATCTGCTCGGCCACCAGCTGTTCTCGCCCGCGCCGCCGCCGTCGTGGTTGCGCGAGGAGATCGACAGCCGCGTCGAGCGCATCGTGCTCGCCGCGATGCGCAAGCGGCCCGAGAACCGGTATCCCTCGATGGAGGTGTTCCTCGAGGATCTCGAGCGCGCCCTCGGACTCGCGCCCGGAATGCCGGCAGGGCGGAGGCTCCGCAAGGCCCCGGACGTGTACGAGCCCTCGACGGAGAGCGGCCGCGAGGCGGCGGCGTTTCTTTCGAAGCAGTTCCGCCTGCCCGTGCGCTGAGCGGAAACGAAGTGGAGCGAAGCATCGTGAGCCCGCGAGTGGACCTGCGGGGATTGGCTGGTACAATCACCGCAAGTTGTGCGGAGATTGAAGTCCTACATCCACGAGCGGCCCGGCTGGCCCCGCTTCGTCTGGGAGGACGCAGTCCTCCTCGGGCTGCTCGCGGACGTCCGTCACCGACAGGGGCACCTGCTCGGCAGGATGGAGGCGCTCGGCTTCGACCTGCAGGCCGAAGCCAGCCTCTCCGTGCTCACGAGCGACGTGGTGAAGTCCTCGGCGATCGAAGGCGAAGCCCTGGACCCTCGGGAGGTACGCTCGTCCATCGCGCGGCGACTCGGGCTCGACGCAGGAGGGCTGCCCAAGGCGGGTCGTGACGTGGAAGGGATCGTGGAGATGATGCTCGACGCCACTCAGCGCTACACCGTCCCGCTGACCGCCGAGCGACTCTTCGGCTGGCACGCGGCGCTGTTCCCGACGGGACGCAGCGGGATGACGCGCATCGCCGTCGGCGCGTGGCGCTCCGAAGGCAGCGGTCCCATGCAGGTCGTCTCGGGACCCATGGGCCGCGAGCGGGTCCACTACGAGGCGCCCGAGTCTGCCCGGGTCCCCTCCGAGATGGCCCGGTTCCTCGAGTGGTTCAACGAACCGACGCCGCTCGATCCGGTGCTGCGCGCGGGGCTCGCGCACTTCTGGTTCGTGACCATCCACCCCTTCGAGGACGGCAACGGCCGGATCGCGCGCGCCATCGCCGACCTCTCGCTCGCCCGCGCGGACGGCACGAAGGAGCGCTTCTCCAGCATGTCGGCGCAGATCGAGGTCGAGAGGAAGGAGTACTACTCCGAGCTCGAGGCCGCCCAGCGCGGAGACCTCGACGTCACTCGGTGGCTCTCGTGGTTCCTCTCCTGCCTCGGTCGCGCCGTCGAGGGCGCCGAGGGGACGCTGGGCGCCGTGCTCCACAAGGCGGCGTTGTGGCGGCGCATCGACCGAAATCCGGTCAACGAGCGGCAGCGGCTCGTGATCAACCGGTTGCTCGACGGCTTCGAGGGAGTCCTCACGAGCTCGAAGTACGCGACGCTCGCCAAGTGCTCGCCGGACACGGCGCTGCGCGACATACGGGAGCTGGTCGATCGCGAGATCCTGATCCAGAACCCCGGGGGTGGCCGGAGCACGAGCTACCGCCTGGCAGGGCCGGAGATGGCTCGCCGCGGTTCGACCTCCGCGTGACCGGTCAGTTCTCGACGACGCTCGGCGGCACCGGCGACTCCTCGCCCGGCGCCTTCTTCGCGCGGACGATCTTCTTCTTCGGCGAGGGCGCGAGGGCTTCGAGGTCACCCTCGTGCCAGCGCACGTACGCGAGCGCGCGGCGGGTCGCGTCGTAGGCCTCGAGGAGCAGCGCGAGCGCCTGCGACCGCACGGTGTCGAGATCGCCGAGGTCGGCGAGCTGCGCGAGCTGGGCCTGCGTCTCGAGCGCGAGCGCGAGGTCGGCGCCGAGCTTGGAGGCGTGCTCGACCTCCTTCTTCTCGACCGGGGTCTTGTCGGCGATCTTCGACCAGCTCGCGAGGTACAGCTCCGCGAGGGCGACGAGATCGGCGTGGATGGGCGCGTCCCCGAGGCGGACGTCGGCCACGCGCGCGCGGTCGAGCAGGTCGCGGTGCGCGAGGGGCTCGGCGGCGATCAACAGGTCTTCGCGCAGGCGCTTGGCCTCGGCCTCCATCGGCGCGACGTCGAGGGCGGCGCCCTGGGTCGCGAGGAGGTTCGCGTGCCAGGCCCCGAGCGCGCGATCCTCGAGCGCGTCGAGGAGCTCGATCGGGTGGCCCGGGAGCGCCGCGACGATGGCCTCGCGGTGCGCGCGGACGGCCGGCAACGCGCCGAGCACGGTGGTGACGACGGCGGCGAGCTCGAGCCCCGCGAGCTCCGCCGTCGGCTTCGCCAGCGCGAGGTCGCCCTGGATCCGCGCGAAGGCCTCGCCGGTGCCCTGCGGCACGCCGGCGCTCTTCTTCCTCGTCTTGCCCATGCCTCGCTCGCTCCTGGTCTCGGCCTCGATCATCGTCGAGCGACACTGAACGAATGGGCTGTGGTGGTCAAGGGGTTCCGCGGGGACCCGCTCAGAGCAGCATCCGGATGATCTTCTCCTTCAGCGAGGTGTACGGCGGGTAGATCACCGACGCGTCCAGGAACGTGGGCTTGATCAGCACCGCGCGGCGGTGGGTGAACGTGTCGAAGGTGAGCTTGCCGTGGTAGGCGCCCATCCCGCTCTCGCCCACGCCGCCGAACGGCAGGTTCGGCACGCCGAAGTGCATCCCGGTGTGGTTGACCGTGGCGCCCCCCGACGTGGTGCGGTCGATCACCTCGCGCTGCACGCCCTCGTTCTCGCTGAACACGTAGAGCGCGAGCGGCTTGTCGCGGCGGTTCACGAACGAGATGGCCTCGTCCATGTCGTGCACCTTCAGCACCGGGAGGATCGGCCCGAAGATCTCCTCGTGCATCACCTTGGCCGTCTCGGGCACGTCGCGCAGCACGACCGGCGAGAGATAGCGCTCGGCCTCGACCGCCTTGATCTCGGTGACCGCCTCGCCCTCGCCGAGCAGCCGCGACAGGCGCTGGTGGTGGCGCGCGTTGACGATGCGCGCGTAGTCGGGCGAGCGCTGCGGGTCGTCGCCGTAGAACTCGCGGATCGTCTCGCGCAGGCGGTCGAGCAGCTTGTCGTGGATCGAGGCGTGGGCGAGCACGTAGTCCGGCGCGATGCAGGTCTGCCCCGCGTTGAAGTACTTGCCCCACACGATGCGGCGCACGCCGACGTCGAGGTCGGCCTCCTTGTCGACGATGCAGGGGGACTTGCCGCCGAGCTCGAGGGTCACCGGCGTGAGGTGCTTGGCCGCGGCGCCCATCACCACGCGGCCCACCGTGCCGTTGCCCGTGTAGAAGATGTGATCGAAGCGCTGCTCGAGGAGCGCGGTGGTCTCGGCGACGCCGCCCTCGACCACCTTCACGACGTCGGGGTCGAGGTACTGGGGCAGCAGGCGGGCGAGCAGCGCCGACACGTTCGGGGTCATCTCGCTCGGCTTCACCACCGCGCAGTTGCCGGCCGCGATCGCGCCGATCAGCGGCGCCACGACGAGCTGGAACGGGTAGTTCCAGGGCCCGATCAGCAGCACGACGCCGAGCGGGTCCTTGTGGATCTCGGCGCGGGCCGGCTGCGTGGAGGCCGGCGCCGCGACGCGCTCGGGCCGGGTCCACGCCGGCAGCTTCTTCTTCACCATGGCGATCTCGCCGAGGACGAAGCCGAGCTCGGCGACGTACGCCTCCATCCGCGGCTTGCCGACGTCCACGCGGAGGGCCTCGAGGATCTCGCCCTCGCGCTCCTCGATCATGCGCTGGAGGGCAGCGAGCTGCCCCAGGCGGAACGAGAGCGGGCGCGTGCGCCCACCGTCGAAGGTCTTGCGGAGGCTCGAGACGAGGGCAGCGGCGTCGACCATGGGTTTCTCCTGGAGGCTTCCGCAAGAGTAGACAGGGTGGCTTCCCCGGCGTCGAGGGCTTGCGGAGAGGAGGATGCCGTCCTACGACGCGCGGCTCACCAATGTCGAACCGCACGCGCTTTCTCGGGCTTTCTTTCGTCGGTCTCCTCGCTGCCGCGGGCCTCGTGGGCGCGGTCGGGCTCGTGGGCTGCGGCTCCGATCCGGCCCCGGTCGATGCGACCGACACCGGCACCACGGCCGACGCGTCCGACACGGGCAAGATCGACACGGGCAAGGTCGACACGGGCACCTCCGAGGTCGACCCGACCTCCTGCGCCGAGCCCCTCCCCACGGGCTTCACCTGCCCGACCCCCGCCACCGGCACGTCGGGCACCGCGTGCACCGAGGCCGCGCTGCAGGACTTCGTCACCAACTGCATCACCGCCAAGCTCGACGTGCCCTCCACCTGCGCCGCGTGGAAGACCGCCAACCCCACCTGCCTCCCCTGCATCGAGAGCTTCTCGTGGGACTACATCCCCGGCAAGCTCTACCCGGACGACTACAAGTGTTACTGGCGCTCGATGGACGCGGCCTGCGCCAAGTCGGCGAACTGCTCCTACGACTGCCAGGACAAGGTGTGCGGCACCTGCGACGACACCACCTCGGAGCGCGACGACTGCGTCGCCGCCGCCATCAAGTCGGGCGGCAAGTGCTACGACGTGGCCGCGAAGGACGCGGCGGTGTGCTTCGAGAAGTACTCCGCGCAGATCGACACCTGCACCCTCGACGAGATCTACAAGGAGACGCCCGACGTCACCCTCCTTCGCAAGGAGATCCTCGAGTTCTACCGCGGCGCCTGCCGCGACAACGGCGTCTGGACCAACAAGGGCAGCGCCACGCCGCTCGACGGCGGCACGGACGGCGGCTCGACGGACGGCGGCTCGACCGACGGTGGCGCGTCCGACGCTGCCTCCGACGCGCCCGCCGACGGTGGCTGAGGAGCGCGCGATGGCCACCATCGCGCCTCCGGAGTTCCCTCCGGCCGATCACGATCTCACGCGCCTCGGCGTCCGCGCCGCCGGTGTGGCGGCGGGCATCAAGGCGAGCGGCAAGCCCGACGTGGCCCTGCTCGTCGCCGATGCACCGCTGTCGGTCGCGGGCGTGTTCACCCAGAACCTCCTCGCCGCGGCTCCGGTCGCCCTCTGCCGCGCCCACCTCGCGGCGAGCGGCGGGCGCCTGCGCGCGCTCGTCGTCAACAGCGGCAACGCGAACGCCTGCACCGGCGCTCGCGGCGAGGCCGACGCGGCCGCGATGGCAGCGCAGGTCGCCGCGCTCGTCGGCTGCCCGGTCCACGAGGTGCTCGTCTGCTCCACGGGGGTCATCGGCGTGCCGCTCCCGATGGAGCGCGTGCGCGCCGGCATCGACGCCGCGTTCGCGGCCCTGTCGGCCGAGCCGGCGGGCGGCCGCGCGTTCCTCGCGGCCATCCAGACCACCGACGCCTTCGCCAAGGAGGCCAGCGAGGCCGCGGCCGGCCACGTCGTCGCCGGCCTGTGCAAGGGCGCGGGGATGATCCAGCCCGACATGGCGACCATGCTCGCCTTCGTCGGCACCGACGCCGAAGCGTCGCCCACCGCGCTCGCCAGCCTGATCGGTCGCCTCGCCGCGCGCTCGTTCAACGCGGTCCACGTCGACACGCACACGAGCACCAACGATACGTTCCTCCTCTTCTCGCGCGCGGGCAGCGGCGCGCTCGACGCCGAGGTGCTCGCCAGCGTCGAGCGCGTCTCGCGGCGCCTCGCGTGGCTCATCGCCCGCGACGGCGAGGGCGCGACCAAGGTCACCACGATCAACGTGCGCGGCGCCGCGAGCGACGAGGCCGCCCGGGCCGTCGCCGTGCACGTCGCGAGCTCCGCGCTCGTCCGCACCGCGCTGTTCGGCAACGACCCGAACTGGGGGCGCTTCGTGAGCCAGGTCGGCAACAGCCGCGCGGTGAAGAGCGTCGCCGGCCTGCGGTGTCTGCTGCAGGGCACGGTCGTGTTCGAGGGTGGAGGGCCGACGAGCTTCGATCGCGCGGCGCTGTCGCAGGCCATGCGCGTGCCCGACGTGTCGCTCGAGATCGAGCTCGCCGAGGGCCATGGCGAGGCGGTGCTGCTCACCGCCGATCTCGGCTACGAGTACGTGCGCATCAACGCCGAGTACACCACGTGAGCGCCTGGCGCTCGCTCCTGCGGCCGCTCCTGTTCCTGGCGTCACCGGCCGAGGCGCACGCGCTCGGGTTCTTCGCGCTCGGCGCGCTCGAGCTCGCGCCGTCGCTCGCCGCGCGCCTGCGGCCGTCGCTCGACCCCTCCCTGACCGTCGAGGTCATGGGTCTGACCTTCCCCTCGCCCCTCGGTCTCGCGGGCGGGTTCGACAAGAACGCAGAGCGCCCCCACGCGCTCTCGGCGCTCGGCTTCGGCTTCCTGGAGCTCGGCACCGTCACCGCGCTCGCGCAGGAGCAGAACCCCGAGCCGAACCTGTTCCGGCTGCCTCTCGACCGCGCGTTGATCAACCGGCTCGGGTTCCCGAACCAGGGCGCCGCCGCCGTCGCGCGGGCCTACGCGACCCTTCCCTCGCCACCGATCCCGGTCGGGTTCTCGATCGGGAAGTCGCGCCTGGTCGACATCGAGCCCATCGAGGGCGCCATCGCCGACTACCTCGCCTCGTTCCGCGCGGTGCTCCCCGTCGCGCAGTTCGTGGTGGTCAACGTGTCGTCGCCCAACACCAAGAACCTCCGCGCGCTGCAGGGCCCGGCGGTCGCGCGCGCCCTCCTGTCGGCGCTCGTCGCCGAGAACGACGGCCGCGTCCCGCTCTTGCTCAAGGTGGCGCCCGACCTCGACGAGGCCGAGCTCGATGCCTTGCTCGACGTGGTCGCCGAGGTGGGGCTCACCGGCGTCGTCTGCTCCAACACCACCATCCGCCGCGATGGCCTCCGCACGAGCGCCCGAGACATCGAGGCGATCGGAGGAGGCGGCCTCTCCGGCCCTCCGCTCCGCGAGCGCGCCCGCCTCGCGGTCCGCCGCGCGCGCCTTCGGCTCGGCGAGGATGCGGTCGTGATCGGGGTCGGGGGCGTCGAGACCGCGGCCGACGTCGTCGCCCTCGTGCGGTCCGGCGCAGACCTGGTGCAGGCGTACACCGGCTTCATCTACGGCGGTCCCCGGTTCCCGGCCCAGGTCACCCACGACCTCGCGCTCGAGCTCCGGCGACAGGGGGTCTCCCACCTCCGCGAGCTCCGCGACCGCGACCTCTCGTGAAGCGCGCGCTCGTCCTCGCGCTGGTCGCCGCCCTGCTCTTGCGGCTCGGGCCCACGCTGCTCGGCCTCGTCTCCCCGCGCTTCCGGGCGCGCGCGCGGGCGATCGGGCGCCGCCTCGACGTCGTCGGCGCGCTCGCGATGCTCGGCTGGACGGTGGGCCTCCTCACCCAGCGCGCGTTCGTCGAGGCCGCGGTGGTCGCGCTGATCTCGATCCCGGTGGTGGTCGCCGGGGTCGTCGCGCTGCGTTCGTAGTTGCCGGCGGCGCCCTCGCGTCCTCTACTCCCACGGTGACCATCCGCAACGCCGTCGCCGAGGACCGTGCGCGCCTCGGCGAGCTCGCCGAGGGCCTCGTCCGGCTCCACCACGACCTCGACCCCGCGCGGTTCCTGCCCGGCGAGGGTATCGGTGAGGGATACGGCTGCTGGCTCGTGAAGGAGTCGTCGCGCGAGGGCGCGGTGGTGCTGGTCGCCGAGCACGACGGCGAGGTCGTCGGCTACTGCTACGGCACGCTCGAGGGGCGCAACTACAACGATCTGCTCGACACGCACGGCAAGCTGCACGACGTGTTCGTCGCCGCTCCGGCGCGTCGCCTCGGCTTCGCCCGCGCGCTCGTGCTCGGGATGGCCGCGGCGCTCACCGCGAAGGGCGCCCCGCGGGTCGTCCTCGACACGGCGGTCGCCAACGAGGCCGCGCAGCGGCTGTTCGCCTCGCTCGGGTTCCGCCGCACGATGATCGAGATGACGCGGGAGGCAGGCCCGTGATCGCCGCGCACTGCCTCCGCTGCGGCGTCGCGCTCGTCGATCGGCACGACGGCGAGCGCACGCGGCGGACGTGCCCAGCCTGCGGCTGGGTGTTCTACGACAACCCGCTCCCGGTGGTGGCCGCGATCGTCGAGCACGAGGGCGCCGTGATCCTCGTGCGCAACCACGGCTGGCCCGAGAAGATGTTCGCCCTCGTCACCGGCTTCCTCGAGCGCGACGAGACGCCCGAGGCCGGCGTGCTCCGCGAGGTGCGCGAGGAGCTCGGGCTCGAGGGCGAGGTGGTCTCGCTGATCGGGGTCTACGACTTCACGATGCGCAACGAGCTCATCGTCGCGTTCCACGTGCGCGCCACGGGCACGATCGTGCTCGGCGCCGAGCTCGCCGACCATCGACGCGTCGCGAAGGAGAAGCTCCGCCCCTGGCCGCTCGGCACGGGACTCGCCGTGCGTGACTGGCTCGCCCGCCAGACCTAGCTGGCGAGCCTCTTGCGTATCCCCTGGAGGGAGTCTCCTCGACGCCCAGTTCCCCGCAGTTCCCCGCGGAGCCCGCCGCAAACGTTGCGAACCCCTGAATCGCTTGCGTGCCATCGGAGCGGGAGCGACCAAGCCAAATGACCCCGAGCCCCCACCCCGCAGAAGCTCTCCGCGAGAACCCGCTCCTCACCGATCTGCCGCCCGACGACGCGCAGGCCCTCTCGCGCTTCCTCGAGGTGATGGAGGTCGAGGGCGGCGAGTCGATCCTCCGGGAGGGCGAGCCGGGGGTGGACATGTTCTTCGTCCTCGCGGGGAGCGCGCGGGTGTTCCACGCCGGCCTCGAGGTGCAGACCCTCGAGCCCGGAGATCACTTCGGCGAGCTCGCGCTGCTCGCCGAGCGCCCCCGCGCCGCGTCGGTGGTGGCCGACGAGCGCCTGAGCCTCGCGCGCCTCTCACGGCGCTCGTTCGAGCGCATGGCCGCGGAGTGCCCCACGCTCGCCCTCGCCCTCCTGCGTCGCGTCGTGGACCGGCTCGGCCTGCAGCTCGTGCACATGACCGAGAACGTCGGCGTCCTGCTGCGCGAGCGCACCCTCCCGCGCCGCACCTCGATCGAGATCAAGGTGTTCGGCGTGACCAAGCAGGTGCCCATGGGCACGCTGCTCCACACCGTGCTGCCGGCGAACCACGACGGCGCGCTGGTCGTCGCCGCGCTCGTCGACCGCAAGCCGACCGCGCTCTCCACGCCGCTCCTCGCCGACGCCGCGATCGAGCCGCTCACGACCCACACCTGGGAGGGGCGCGAGGTCTACCGGCGGAGCGCTGGCCTCGTCCTGCTCGAGGCGGCGGCGCGCATCGGCGTGCAGCTGCGCACCGGTCCGTCGCTCTCCTCGGCGCAGATCGTCGAGCTCCCGCAAGAAGGTGACCACTTCGCGCTCGCGGAGCTGCTCGAGCTCGAGATCCGCCGCATCGCCGAGGCCGACCTGCCGATCGTCGAGGAGCTGTGGGCGGTCGAAGAGGCCACCTCGCACTTCGCCGCGCGCGAGTGGGAGGACGCGCAGGCGATGTTGCGCACCTGGCGCGACCCGACCGTGCGGCTCGTCACCTGCGGCACGGTGTACGCGCTCTCGCTCGCGCCGCTCCTGCCGCGCACCGGCGCGCTCTCCGACCTCACCGTGCGGCCCTACGCCGGCAACCTGCTCCTCGAGTTCGGGAGCCCCGTCGCGGAGAACCTCCCCGAGGGCGTGCGCGAGGTGGGCGACCCCACGCTCTCCCAGCGCAGCGCCGAGACACCGCGCTCCTCCGAGATGGTCGTCGAGCACAAGGCGTGGCTGCGCACGCTCCGCGTCGACAGCGTCGGCGCGTTCAACCTGCGCTGCATCCGCGGCGACGTCTCGGAGCTGATCCGCGCGGCCGAGGGCTTCCACGAGAAGCGCATCGGGCGCGCAGCCGATCTCATCCGCGACCGCGCGCCGCGCATCATCACCATCGCGGGCCCCTCGTCGTCGGGCAAGACCACCTTCATCAAGCGGCTCACCGTGCAGCTGCAGATCAACGGCATGATCCCGCGCGCGATCTCGCTCGACGACTACTACGTCGACCGCGAGAAGACCCCGCTCGACGCGGCCGGCACCCTCGACTTCGAGGCCCTCGAGGCCCTCGATCTGCGGCTCCTGCAGGCCCACCTCGCCCGCCTGCTCGCCGGCGAGTCGGTGCGCACGGCGCATTACGACTTCGTCACGGGCAAGAGCCACCCCGAGGGCGGCCCCGAGCTCCGCCTCGCGCCGAACGAGGTGCTCATGCTGGAGGGCATCCACGGCCTGAACCCCGCGCTCCTCGGCTCGGCCGCCCCCCGCGACCAGGTGTTCCGCACGTTCATCCACCCCGTGGTCGGCCTGCCCATCGACCGGCTCACGTCCGTCAGCCCCGCCGACATCCGGCTCCTCCGCCGCATCGTGCGCGACCGCCACTCGCGCAACCTCTCGGCGGCGCAGAACATCCTGCGCTGGCCCGCGGTGCGCGACGGCGAGCGCAAGCACATCTTCCCCTTCCTGCCGCAGGCCGACACGGTGTTCGACAGCTCGCTCGCCTACGAGCCCTCGGTGCTCAAGGTGTTCGCCGATCGCTACCTGCTCGAGGTGCCGCGCGAGCACCCGAGCTACACCACGGCGTACCGGCTACGCCGCCTCATCGATCACTTCGTGACCATCTACCCGGACCACGTCCCGCCCACCTCGCTGCTCCGCGAGTTCATCGGCGGCAGCGGCTTCGAGTACTGAGAGACGATCGCCAGAAACGTGGCGCCAGGCGGGTCGCCATCTTGTTTCCGCACGAATGTAGAACGCCGGCTTTACATTCGTGCGGGCGAAAAAATACGCCCAATCTGCCGTTCTCGCGAGCGCGGAGATCAGCCCGCGGCGAGCTTCTTGCCGAGGGCGAACCCGAGCGCGTGCGCCTGCTCCACGCTCTCGACCGTGCCGTCGCTCGAGCCCTCGCGGAGGCGCGAGCCGTCGGCCTCGGCGAGCCACGCGCGCAGCTCGAGGCGGGTGCCCTCGATCACCGCGTGCGCCGCGAGCGGCACCGTGCAGTCGGCCTCGAGCGCCACGAGCACGCCGCGCTCGGCCGCCGCCCGGAGCGCCGTGGGCGCGTGGGCCTTCATCGAGAGCGCCTTCCAGGTCTCGTCGTCGCCGTCGCGCGCCTCGATCGCGAGGATGCCCTGCGCGACGGCCGGGAGCATCTCCTCCATCGAGAGCGCCGCGTGCGGCGGCAGGCTCTCGAGCGGCACGCCGAGGCGCGAGAGCCCCGCGGCCGCGAGCAGGATGCCGTCGTAGCCGCCGCCCTCGAGCGCGCTCATCTCGAGCTTGCGGAGGCGGGTGTCGATGTTGCCCCGCAGCGGCTCCACCGCGAGATCGGGCCGCGCGCGCAGGAGGGCGAGCTTGCGCCGCATGCTCGAGGAGCCCACGCGGGCGCCCTTCGGCAGCGCAGCCAGGGAGGGCTCGCGGCCGCGCGGCACGAGCAGGACGTCGCGCGGATCGGCGCGCTCGGGGACGCAGGCGATCGAGAGCCCCGGCGGCAGCCGCGCGGGGAGGTCCTTCATCGAGTGCACGGCGAAGCGCGCGCGCCCCTCGAGCAGGGCCTCCTCGATCTCCTTCACGAACAGGCCCTTGCCGCCGATCTCGGAGAGCGGGCGGTCCTGGATCTTGTCACCGGTGGTGACGACCTGGAGCTCCTCGACCGA